>NZ_JBEXLA010000013.1:0-220925 GCF_040609715.1 Streptomyces sp. NPDC004610 | reverse complement strand
CTCTCCTTGTCGGTCGGGTGCCTTGCTGGCCCGTCCGGCCACCGCCGTCGTCAAGTGGCCGGACGGGGGTCTACTGGGGGTTGTCGGGCTTGTGCTGCGCCAGCTCGGCCGCTGCCCTCTCGGCGGCCTGCCGCGCGAGCGCCTGCAACTGGGGGTCCAGAGCCGGATCCTTGGCGGCGTTGACCGCCGCTCCGAGATCCCCGATCAGGCCGAACAGGTCGTCGTCGTTGCTCATCTCGTGCACTTTCTGTTTGGGTCATGCCCAGCCGCGAAGGGGCAGTCGGGTGTTCGGGTGCCCGGCACGGGCGTGGTAGGTCATGGAGGCCAGTACGACGCGCACGCCCAGGGCGTTGCCGTCCCGTCCGACGGCGCGGAGCACTTGGTGGAGCAGCCGGCACGTCTTGCGGGGACGCTCACCGCTCGCCCTCGGTGAGCTGCTCGTACAGCGCGACCTGTTCGGCTGCTTCCTGACACAGCTTCGGCCAGGTGGCCGCGCACACCGTGTGAGCGAGCCTCCATGCCGAGTCGCTGGAATTGCGCGCCCCGTACTTCTCGTGCAGCACGGACACGTGCGCGCCGTACGGCGGGGTGGCGTACCAGTGCGCGGGTTCGCCCTGGGGGGAAGGCTGTGACTGGAAGTACGTCCAGCCTTTGGGGAGAGTGGCGCCCATGTGCGTTTCCTTGTCCGGGGGAGAGTGGGTGTGGGTCCCGACGCGCGTGGCAGGGGGTGCGCGCACGAGCCGGGACCCCTTCCCGCCGCTGGTGGCTCAAGCCACGGGCAACGGGGGACTCGCGGAGGTGAGGTGCGCCGTGTCGGTGGCCCGGCAGTGGGGGTGTTGCCGGATCACCTGTCGTGCCTGGTGACTCCCGCACGCCTTACGTATCGCTCTCATGACTCTAGGCAACTGGCTCGTGACGCAGAGCGGTACCGTTGAGCCAGTACCAGGGCTTAAGAAATTAAGATCCACACCAGCGCCGGGGGCGAGAGTCAGTGAAGACTCCCAATCTGAATTTGGACAGGCTGCATCGGGAGGCCGGGTGGACGCAACGGCAATTCGCGCTGTCGGTGAATCGGATCGGCGCAGAAAGAGGTATGCACCTAAAGTACAAAGAGCCGTCCGTAAATCAATGGCTCAAGGGACACTTACCTCGTGAGTCAGTTCGCCTCATTGTCCTTGAGGCGTTGGCCCGCCGACTGAATCGGGCGGTTTCGCATATCGAAGCCGGCTTCCCTGCACCCGCCGCACCCGCAACCTCAGAAATGGGGATAGTTCAGGAACTCGTCGAGCTTGGGAGGCTTGATATGGACGCGGCCCGTCGCAGCGTGCTTGGCGCCGGAATTTTCTCGACCGCAATGATGATTCCCAACTGGCATGATGCCGTAGAGAGAATCACCGCCGCCGAATCGGGCAGGGTGCGACGCATCGGGAACGGCGAGATCGCGATGGTTGTTGCCATGACGCAACAATTCTCCGATCTTGACTACCAATTTGGCGGTCGGGATACCCGCCCGACAGCGGCGGCGTTCATCGTGAACACGATTGCACCGTATCTGACCGCGGAAGGGTCGGACTCCGTGCGCGGCAAAATGCTCTCCGCCGCCTCCGACCTCTGCTATCTGACAGGATATATGGCCGTTGATGAGGGGCAGCAAAATCTGGGGCAGCGCTACTATCTGAAGGCGATGGAACTGGCGAGGGCGTCGGGCGACAGGAACGCATATTCCCTTGCGCTGCATGGCATGAGTTCCCAGGCCCTTCAGTTGGGACATAGCCGAACAGCGCTTCGGCTGACTTCTGCGGCAATGAATGAAGGAAAGTCGATCGAGTCCAACCTGCGGGCCTTTCTGGCCGGGCAGCGTGCATATGCCAGCGCCTTGACAGGCGACCAAAGGTCAGCGTTGGCCTTCCTTCGGGAAGCGGAAACAGAGATCGGCAGGACAAATGCTTCCAGCAGGGTAGTGATGGGACACTACCGGGACGCCGTTCTGGAGTACGACATCGCACAAGTGAAATACGGGCTAGGGGATACGGCCGGTTCTGTGCGGTCACTGAAGCGATATGCCTCTTTGCAGAACAAGCGTCATCGTCGCCGGGCAGTCCTGGATGGGGCAACACTCGCAGAACGGCAGATGAGCATGGGCCATCTGGAAGCTGCTTGCGCGACGTGGAGTCAGGTAATGGACGACTACCCGTTCGTACAGTCCGGCCGCGCTGATCAGAGAATCAACTCAATGAGAAGGTCACTCAAACCGTTCCTCACGAATCCTGCCGCACAGGCCCTTCATGAGCGAGCGCGCGAGATGTTGCAGCGAGGCGTACCGCGCAAGGACGTCTGATGAAGTGCCGTACACGCAGAAATCCCCGAGAAAGCCGATGCCCCGTCAAAGCCCGCTCACAGCAACGCCGCAGCCCTCCGCATCCGGCAAAAGCCCCGTAACCCCGCCCCCGCCCCCCTCAGGCGGGCCGCTTCCCCAAGCTCCAGTGATACAAGGCCATCGCCACGCTGGTCGCCAGGTTGTAGCTGCTGACCTGGGGGGTCATCGGGAGGGACAGGTGGTGGGCGGGGCGGGAGCGGAGTTCCGGGGACAGGCCCGTGCGTTCCGAGCCGAAGGCGAGGACCGCGTCGTCGGGGAGCTTCACGTCCCGGAGGTCCTCGCCCTCCGGGTCCAGGGCGAACAGGGGGCCCGGAGGCAGGTCGGCGACCGCCAGATGCTCGACCGCCGTCGCGAAGTGCAGGCCCGCCGCCGCCCTCACCACCGTCGGGTGCCAGGGGTCCAGCGTGCCCGTGGTGATCACGCCCGTCGCGCCGAAGCCCGCCGCCAGCCGGATCACCGCGCCCGCGTTGCCGAGGTTGCGCGGGTTGTCGAGGACGACCACCGGGGCCGGGCGGGGCAGCCGGGCCAGCCGCTCCCGCTGGGCCGCCCGCGGCGGGCGTACCGCGAGGGCGGCCACGCCGGTCGGGTGCGGGCGCGGCACCAGCGCGCGGTACGCCGGTTCCGGGACCTCGGTGAGCAGCGCGGCCAGGCGGTCGGTGAGGTCCGGTGCCAGGTCGGCCGTCAGCGCCAGGGTCGCCGTACGGTCCGTGGTGACCGCCACCGGGACGGCGGCGCCGAAGCGCAGGGCGTGCTTGAGGGCGTGGAAGCCGTCCAGCAGGACCGAGGAGTCGGCCGCCCGGTGCCAGGCGCTCAGCGGGTCGTTCATGCCGGGAAGCCTACGGGGGTGGTGGGGGGCGTCTCCTCCTTCCCCTCCTTCCCGTCCTTCCCCTCCTCGTCCTTGTGCGTTCGTCTTGCCCGGCCGGGCGTCAGGCGGGACGCGAGGCGGCCCAGGCGCCGCAGGAACGAGGTCGGGAGGAAGACCAGGTCCGCCGCGATCATCGCCAGGGAGAAGAACGGCAGGCCCAGCACCACCGCGATCACCGCGTGCTCGGTGATCATCGCGGCCAGCAGCACGTTCTTCGCCCGCCGGTTGAGCAGGGCGAACGGGAAGGCGATCTGGACGAAGACCGTCCCGTAGGTGATCACCATGACCAGGGTGCCGCTGGCGGTCAACAGGTCGCCGAGGGCGGCCCAGGGGGAGAAGTAGTCCAGGTTGAGCGGGTAGTAGACGGCGGTGCCGTCCTGCCAGCGGGAGCCCTGGATCTTGTACCAGCCGGCCGTGGCGTAGATCAGACACGCCTCCGCCATCATCACCAGCAGTCCGGCGTTGTGCAGGATGTTGGCCAGGATGTCCAGGAGCGTGCGCGGCTGGGCGCCGTCCGGCAGGCGCCCGGCGGCCCACCACAGGGCGGTCCCGGCCAGCACCCCCCACAGCAGCACCGGCACCGTCCACTCGCTGTCCAGCCGACCCGAGACGGTCACGGCCAGGAGGGCGAGGGCGAGGACCGTCCACAGGACCGGGCCCGTGCGGTCGGTGACCCGCTCCCCGCGCGCGCGGGCCGCCGCCGTCCGGCGCGCCCGGCGGGCGTCCAGCGACCAGACCCGGCCGCAGCGCACGAAGACCAGGTACAGGGCCATCAGATGCAGCACGTTGTCGCCGCCGTCGCCGACGAAGACACTGCGGTTCTGGAGCGACAGCACCCCCACCATGAACAGCGCCGACATGGTGCGGGTGCGCCAGCCCAGCAGCAGGAGCAGGGCGGAGAGGGCGGCGAGGGCGTAGACCGTCTCGAACCAGACGGTGCTGCCGGACCAGAGCAGCGCGGTGAACGCGCCGTTCATGCCGACGAGTTGCTCGGCCAGTTCCTGACTCCAGGGGCCGTCCGGGCCGTACAGCTCCGCGCGGTGCGGGTACTCGCGCAGCAGGAACAGCAGCCAGGTCGCCGCGAACCCGATCCGGACCACCGCGCTCTGGTACGGGCCGAGCGGGCGCTCGGTGACCTGGCAGATGGCGCGCGAGACGGCGAGCGAGAAACGGTTCATCCCATGTCCCCCGAGCCACCCGTGCCACCTGTGCCACCTGTGCTCCCCGAGCCTTCGGAGTCCCCCGTGCGCTCCCCGGCGGGCACCTGCCACCAGGGCAGCACCCGGTGCACCGGCTCCAGGGATATCTCCTCCTCGCTCCAGGACGGCGGCGCCACATTGGTCGTGCTGGAGCGCACCTGGACCCGTTCCACGGCCCCGCCCTCCCCCGCCGCGCCCTCGCGCACCAGCCGCAGCACCACCAGCCGCCGTACATAGGTCTCGGCGAGGGTGCCGCGCGGGCCGGTGGCGCGGTTGTCGCCGTCGTGGGTGGCGGCGTAGTAGTCCCAGGCGCGGCGGAGCGCGTTCTGCTGGGTGTGGCTGGGCAGCGGGTTGCCGTCGATGGCGCGGCCGTCGGCGGCGGACAGGTCGTACCAGCCGGTGGTGCGGACGGCGCCGTCCGGGGTGCGGATCTGGGCGCGGACCTGGACGGCGACGTTCTGCTGGAGGGGGTTGGGGGCGAACAGCTTCCAGTTCTGCTCGAACTCCGGGTAGACCCAGTCGTCGATCGTGGCGGCGTGCTGCTTGCTCACCGTGTTCGACGGGGCGACGTGCAGGAACACCATCCCGAGGTGGACACAGACGGCGACGGCGACGGCGGCGAGCGCGAGGGCGACTCCGACGCGGTAGGGGAGGGCGAGGGTCGCTATGCCGGATACGTCAGATATGGCGGGGGTGTCGGGTATGCCGGTGCCGGGGTCGTCCTCGGGGGGCCTGGACGGGGGTGCGTCCAGGGGTGTCCCCGGCTCCTGGGGTGCCGCCTCGTCCGCGTCCATGCCGCCCCGCCCCGTTCCCGTGTCCGTCCGGCCCGCACTCCGCGCCGACGGCGCTCGAACGCGAACGGTACTCAGCCGGGCGCCGCCCCGCACACCCCCGCAGGCCAGCCGGGCCAGGCCGCCTTGGGGGTGCCTGGCGCCTGCTTGGATCCGGCCTGGACCCAACCTGGAGCCTGCCTGGATCCGGCCCGGATCCGGTCTAGAGAACGAAGCCCGGTTCGCCGCCGTCCGTCACGACGGGGCGGCCCTCGGCCTCCCAGATCTGCATCCCGCCGTCCACATTGACGGCGTCGATGCCCTGCTGGGCGAGGTACTGGGTGACCTGGGCGGAGCGGGCGCCGGAGCGGCAGATCACATGCACCCGCGCGTCCTGCGGCGCGGCCTCGGTCAGCTCGCCGTACCGTGCGACGAACTCACCGATCGGGATGTGCAGCGCCCCGGCGGCGTGACCGGCCCGCCATTCGTCGTCCTCCCGTACGTCCACCAGGAAGTCGCCGTCCTTGAGGTCCCCGACCCGCACGGTGGGCACACCAGCTCCGAAAGTCATGGGGCCGACGCTACCGGACCCGGCCCGGGTGGTGCGGGGCGGCCGGCGGGGCGCCGACGGGGTCGGTGGCGAGGGCCTCTACGGAGCCGCCGCCTCCGCCGCGAGGTCGGCCTCGCGGCGGGCCACCTCGGCGATGAGCTGGTCGGCGATCTCGTCCAGCAGTCGGTCCGGGTCGTCCGGGGCGAGCCTGAGCATCGAGCCGATGGCGCTCTCCTCTAGCTCCTTGGCGACCACGGTGAGCAGTTCCTTGCGCCGGGCGAGCCATTCGAGGCGGGCGTACAGCTCCTCGCTGCCGATGGGGGCGAGATCCTTGGGGCGGGGTCCGGCGGCCCACTCCTCGGCCAGTTCGCTCAGCTCGGTCTCGTCGCCGCGCGCGTACGCGGCGTTGACCCGGGTGATGAACTCCTCGCGCCGGGCGCGCTCGTCCTCGTCCTGGGCGAGATCGGGGTGCGCCTTGCGGACCAGTTCGCGGTAGCGGCGGCGGGCCTCGTCGCTGGGGCGGACCCGCTGCGGGGGCCGTACCGGCTGGTCCGTGAGCATCGCGACGGCCTCGGGGAAGAGCCCCTCGCCGTCCATCCAGCCGTGGAACAGCTCCTCGACGTCCGGCATGGGCATGACCCGCGCCCGCAGCTCCTGGGCCGTGGCCAGATCCTCGGCGGCACCGCTGCGGGCGGCACGGGCCTCGGCGATCTGCGCGTCCAGCTCTTCCAGGCGGGCGTACATCGGGCCGAGCTTCTGGTGGTGCAGCCGGGAGAAGTTCTCCACCTCGACCCGGAAGGTCTCCACCGCGATCTCGTACTCGATCAGCGCCTGCTCGGCCGCCCGTACGGCCTTCTCCAGCCGCGCCTCGGGCCGCGTGTCCTCTGCTTCCGGGGTCATCATCCGCCCCAGCGTAGGCCACGGGACCCCGGCCGGGGCGGGGAGGGAGGACAAGGCCCCGGCGTACCCTCGCCGACCTCCGCTCACACCCCCCTCTCCGCGGCCACCCGCCCCGTCCTCACCGCCTTCACCAGGTCCGCGTGGTCCGCTTCGGTGCGGTCGGCGTAGGTGACGGCGAACGCGGCAAGCGCCTCGTCGAGTTCCTCGTTCTTGCCGCAGTAGCCGGAGAGCAGCCGGGGGTCGGCGCTGTGGCTGTGGGCGCGGGCCAGGAGCGCGCCGGTCATCCGGGCGTAGTCGTCGAGCTGGTCGGCGGAGAGGGCGTGCGGGTCCACGCTGCCCTTGCGGTTGCGGAACTGGCGGACCTGGAAGGGCCGTCCGTCCACCGTGGTCCAGCCGAGCAGGATGTCGCTGACGACCTGCATCCGCTTCTGCCCGCTCACCACCCGGCGCCCCTCGTGCGCCACCTCGGGCACCTCGAACCCGGCGGTCAGCAGCTGCGGCACCAGCGCGGACGGCCGCGCCTCCTTCACCTGGAGTATCAGCGCCTCCCCGCGATGGTCGAGCAGCAGCACGACGTACGAGCGCGTCCCCACGCTGCCCGTGCCGACCACCCGGAACGCCACATCGTGCACCGCGTGCCGGGCCAGCAGGGGATGGCGGTCCTCGGGGAGGGAGGCGAGATACCCCGCCAGCGACGCCACCACCGCCGCCGCCTCCGCGTCCGGCACCCGGCTCAGCACCGGCGGCGCCGCCACGAACCGGCGTCCGCCGTCCTCCGTCGGCTCCGTGGACTTCGCCGCGAACCGTCCGCTGGTGTTCGCCCGCGCCTTCTGCGAGACCCGCTCCAGGGTGCCCAGCAGATCGTGGGCGTCGGTGTGCGAGACGAGTTCCTCGTCGGCGATGGCGTGCCACGCGTCCAGCACCGGGAGCCGGGCCAGCAGCCGCATGGTGCGCCGGTACGCGCCGACCGCGTCCCGCGCCGCCGCCCGGCAGACGTCCTCGCCCGCGCCCGCCTCCCGCGCGGCCAGCACCAGCGACGCCGCGAGCCGCTTGAGGTCCCACTCCCAGGGGCCGTGCGCCGTCTCGTCGAAGTCGTTGAGGTCGATGACCAGCCGGCCGCGGGCGTCCCCGTACAGACCGAAGTTCGCGGCGTGCGCGTCGCCGCAGATCTGGGCGCCGATCCGGGTCATGGGGGTGCGGGCGAGGTCGTACGCCATCAGCCCGGCGGAGCCGCGCAGGAACGCGAACGGCGTGGCCGCCATCCGGCCGACCCGCAGCGGGGCCAGCTCCGGGATCCGGCCCCGGCTGGACTCCTCGACCGCCGCCACCGCGCCGGGGCGCCCGGCGTCGATGTCCAGCAGGGCGTGCGAGCGCCGCGGCACCCGCTCGCGCAGCGCCCGGCCCTCCTCCTTGGGTGAGCCCTGCCCCTGAGCGGGCCGCCCGGCAAAACCGGCCACCCACGGAATCCGCGCCTCGGCCTCACCCACGGCCATCGCCTCCCCCATACACGTGCCGCACACGTGCTCACTCGAACATCGACTCGTCGGGGAACCGTACAACCGCCGACCGTTTCTCGTCAGATCCGGCGCCCGTCCCGGTGATCGACGCGGCCCGCCACAGGGGCCAACCGCTGAACCCCGCGGATGCTCCACGAGTACGACACGCTGCCCGCCCCCCCTCGCGACGGCCGCCGACTCGACTCGCTCATGACGACGGAAGAACAACGCACGACCACCGGCACCCGCCCCCGCCCCCGACTCCCCGACCCCCCTGCCCGCCTCCTTCACCACCGGCCCGGCCCGCCGGATGGCCGCCCACCGCGTCCCCGGCGTGACCGTCCGACGCCGCCCGTGCTCCGCCAGGTAGGCGAGGTGCTCCTAGATCCGGACGCCGACATCAACCACTGTCCGACTTCGGGACACTGACGCGCGCCACCTGACCCTGGCCCCCCTCGACCAGGACCACCCCACTCACCCCACCCACTCCCTCACTCCCGCACCCCCGCCAACCCCACCGCCCGCCGCCCGCCGCCGCAGCGACAGCCCCGCCGGGGCCACCGCCGAGACGACCGCGAGGACCGCGCACGCCCCGACCGCCGCGCCGAGCGTCCCCCAGGGGATCTCGATCGGCGTCCACACCGAGAGCAGCCCCAGCGCGCCCCACATCCCGAGCAGATTCAGCCCGGCGACCAGCGCGCCCAGCACCCCGCCGACGGTGACGACCATCAGCGCCTCCGCGCCCACCAGCCGCAGCAGCTGCCACTTGGTGGCCCCGGCCAGCCGCAGCACCGCCAGATCGCGGACCCGGTCGGAGGTGGCCATGACCATGGTGTTGGCCAGCGAGATCCCGGTGTAGAGCAGGGCGATCCCGAGGACCAGGAAAAAGCCCATCGTGGTGGTGCGGTTGGTCTCGCGGTAGGTGGCCGCGACCCAGGCGTCCCGGTCGAGCACCCGGGCCCCGGACGCCCCCGCCGCCGTCCGCAGCGCCTCGCCCACGGCCGCCGCGACGGCCCCGTCCGCCACCCGTACGTCGACCCGGTCGACCGGCGCGGAGGGGGCGTTGCGCGGGGTGACGTAGACGCCGTTGTCGCCGGTGCCGGTGGTCATGACGGCGGCGACGGTCAGCGACTTCCTCGTGCCGTCGCCGAGCCAGATGTCGACCCGGTCGCCGACGGTGTGCCGCTCCCACTCCTCGTTGACGATGATCGAGTCGTCGTCGAGGGCGTCCACCCGCCCGGCGGCCAGCGGCAGCGAGGCGGTCGCGGCGAGCGCGTCCGGCTCCACGGCCCGCGCGTCGGACCGGATCAGCGCCACGCCCTCCTCCAGCACGTACACCGCGCTGGACGCCCCGGCGGCGGTCTCGGCGCCCGGCACCGCCGCGAGCCGCCGGACGGTGGCGGCGTCGAGGCCGGTGTCCGTACCCGGGGTGACGACGTAGTCGGCGGTGGTCCGGTCGCGGACCTCGGTGGCCTTGGCCTCGTCGAGGGTGGCGGTGGCGCCGAGCAGCGAACCGGCCAGCGCGACGGTGACCAGCACGGGCGCGGCGACGGCGGCGGTGCGGCGCACCCCGGCGGCGGCGTTCTCCCGGACCAGCATGCCGCCCGCGCCGGGCAGTTGGGCGGGCAGCCAGGCGACCAGCCGGGTCAGCGGGCGCACCACGACCGGCGCGAGCAGCGCGACCGCGGTGATCAGCAGCATGGGCCGGCTGACGTACGTCTTGCGCTGGAGCAGTTCCCCGGGGTTGGTCGCCAGGGCCAGGACCAGGGTCGCGGCGGCGGCCAGCAGCAGTGCCCCGCCGGTCAGCCGGCGGCCCCGGGTCATCGCGCGGGTGTCCACGGACGCCTCGCGCAGCGCGTCGGTGGGCCCGGTGCGCCCGGCCCGCCAGGACGCGGCGACGACTCCGCACAGGGCGACCAGCAGGCCCGTCCAGAAGGCCAGATGGTACGGCCAGGTGTAGTCGCCGATGGTGAACCAGCGGGGGGCGAGTTCCTCGTCCACGGCCCACGCGGCGAGTTTCGGCGCCCCGTAGGAGCCGAGCACGCAGCCGGCGGCGAAGGCGAGCACCCCGACGAACAGCGCCTCGGCGACGACCATCCGGCGGATCTGGCCCGGGGTGGCCCCGGCGGTCCGCAGCAGCCCGAACTCGCGGCGCCGCTGGGCGACGGCGAAGGCGAAGGTGGAGGCGACGACGAACACCGACACGAACCCGGTGACCCCGCCCGCCGTCCCGAACATGGCGTTCATCGCGGTGAGCGCCTCGCTGTCCCGGTCGGGATCGGCGTCGGCGAACCGCCGGTCGCCCCCGGTGAGCACCCGCGCCCCCGTCCCACCGACCACGTCCCGCACGGCCGCCGCACCGGCGTCCACGACGAGCTGAAGACTGACGGGAGCGATCGCGGCGGCCCGCTCATCCTCGTAGAACAGGGCATCCTCGAACCCGAGCCCCCGCACGGCCCCGACGACGGTCACCGCACCCCGGTCGGTCCGGACCCGCTCCCCGACCCGCGCCCATTCCCCGGCGACGACGACCTCCCCGGCCCCTTCCGGCGCCCGCCCGGAGACGATCTCGTACGGGGCGAAAGCGGCCACCCCCCACGGATGACCGACCAACTCCTCCGGCCCGCCCTCCGCCCGTACGGCGAACGACCGGTCCTCGACCACGGCCCCCAGCTCCCGCAGCCCGGCGACGACCTCCCCGGGCACGGGCCGGGGCGCGGCCAGATCCTGGCTGCGCTCGCCGATCGGGGTGGGCACGGTGAGCGTGTTCTGCCCCTGGACGACGACCGGCGCGGCGGCGAACCGCTCCGGCCCCCGGTCCGGGGCGTCCAGCGAGGAGGCGAGGGCCAGCCCCATCACGGCGATCAGCCCGACGCCGAGCGAGAGGGCGACGAAGCTGCCGACGAAGGTGACCCAGCGGGTGCGCAGGGTGCGCAGGGCGGTGCTCAGCACGGCGTGGCCTCCAGCTTGGTCATCCGGGAGGCGATCTCGTCGGCACCGGCCCCGACCAGTTCGCCGTTGACCCGGCCGTCGACCAGGAAGACCACCCGGTCGGCGAAGGCGGCGGCGACCGGGTCGTGGGTGACCACGATGACGGTCTGCCCCTCCTGGTCGACCATGCCCCGCAGCAGGGTGAGCACCTCACGGCTGGTCTGGGAGTCCAGCGCGCCGGTCGGCTCGTCGCCGAACAGCACCTCGGGCCGGGTGATCAGGGCGCGGGCCAGCGCGACCCGCTGCTGCTGCCCGCCGGACAGCTCGCTCGGCCGGTGCCGGGCCCGGTCGCCCAGCCCGACCTGCGCCAGCACCTCCCGCAGCCGCGCCTTCGGCACCCGCTTCCCGGCCAGCCGCAGCGGCAGCGCCACATTCTGCTCGGCGGTCAGCGAGGGCAGCAGATTGAACGCCTGGAACACGAACCCGATCCGCTCCCGCCGCAGCAGTGTCAGCCTGGTCTCGCTGAGCTTGGTCAGCTCGGTGCCCCCCACACTCACCGACCCGGCCGTGGGCCGGTCCAGCCCCGCCGCGCACTGCAACAGCGTCGACTTCCCCGACCCCGAGGGCCCCATCACCGCGGTGAAGGTCGCCCGGGGAAACCCCAGGGAGACCTGATCCAGCGCGGCGACCGCGCTGTCCCCGGCCCCGTACAGCCTGCTGACGCCCCGCAACCGAACAGCGTCGTCACTCATCCCTCTGTCCCCCACAGGTCTCGGCATCCTCTCGAAAATCCGTCCACCGCCCAGCCGCCCCGCCGTTCGATCAGCGGGAGGGCCCGTTCGATGTGCCCGGCGAAGCGCCCGCCCCGGCGCATCGAGGCCGGCACCAGCCCGTGCCGACGCCGCCCGACGACGTATCCGGCGAGGTTCCCGAGCAGCGCGGCGAGCGGCAGCGCGGCGAGCGGAATCCCCGAACTCCCCCACATCCCGGCGCACTCCACCACCCACCCCCCCTCGTCATCTCCGGCTCCCCCACTCAACCGCGAGCCCCCGCCCGGCACATTGCGGCAGAACAGACACTCCGGGTAGTGCCGGCCCTACCCCCGCCCCACCCCCTGGCCCGATGGTGCGGGCCCGCCGCCTGGCCCTACCGTGACCGGCATGACCGCCGGAACGCACCCCCGTACCGTCTGGCAGGCGATATCCGGCCCCGGGTTCGTGAGGTCGCTGTGGCCGTGGCGGTCGGTGGCCTATCTGCTGACCGGGGCGCTGGCCGGACTGGTCACGCTGGTCGGGATCGTGGTCGCGGTGGCGGTCGGCGGGGTGCTGGCGATCATGCTGGTGGGGCTGCCGCTGCTGGTGCTCACCGCGCTGGTGGGGCTGCCGGTGGCCTGGCTGGAGCGGCGCAGGCTGGGCCTGGTCGATCTGGACCCGGCCCCCGACCCGCACCGCCCGGTGCCCGGCCGCGGGGCCTGGCGCCGGCTGCGCTCCCGGCTGCGCGAGCCGTCCACCTGGCGGGAACTGGGGTACGCACTGCTGTTCGCGGTGCTGCTGTGGCCGGTGGACGCCCTGGTGCTGACCATCGCCCTGCTCTCCCCCCTCTCCCTGGTCACCACCCCGCTCCAGATGGCGTTCATCGGCGGCGGCGAGGAGGCCAAGATCCTCAAGGCGTGGACGGTGACCGGCTGGCCGGCCGCGTGCGGGGTCGCCGTCCTCGGGGTGGTCCTGCTGGCCCTGTGCGCCTATGTCCTGGGGCTCGCCGCCGGGGCCCGCGCCGAGCTGACCCGGCTGCTGATCGCCCCGCGCGACGCCGATCTGGGCGCCCGGGTGGTCGAACTCTCCCGCTCCCGCGTCCGGTTGGTGGACGCCTTCGAGGCCGAGCGCCGCCGCATCGAACGCGATCTGCACGACGGGGCGCAGCAGCGCCTGGTGGCCCTGACCATGACGCTGGGCCTGGCCCGGCTGGACGTCCCGCCCGGCCCGCTCGCCGACCAGCTCGCCACCGCGCACGAGGAGGCCGGCAAGGCCCTGGCCGAGCTGCGCGAGCTGATCCACGGCATCCACCCCAAGGTGCTGGCCGATTACGGCCTGGTGGCCGCGGTCACCGACGCCGCCGACCGCTCGGCGGTCCCCGTGGACGTCGCTCTGGACCTGACCGGCCGGCTCCCCCGGTCCGTGGAGTCCGCGGCGTACTTCGTGGTGTGCGAGGCGCTCGCCAATGTGGCCCGGCACAGCGGCGCCGACCGGGCCGAGATCAGCGGCGGCCACCGGGACGGCCGGCTGCTGCTGCGGGTCCGGGACAACGGCCGCGGCGGCGCCTCGCCCGCCTCCGGCACCGGTCTGACCGGCCTTGCCGACCGGGTGTCGGTCCTCGATGGCAAACTCTCGCTGTCCAGCCCGCCGGGCGGACCGACCCTGCTGTCCGTGGAGATCCCTTGCGAGTGGACCGAGCCCTGCGCGTAGTACTGGCCGAGGACAGCGTGCTGCTGCGCGACGGGCTGATCGCCCTGCTGGAGCGCTGCGGCCACCAGGTCGTGGCGGCGGTCGGCGACGCCGAGGCCCTGATCGCCGCGGTCGGCGAGCACGATCCGGACATCGTCCTCACCGATGTTCGGATGCCCCCCGACTTCCAGGACGAGGGCCTGCACGCGGCGGTCCGGCTGCGCGAGGCCCGCCCCACCCTCCCGGTCCTGGTCCTCAGCCAGTACGTCCAGCGCACCTACGCCTCCGACCTGCTGGACTCCGGCGACGGCACCGGCGTCGGCTATCTCCTGAAGGACCGGGTCGGGCAGGTCGAGGAGTTCACCGAGGCCCTCGGCGAGGTCGCCGCGGGCGGCACGGTCGTCGACCCCGAGGTCGTCCGCCAGTTGCTGCGCCGCCGCCGCGACCCCCTGGAGCGGCTCACGCCCCGCGAGCGCGAGGTGCTGGGCCTGATCGCGCAGGGCAGGTCCAACAGCGCCATCGCCCGTGAACTGGTCGTCTCCGAGGCCGCCGTCGGCAAGCACATCAGCGGCATCCTCACCAAGCTCGACCTCCCCCCGGCCGAGGAGACCCACCGCCGCGTTCTCGCCGTCCTCGCCTACCTCCGCGCATGACACAGATCACACCGGACCCCTGAGAGCTTCCTCACAGCCGGGGAGGTACGGAAACGACGAAGTGGGCGGCATCGCTGCTGCGATGCCGCCCACTTCATGTGGTTGGTGGTGCACCGACGGAACTCGCTGGTCAGGGTCGATATCGGGGCCGTGAAGATCGTTTCCCGCGCTGCACTCCCGATTTTCCCACATCCCTGGCCATCAGGGCGCGGGCAAGGCTCACGACAGGAGCCCGCTGCCCTCACCACGCTCCCCGTGGACCATGCGCTGCCACATCAGTGTGGGAATGTCCACCATCAGCGCGGTGTACAGGGCCTCCACACCACTCCCCAGAACGAGGACTGGCAACGCTGCGCGACGACCAGCAGCCGCGCATGATCAGCGGTGGTCTGGGACCGTACGAGCCTGGTGAGTACTCCGACGACACCCAGATGTAGGTCTGGGTGTCGTCAGCAATGAGGATGCCAGTTCAGGTCCGGCGGGCGGGCGCTGTACGACCCGCGCCCGGGCGACCCTGCCCCGCTGGGACTGGGGCCAGGCACTCCCTGATCAGCCCACCGTGGCCCCACAGTGGAAGTCGCTGGCAATCGCGTCAAGGGCCTCCGGGGTGCGCAGATCTGCACCGTCGGCCGCGACCTTGGCGATGCAGAATTCCATGGCCCGCGCCACAGCAGTCGTGGCAGCCCGAGGGCATTGACGAGTTACCGGGCTATTCGCGAGTGCGCCTGAGGCAGCGCGTAATGAGCGTGGCCACCACATGGAGAGCGAAGGCGGCGGTGGTGCCAAGCGTGGCTGGCCCCTCAGGGACGTATCCAGCGACCATCGCCAATAGCAGGCCGGACGTCACAGGCCCGGTGATCTCCAAAGGCTGAGGCCAGCGCCACTGCCACGAGATCGTTCGCCATCTAGCGTCGCGTCCTTCGATGGGGGTGCCCTGGGTGCTGCTCATTCTTGCCCTCCCGGTCTGAGGTGCCGGCGTTCCGGCACGACGACCACTTTGGAGGAGCCACGAGCGCACGCCAAAGAGCATTTCCGCAGGTCAGGCGGTATGTCGCCTTAACGGCAGGGGATAACACTGCGGCGGGGGTGCCTTTTCCGCCGCTGCAATCCTATCCGGTGGCGTCAAGGTGTCAGACCGCCTGATACCGATTTGGGATGGTAATACGTAGGCGAAATACGTCAGTTGCTGCGGATCGCAGTAGTTGGCTGGCGCGCCGCGGACGTCCTGGCGTGCGGGCGGGGCATTCTCGCAATGCGACGCGCAGACTCGCGCAGTACCAGTCGCCCGGGACGGCCGCCAGCACACGGTGCCGGTCGGTGTATCAGGGGCAACTGGCAGCCGCGCCGCTGGCCTTGCTGTGAACCCGCCCCACCTCGTGGCCCTCGTCCGCGCCGGAGCCCGTTTTAACGCGGGCAACTGGTTGAGCGCGACGAGCGGGCAGCCTGATGGACACACCTAATCCCCTGACCGACGAGCAGCTCTCCGAGATCGAGGAACTTGCCAGTGCTGCGACTCCCGGACCTGGTACGTGCGTCAACTCGACGACGACTTCGCCATGAGCCTTGTCTCCATCGGCCACTGTCCCCCGACACCGGGGGCCGGTGAACGCTGGCCAGACTTCGACCACCGCCAACTCGTGGCCCACACCCTGGTCCAGCAGCCACGATACGTCGACGTCGCGGACGAACGCTGTCGGTACCCGGGTACAACCAAGCCGACGAAAGAACCGCTGCCGCTCCTCCGGAAGATCGCGATACGAGAGATCGAAGGTCGCGGCCACCGCTCGCTCCCCGGCCCGTATTTCCCGAAGCCGATCCCGCGCGACCAGCAGCCGCCCCCGCAGATCCTCGGCACTCCAGGCGGGATGGTGCCGCAACCGCGCGGCGAGCAGAGACACCCCGAGCGGCAGACACCCGCACAGCCGCACCAACTCCTCCAACACGGCCCGGTCGAAACTCTCCGCAGGCCGTCCGCTGAGCTGCGTGAACAACGCGATCGCATGCTCCGGTGGCAACGCCTCAACGGCCATCACGACCTCCTCGTACGCAGCCAGCCGCCGACGACTGGTCACGAGCACGAGGCATCCGTTCCCTCCCGGCAGCAGCGGCTCCAGCTGCCGATAACTGGCGGCGTTGTCGAGGATGAGCAACGCCTTTCGATCGGCCAGCCGACTCCGCCACATGACTGCTCGTGCCTCGGTGACGGCGCCGATGTCGTCCCCAACTGGTGTCTGCTGGGTCGGCACCCCAGTGGCCGCGAGCAACGAAGCGAGCGCCTCCGTCGCCTGCACCGGATTCCGCCCCGGCGTATGCCCGTTCAGGTTCACGAACAACTGCCCGTTGGGAAATCGCTCAGAGAGCACGTGGCCGGCGTGCACCGCGAAGGTCGTCTTTCCGACCCCGGGCATCCCGTCGATCACATGGACCGGCAGCGACTGCCCGTTCTCCTGCGACGCCGCCACAGACCGCCTCAACAGGTCGAGCTCCGCAGCCCGGTCGGTGGAGGCGGCAGTGTCGCGCGGCAGCGAACGCAGCACGAGCGCGCCCCGGCGTCCCGGAACCGTCATAGGCCCGCACGAGTGGTTCCGCGTTGCTGTCGCTCGCCCCGATGTCGGCAACATGGCGAGCAGCGCAGTGAACCCGGCCAGGACCACTCCGAGCATGACGAACGACAACCACGCGTGTTCCTGCATCCACCCGAGCCAGGCCGGCCAGTGCGACGTCTCGGACACGGCGTTCGTGACCAGACCCACGAGCATCGTCGTGGCGACACTACCGCCGGCTACGACGGCGGTCGCCATGCCGCGTCTCAATCTCATACGGGCACCGTGCCGTTGCCATCGGGTCGGACGAGCTCACGCGGAACCAGTCTGGACACCAAGAGAGCCCCGAGATCGACTCCCCGACTGTCCAAGGGCATCAAGCACTCGCCGCCTGGTCAAGGACACCTCACGCCAACATCGGCGCCACCAGTCTCTGCTTCCGATCGGTTGGGCCTTGAAGTGTTTGCCCTGAGCCCTCCGAACGGCCAAGACCGCGTCCGCGCCTTCTCTCACCCCGCCCGAAGTTCCTGAAACTGCGCTGAAGCGCCGACCCACCTGGCTATCCTGCCAAGGTCACGTGAAACACGGTGAGGCGCGATGCAGGAGTCATGGAATAGCGACCGTCGACGCACCGCCATCGGCCGCGCCGCACTCTCCGTGCCCGCGCGCCAAGCGCTCGCCGACCGACAGCTCGCGCCGGACCGCACAGTCCTCGACTACGGCTGCGGACGCGGTGGAGACGTTCGCTCTCTGGAAAGACTTGTCTGCCAGATCGCCGGGTGGGATCCGTACTACCGCCCTGAGACGAGACTCGCGCCCACCGACGTCGTGCTGCTCACGTATGTCCTCAACGTCATCGAGGACCCCTCCGAACGCCGTCAGACCCTCAAGCAAGCCTGGGAGCTTGCCCAGACGGTGCTCATCGTGTCCGCCCGGCTCACGTGGGAAAAGTCCAAGGTTCGAGGCGAAGAGTTCGGCGACGGACTACTCACCAGCAGGCAGACCTTCCAGCACCTCTTCGGTGCAAGCGAACTCCGGAACTACGTCGAACAGGTCACCGGTACCCGGTGCGTATCCGCTGCTCCAGGCATCGTCTACGCCTTCAAGGACGATGCCGCGCGCCTCGGCTACCTCGCGCACCGGATCGTCCCGGATGCCGAGTGGCTTGCCTCTGAAGACACCGCCTCAGCGATCACCGCCCTCATTGACCACGTCGAGCGCCGGGGGCGCCCGCCAAGGGTGGAAGAGATGCCGCGCAACGTGGCAGAGCTCCTGGCGCATCTGAAGCCCGGCGAGCTGAAGCGGCTGGTCCGCGACTCCGCCGATCCCGGGAAGGTCGTCGAGGGAGGCAAGCGCACTACCCTCAACACGCTGCTATTCCTCGCCGTTGAACTCTTCAACGGCCGCGGCCCGTTCAGCAGCCTCCCGTTCAGCGTCCAACTAGACGTCCGGGCCTTCTTCTCCTCGTACAAGGAAGCCTGCCTGCGCTCCGACCGGCTACTCCTCAAGCTCCGGGACGACACGTACGTGCGCGGCGCGATGAATGCTTCAGCCATCGGAAAGCTGACCCCGACCGCCCTCTACGTGCACCGTCGGGCTATCGACCACATGCCGACCATCCTCCGCCTGTACGAGCACTGCGCGTCGATCGCGGCAGGCCGTCCCCAGGAATGGACCATCGCCAAGCTGAAGCACCAGGGACGCGCAGTGAGCTGGCTCGACTACCCAGAGTTCGACACCGACCCCCACCCACGGATCTCGTCCTCGTACCTCGTAGACCTGACGACCTTGGAGACCTCACACATCTCCTACGCCAACTCCGCCAACCGCCCGCTGCTCCACCGGAAGCACGAGTTTCTGACGCCGGACGACCCGTACGCCCCGAAATACGAGCGCCTGACGCAGGCAGAGCTTAGAGCCGGCCTGTACGAACGCCCACACCTCATCGGTACCGAGAACGGGTGGGAAGCCGAGCTGATCCGCTGCGGACGCGAGTTGCGCGGCCACCGTCTGGTGCACCGCGCAGCTGACTGATTCCTTACCTCGGGCCCGGTCCCCCTCAGGAAGCGTCGGGCTGCATCCGTACGACTGTCGCCGCGAACTCCTCCGGGTCGAAGTCCGCGACCTGGCTCGGGAACCAGGAGAAACGAAGCCCGTTAGTGGCCACCTCTTCTGGCAGTCCCATGGCAGTCAGGACGTGGCTCGGCGTGTAGGAGGCGCTGGTGCACGCGGACCCAGTAGCGACCGCGATCTGATCCTTGACCCGGACGATCAGCGCCTCTGCGTTCAAGCCGTCGAAGGTCACATTCAAGATGTGCGGTACAGAGTGATCCGCGTCGCCATTGATATGGAAGCGCGTCTTGCCGAACGCAGCGAGCATGCGCTCCCGCATCGCGAGAGCCTCGCGCTCCCAGCGCACCTGCCCCTCCTCGAAGATCTTGGCCGCCTCGTAGAACCCCATGATCAGTGGCACGGGGAGCGTCCCTGGCCGGAGCTTCCTCTCCTGCCCCCCGCCGAACATGATCGGCTCCAGCGGAGCCCTGTCCCATCCCCGGCGGCGAGTGACAAGCGCACCCACGCCCTTCGGGGCCCCCACCTTGTGGCCGCTGATGCTGATCATGTCGATGGGCGCTTTGAGGTCCTCTGGGACCTTCCCATACCCCTGCGCGGCATCGACATGGAAGTAGGTCGGCGTCTTCCGCAGCTTCTCGGCAAGCTCTGCGACAGGCTGGATAACACCGGTCTCGTTGTTCACATGCATGAGAGAGACCAGCAGGGTGTCCGGACGCAGTTTCTCGAGCACGGCCTCCGCGGTGATCCGTCCTGATGGCCCCGGCTCGAGGAAGTCCACCTCGAAGCCCTTGCTCTGCAGATGCACGAGGGGCTCGATGACCGCCTTGTGCTCGATGGCGGAGGTGATGATGTGCCGCCGCTGGTGCTTCTCGCCGTACGGCGCCATCCCGAGGAGGGCGATGTTGTTGGACTCGGTCGCTCCGCTGGTGAAGATGACCTCTTCCGTCTTGGCTCCGACCGTTCCCGCCAGGAATGTCCGCGCTTCCTGGACCGCCTTCTTGGCGCGGGTCCCGTACTCGTGGGTACGACTGCCGGCGTTCCCGAAATCTTCGGTCATCCAGTGAAGGACCACGCCAGCTACCCGGGGGTCGACCCGCGTCGTCGCCGCCACATCCAGATACGCCACCACAACAGCCACCCATTTCTGAGACGTTTTCCTATCACCACGTACGTCAATCAGTTAACGTACACGCCTAAGGAGTTAACGCGCAGCAGGACGTCTCACGTGCGTCAACACCAGACGTGCCACCCGTCATCCTCACGGATGGCAATAGGTGAAGACGAGCACGCGCGCTTCGTCGGTCACGTGCACTACCTCCACTGTGACCTGCACACATCGGAGGACACCTTGGTACGTCAACCGAGGGACAGCAATGAGCGTCAGTACGTTAAAGTTGCCGAAGTGGAGAACGAAGCTGCGGCACCTGCGACCCGAGTCGTCGCCCCACGTACATCCACAGGGTTCGAGTACACCTTCCCCGCGATCCGCGGGATTCAGGCAGGTCGAGAGTTCTACGTCTCAATGTGCCCCCTGCGCCTGATCCCCAAGATCTTCATCTTCGACGAGGACGAACTTCCCCCTGAGCTGCGGGCGCAGCGCGTCCTCAACAAGGGACGTCTCCCCGCCCTGTCCAAGTACATCCTGGACAATCCGGGCGATTACGTCTTCAGCGCTCTCACCGCCTCCGTCGACGGCGACATGGACTTCGAGAGCCACAGCACCGATGGCGCCGGCTTCCGCACCGGCCAGCTCCACATTCCCATGGACTCCCGATTCTTGATCAACGACGGGCAGCACCGCCGCGCCGCTATCGAGCTCGCGCTCAAGGAGAACCCCGATCTCGGCGAGGAGACGATCGCCGTCGTCTTCTTCCATGACGATGGTCTGGCTCGGTCGCAGCAGATGTTCGCTGACCTCAATCGGCATGCGGTCCGCCCGGCACGCTCCATCGGTGTCCTCTACGACCACCGGGACCTCGCCTCCCAGGTGGTCCGTGTCATGGCCGGACGATCAAGCGTCTTCAAGGGCTACGTCGAGATGGAGAAGAGCAACCTCTCGGCCCGCTCCCGGATGATGTTCACCCTGAGCGCCCTCTACTACGGCACCCAAGCCCTCCTTCAGGGCTTGGATCTCAAGCCGGAGGCTGCTACAGATCTCGCCCAGTCATACTGGGAGGCGATCGATGAAACCATCCCGGAATGGGCCATGGTCCGCAGCAGGGACCTCTCCGCCAAGGAGATGCGCCGCGATTTCATCCACAGCCACGGCATCGCCCTCCACGCCCTCGGACGCATCGGAAACTCCCTGTTCCGGGATTCCACCGCACCTTCCAAGTGGAAGAAGCAGCTCACCCCACTCAAGAAGGTGGATTGGACCCGGTCGAACACCGACTGGGAAGGACGTGCCATCGTCGGTGGCCGCGTATCAAAGAGCCACCAGAACGTGACCCTGACCGTGACCTACCTGCGTAACCACCTTGGCCTCGAGCTCAGCTCTGAGGAACAGCGGGTGGAAGACGCTTACCTGCGAGGCGCAGCATGACCACCCCTCTGCCTCTTGGCATCCCCTCTGTCCGGCGGTTGGCGTTCGACGGCCGCTCGCTCAACGAGGTCGAAACCGAGCTGACTGATGAGATCCGCGAGCTGTACACCGCGGACGATGTCCCCTGGGTCATCGGCTACAGCGGCGGCAAGGACTCCACTGCCGTCCTCCAGCTGGTCTGGACAGCGCTCAAAGACATGCCGGCCGAGAAGCTCACCAAGACGGTTCACGTCATCAGCACAGACACCCTGGTCGAGAACCCTGTGGTGGCCGCCTGGGTCACCACGTCCCTAGAGGCGATGGAGAAGGCAGCTACCGCACAGGGTCTGCCCGTCGAGCCGCACCGTCTGACCCCCGAGGTCAAGGACACCTTCTGGGTCAATCTCATCGGCCGCGGCTACCCGGCCCCCCGCCCGAAGTTCCGCTGGTGCACCGAGCGCCTGAAGATCAAGCCGTCGAACTCGTTCATCCGGAACGTCGTCGCCGCCCACGGCGAGGCCATCATGGTGCTCGGCATCCGTAAGACCGAGAGCCAGGCTCGTGCCCGCGCGATGGAGAAGCACGAGAAGCGGCGTGTACGCGACCGTCTCTCCCCCAACGCGAATCTCCCCAACTCGCTCGTCTACAGCCCAGTCGAAGACTGGACCAACGATGATGTGTGGGAATTCCTGATGCAGAAGCCCAACCCTTGGGGCTACAACAACCACGACCTGCTCAGCATGTACCAGGGTGCCTCCGAGGATGGAGAGTGCCCGCTCGTCGTCGACTCGACCACCCCGTCCTGCGGTTCCAGCCGCTTCGGCTGCTGGACATGCACTCTGGTCGAGCAAGACAAGTCCATGACAGCGATGATCCGGAACGACGAAGAGAAGGAGTGGATGACTCCACTCCTGGAGCTGCGGGACAAGCTCGACTCTCCCTTCGGGTTCGTCGAGGACAAGAAAGACCCTGACTATCAGCCGGGGAAGAAGCTCCCTCACCCTCGGCCCGACAAGCCAGCCCGTGACTTCCGCCGTATGAACGGCCAAGTGAATATCTTTGAGCGTCGCAGCGACGGTGAGGACGTTATCGTCCATGGCCCTTACCTCCAGAGGTACCGGGAGGAATGGCTCACGGAGCTACTGACCGCACAGACCTGGATCCGTGCCAACGCCCCGGAACACGTCAGCAACATCGAGCTGATTACCCTCGATGAGCTTCACGAGATCCGGCGCATCTGGGTCTTCGACAAGCATGAGGTTGAGGACTCCGTACCGAAGATCTACCAGCAGACCACCGGCGAGAACTTCCCTGGCGGCCCGCTCGATGAGCAGCTCGTCATGGGCGCCGACGAGATGGACCTCCTGAAGGAGATCTGCGACGGCGACGAGCTGCACTACGACATGGTCCGCGAGTTGCTCTCCGTAGAGCGCAAGTACCGCACCATGGCCAGGCGTTCCGGCCTCTTCCAGGCACTCGAAGGAGCCGTGCAGAAGGGCTTCTACGAGGATCGCGATGACGCATTCGCCTTCGCCCAGCGCAAGAAGAAGTGGCGCGAGGACGTAGACGTAGCAACCAACCCGACTCTCGACGAAGAGACCGACATCAATGCTTCTGCGTAAGATCACCCTCGAAGAGTTCGGGGCCTATCGGGGTAAGCAGTCGCTTGACCTCACCGTGAAGAATAACAAGCCGATCATCCTGATCGGCGGTCTCAACGGTTGCGGCAAGACGACCCTGCTCGATTCCATCCAGTTGGCTCTGTACGGCCCTCGCGCCAGATGTAGCGGCCGGGGCAACAAGTCGTACGACACTTTTCTCCGCGAGAGCATCAACCGCCAGCACGACCCCACCCGCGGCTCGTCGGTCACCTTGGAATTCACTGTCACAGTGGATGGCAAGGAGCACTACTACAAGGTCATCCGCAGCTGGCACACCAGCGGGAAGTCCCTGAAAGAGTTCCTCAACGTCTTCGTAGACGAGGACTACGAAGACCAGGCCAGCCCCGGCCACCGAGCCGAGCCCGACGCCAAGTTCAACCGGCTGCTCAGCGAGGGCTGGGCAGATCACGTTGAGGACCTCCTCCCCCTCGAGGTTGCCTCGCTGTCTTTCTTCGACGGCGAGAAGATCGAGTCCCTCGCGGACCCGGAGCGTGCCGCCTCGGTCATCGAATCTGCTGTTCACTCCCTGCTCGGTGTGAGTACCGTGCAGCAGCTCCGTACCGACCTCCTTGCACTGCAACGTCGCCAGAAGCTGTCCGACGAGGAACAGCACCTGATGGACAGCATCCAAGCGCAGGAGAAGGAACAGAAGTCCGTCCAGACGCAACTGGACATGGCCTCTCAAGACTTGGCGCAGCGTGAGTCTGAACTGGGCAAGGCTAGGCGCGAACTTGACTCCCTGGAGCAAGAGTTCAAGAACGCAGGAGGTAGCCTCTTCGAGCGTCGCGTAGAGCTTGAGCAGGAGCACAAGCGGGCTACCAAGCGACTGACCGAGCTCCGTTCGACTCTGGTCCAGATCGCCGCCGGGCCACTACCCCTGCTGATGATGGGCTCGCAGCTGAAGGATGTGCGTAAGCAGGCGAAACACGAGATGGCGGCCGCGGAGGCTGGTCAAATCCTCGATGTCCTGGTGGAGCGCGACGAGTGGCTGCTCGCCCTCCTGCCAGAAGACACGAAGGCCGAGGTCGTAGGGAAACTTGAGGAAGACCGGGCGAAACGCTCGAAGTCGACCACCCTGAAGGTGGATCTCAATCTCCCCCACGACGCCTTGGCCCAGCTCTCCGTGTTGGATGAAGTTCTCGTGCGCGACAAGGACCGAGCTACCGAGCTCCTCACCCTGACCGCGTCTGCCGCTGAGGAAGTAGACCAGCTCGACCGGCAGTTGGCGGGTGTCCCAGAGCAGAGCACCCTGAAAGCCCTCCAGGCGGCGCGCGAGGAGCAGCTCCGGGAGTTCTCTCGCGTCCAGGCAGAGGTCACCAGAGACGAGCAGCGGGTCACCGAGCTGAAGCGGCGCCGCGAGTACGTCACCGCTGCTCTCGAGCGGGCCCACAACAACTTCGTACGGACCAAGGTCAAGGCCGAAGAAGTCGAACGCATCATCCGGTACTCGGAGAAAGCCCGCGGCACGCTGGAGCGCTTCGGAGAAGTCCTGCTCCAGCGCCACATCAGCCGCCTCGAGGTCGCCGTGCTGCAGAGCTTCAAGGAGCTCATGCGGAAGCAGGGCCTGGTCCAGGACCTGCATATCGACACCGACAAGTTCACACTCGCCCTGTCCGACTCCAATGGCAAACCGATCGACCCAGGCCGCCTCAGTGCTGGCGAGCGACAGATCCTCGCGGTTTCCCTTCTCTGGGGGTTGATGAAGGTCGCAGGCAACCGCCTGCCCAGCGTCATCGACACCCCTCTCGGCCGCCTTGACAGCCGCCACCGCGAGCACCTTGTCGACCGCTACTTCCCGTACGCCAGCGACCAGGTTCTGCTGCTCTCCACCGACGAGGAGATCGACGAGTACCTGCTTGGCCGCCTCAAGAAGTCTGTGGCCCGCACCTACACCCTGGTTCACGACGACTCGAACTTCACCACCAGTGTCGTCGAGGGCTACTGGTGGAATGCAGGAGCACAGAATGTCGCTTGAGAGCATCCGTCTCGCCATCCCGAGCAAGGACCGCCTGGTGCGCCTCAAGCGCACCACCGGCATCTCCCAGTGGAACGTCCTGTGCCGCTGGGCCCTGGCCCTCTCCCTGGCAGACGCTTCCACCCCCCTGGTCAAGGACGTCGTTACCGACTCCAACGTCGAGATGTCCTGGAAGACCTTCGCCGGCCAGCACGGCGATCTCTACCTGGCCCTCCTCAAGCAGCGCTGCGTCACCGATGGCCTGGAGCCGACGGACGAGAACGTCTCCAAGACGCTCACCATCCACCTGGCGCGGGGGATCGGCTACCTCGGAGCGCACAAGGAGATGACGACGATCGAGGGGTTGATCGGATCCGTCGCAAGCTAGCAAAGTACTTACGAGATAGCTGACTTCACGCCATTTCGGGACTCCCCCGTAGGACTCGGACGCTGACGCGAGTGACGTACCACACGTGTAGGATCGCGCAAGTTGAGCCGACGTACCGCAGGGGGAGCTGGCATGACCGACGAGACTTTCGAGTACCCGGTATATGTCTCAAGGGAGTCAGGCGACAGCAAGCCCCTCTTGCTCTTCTCTGCCAAAGCCACCGAGATCGACCGCTGGGTCGGCGTCCCCCAACGCCGACGCCTCAGTGACAGCGAAACCGTAGGATGGCAACGCGAAGAAAGTCGCACACGCCTCAATGAGCTCGCTCAGTTCTTCAGCGATGAGCGCAACGTGGTTCAGAATCCGCTACTCGGCGCTCTCCAGGACCCTCTCGCGGTTGTTTTCACAGAAGATCCGACTCACCCCAACTTCGGTCATCTGACCATCCGAACTAAGCCCGTTGAGAGCATTACACTTCTCGACGCCTTGATGCACGTCTGCCAGCGGCTAGAGGAACGTGTTCCTACACTTCGGGAGCACCCTCTCGATCCGGAGCGTAGACGCGCCATCTTGGACAAGGCGCGGGAACAAAATGAGGAATGGCACACGCATTTCCCGGATGAGGAAGATGCAGATCAGGAAGAGTCGACATCCGAAAGCTTTTCGTCGGATCCTGAAGTAGACGAACAGTCGGTCGACCTCGCTTCAGCTCTCCTGATTGAAGAGACTCAGATCTTGGACTTCTATCAGGAGTTGAAGGTCCGGGCTTCGATCCTTCAAGAGATGGCCCCCGAGCAGCGCCCAGACACTCTAATCGGATTCGACATCGATGCAATGCTGAGCTATTTGCGCCCCGTCGTCCTAGTGGACGGACAGCATCGCCTACACGGAGCTGTTCGCGCTGCTCAGGATTTTGCACGAACTCAGGAGGGCATGAATCTCGCCGCCGACGAGATCAACCGCGGGGTCGATTCCGACCTTGCCAACAGGAAAGTCCTGGAGTCGAAAGCCCGATCCCTCCCCATTTCACTCCTACTGGACTCCAGCCCTTCGGAACACGTCTTCCAGTTCGTGGTGGTTAACCAGAAGGCAACCCCGATGCAGCCGGCACTCCTCGGCACAATCGTCTCCACTTCCCTCTCCAAGGAAGAAACAGAGCCCGTGGCAGATCGTCTGCGACGCGCGGGAATTCCGTTTGACGATTCTCATGCAGTCGCATACATGACCAGGTCCTCTGATAGCCCCTTCAAGGGTCTGGTGCAGACAGGAATCGGTGGCGATGCAAGTGGACTTCTCAAGTGGACGGTCCTGAAGTCTCTGACCGCTATATTCCGGGAGCTCAAGGGCGGCAAACTCTTCGGCCAGAACGTAGACTTTGCGGATCTTTGGCGCAGGAAGCTTCTTGAAAACTCGTCACTGGTTTCCGCTGGCCAAACGACCGAGGAGAAGCAGAAGATCTGGCAAGCAGCTGACGGTCCCTGGCGAGACGTAGCCATTCGATTCTTCTGGGAGATTCGGACTCGCTTCGGCGACGACGATCCAAACTCTCACAATGCGTGGGGTAACACCGACTCTAACCTATACAATAAAATCCACCTCACCATCTTGAGTGCGGATTATTTCCAATTTCTCACCGACCGCGACATCACCCTGAACTCTATCGAGGACGTGACTGAAACCATGAACTCTTGGCTTCAGGGTGTAAACCTCCAGTATTTCAATCGGAGTTGGAACGTAGGGCTCAAGAAGGATCAGAAGGCAGTTCGGGAAAGGTGGGCCAAAGTGTGGGTTGAGTATCGGAAAGATCCCGAACGCCTTCCGCGCGTAGAAAACTACAAGCCCTGACCGAGGCGCCATCGTGGACACTAGAAGTCTGAATTCTTGGATACAGACGGCCCGAGAAACGTTCAGCTCCCCATGGGATACTGATCCGAGTCACTCGCTTGCCGGAGAAGTAGTTCCACCCTTCATCCACGGCCCGTTGGGCTGGCTACTCAAGTCCGACATCAATTCAACCTGGGCCGCCTGGTATATAAGCGGAATCGTAGACACCGCCTCCTTCGAGAAAGACGCAACACTAAGCTTCGCGCACTTCTATAAAGAAGTCCTAGACGCTCTACGCAGAGACCATGCGACAGCCCCAGTAGACGAGGTAGCCCGACTGGCTAGGACTATCTCCATGACAGCCTGGCGGGAGATCGAGTTCCGTCAAATCATCGCCCGGCAACGCATTTCTCGACGCGTACGGGAGGAAATTTGGTTTAGCGAATCGAGGCCAAGGTGCTACCTTTGCGGATATCCCTTCTCGCGAACAGCCCGGGACAGGTTTCTTAGCATTCCCAATGCTCCCGATATACGGCCTGCACTGGCAGTCGATTTCGTTCGGCCTCGTGGACTGAAAGCAGTAGACCTCCTCCCGCAGGTGGACCATGTTCGACCTGTAGCCATCGGAGGAGAAACTTCACTCGAGAACCTGCGCTTGGCTTGCGGTTGGTGCAATCGCAAGAAGTCGTCACATATCGAGATCTACGCAGCACCTTCGGCTTACGCCGGAACATTCACCCATTCAACTTTGGGAACTGTCAGCGTTCCCCGTCCACTCTGGGTGGTCAGACTCACTAAAATGCGCGGACGGTGTGAAGATCCGTCTGGTTGCACGGCACGGATCGAAAATGCGGAGCTTTTTGTAGCGCCCCGCCGCCTATCCGGAGCAATCAACCCGACAAATTGTGCGGTCTATTGCTCTGAGCACGACCCGTGGAGGAATGAGCGCTTCGTAGGGTCTGCCGCATACCAGCAGAAATTCCAGAAGAGCAACTTGTGATCCGATAGAGCGCTTCCCCATTTGGCAGGAAGGGAAGCGCCCTACTTCTCTGACTACCAGTTTAGATCAGCGCTCGCTAGAATTTCGCCAACGTCGTCTTTCTTTTCCTCCGGCTGGTTCTGAAGGCCCTCAAGGACAAGGTTCGAAATGATGGTATCGAGGTCCTGGCTCGACTGACGACTTATCACCGTCTGTAGATACGCGAGGCCACCGTTTGCGTACTCTTCGAAGATGAGGACTCGGTCGGCCTGGCGCTCATCACTGAGGATCTTCGGGTCGTCCTCGTGCTCGACTGCTGCGAGCATGTCGAGGAGGACGTCGCCGTAGAGCCGCCCCTCCATGAGGGCAAGGCGAATCGGTTCATCAGACTGCTCGAAGGACTTGCGTTCGCCCTTGCGGCGCCCGAGCACCGCGGCGAACATCATCGCCTCAACCAGGGTCGTAAACGGCCCGGTTTTCTTGTCAGTGAGCATGGCCAGCAGCTGCTCGTAGGAGTGAGGGCGGCGGAAGCGGTCCGTAGAGGCCATCAGACGGTCACCTTCTCCAGGACGGTGTGCTCGAAGTCGCCGTAGGAGACGTACGGCACGGCACGGTTGTTGATTTCGATGGTCTCTTCGTCAGCTGACCTGTTCGGTGTGTACGAGCGCAGCACGTACATGCGGTTGGCCGCTTGCTGCAGGTTCACCATGACGTTGCCGCGGGCCTGCGACTGCGAGAGCAGGGTGATGATCTGCGACGTCAGTGCTGGCAGTGCCTTGGAGATCTCTTCCTGGTAGGTGAGGTCGAGGCTGCCGAAGGGGGCATCCATGACAACCGGGTAGATGCCGCTGCCGCTGCTTTCGAGCGCCGTTTCGTCCGTGTGGTTCTTCCGGGCGTTGATGTTCCTGGCGACCTCGGAAACGGCGCCTACGAAGCTGAGCCCGAGAATCTGGTTCTCTCCGGTGGAGCGAATGGCCACACCGCTCGGCGTACGCAGGTCCAGCTCGAAGGAGTCGTTCAGCTCGGGAATGTAGCTCTTGATGAAGATGCGGGAGAAGACCTCCTTGACCTTCTTGTCGAGCTGGTCACGGACCTCTTCCGTCTTGATGGTGAGGATCTCGATCAGTGCGTCGCGCACCTCGTTGACCAAGTTGACTTGGTGCTGGATCCTACGGGACTCCTTGTTCTTCGCGTCCGCGTTCTTGTATTGGCGGGCGACGCTCTCCAGTTCCTGCTTGATCGAAGCGACCCGGTTCTCCGCTTCCTTGTGCGCGACGCGAGCCTCGGTCTCCTTGTTGGTCATCTCCTTGCGGCGCTCGACCAAACGCTGCACGTCCTGGACGTTCACGCCATCCAGTTTGCGGTCGACCTCGGAACGCTCCGCTTCCAGCTGGCTAATGTCATCGTCGGCCTTCTGGATGTCAGAGGCGTTCAAGGTGAGCTGGCCAAGGAGCTCCTGACGGTTGTCACCCATGCTCCGAACCTCACCGCTGACGTGCATCCAGCGGTGCTGAACATCCTCAAGACCGGCGTTGTACTTGCGCCTGTCCAACTCCTCGTACTCAGGTGTCCCCTCCTCGACGCTGCGTCCGCACATGCACAGACGCTCCTCGAGGATTTCCTCGATGAAGGTGCGCTGAATGCCTGCGGGCAGTTGCCGACGCTCACGCATTCGATCGGCGAGTTCGATCACCTTGCCATCGAGTCCAGCAGTGAGTGCCAGGAAGCCGCGCTTCGACAGCAGCTCTCGCTTGCGGCCCTTGTGGTCCGCGAGACGCTCCCGCGCCTGGTCGATGCGACGCGTCAGCCGCTCGCGGTCCTTCTGCAGCGGCTCCGCCTGCTCGTTCTGGCGCAGTGCCAGGCCGATGGCCTTAATCTCCCGCTGGTAGGCGCTGATGTCTTCCGACAGGCGCAGCATCCCTTCCACTTCGACTTTCTGGCGCGCCTCCAGGTCCTCCGTATGGTCCGTGAGCTGCTTCAGCCGGTTGTCACCCTTGGAGTCGATCTCCCGGGCAAGCTTCTTGGCTGCCTTCGGAAGGTCCTCGATGGCGCGCTCAATCGTCTCCAAGTCGAGGAGGGTCTTGATGGCCTTCTTGACTTCTTCGTTGTTGTCGTCGCCGGAGAACATTTTCTCCATGCGCTCGCCGTTGAAGAAGAAGAACTGGCGCAGGCCCTTCGGAAGGATCTTTTCGATCCGGTCCTGGCCGTTCGCAACAGACTTGGCTTCGCCGTCCGGACCGATCTCAGTGACAGTCAGGGCAGGTGCGACTTCCTGCTGCTCTTCCTTCTGCTTATTGACGGTGACGTCGCGAGTCGCGGAGAAGCGGATGCCCTCGTGCTCGAAGTCGAGCCGGACCGACGCCGTGACCGCCTCCCCGAAGGAGGTGTCTGCCCACTTCTTGTCATGGATCACGCGGTGCTGCTGCTCGACGTCGTCGGAGAAGGTTCCGTACAGAACCCACCCAAACGCGTTGAGTAGGGTGGTTTTGCCAGCACCGTTGTTACCGAAGATGAGCACTGCCGGCTTGCCGTCCTCGACAGACAGGTCGAGGGCCTGCTCGCCGTAGAAGGCGCGGAAGTTCTTCAGAGTCAGCTTGAGCAGCTTCACTTGGTCAGCTCCCTCACGGCGTCCACAATGCCCGGGACCACCTTCGTCGTTTCCCGGATGTGGATGTTCTCGTTCTCCAGGTCGATGACCTTCTGTACGAGGATCTTGGCAGCCGGCGACAGCTCGTTCAGCACATCGCGCACTGTCCGTGCGGAGGGCTGATCGACTGCTTCGTCGCTCACGAGTTACTCCTGATTTGAAGTGGAGGATGGGGATGACTGGGGGACTCTTGCTGTGGGGTCTCAGGTGTCGAAGAGGCCGTAGCGCTCGCGCACGGGGCGCAGCACGTCGAGCGTGACCGCTTCGTTTTCGGCGAGGTAGGCGAATTCTTCGACTCGCGCGAGTTCACGACGCAGCAGGCTGCGCTCGGTCTCGTACTGGAGTGCGTCGCCGCCCGCAGGCGGCACGACGACGAAGTCGACGATGTCTGCGCGCTCCTTGCCAGGGGCCTTGCGCAGGACGCGGCCGCGGCGCTGGATGAACTGGCGGGGGTTGGACGAGCTGGCCAGGAGGTAAGCGGTGCGCGCAGCAGGGACGTCCACGCCCTCGTCCAAGCAGCGCATAGACGAGATGACCTGCAACTCGTTGCGCTCGAAGCGGCGCAGGATGTCCTGCCGTGCGGGCCGCTGAGTCTCGGAGGTATAGCGGGCGGCTGTCATGTGGAGTTCGTTGCCGACCATATCCATCACCTGGTCGATCTGGCGCGGTCCGTCGGTGCCTTGCTCGTGCAGGATCGGGTGCTTGCCCTCCGCGCAGTAGATCAGCTGGTGGCTGGTCTCCCGCCGCTTCTCGATCTCCGTGCGCAGGCTCTCCATCTTCCCCCGGGCATGGCCGATGATGTCCGCGCGCTTCTTCAGCAGCCGGCCGAGCGGGCTGTCCCTGTCAGTGGTTTCCCTCAGGTCTGTGCCTGCCGAAATCAGCCGAGCGATCTTGGCGCTGGTCTCCGCGTAGAGTTCTGCCTCTTCGTCGTCCAACTCGACGAGGACGGGCGTGTAGGTGTACCGGCACAGGGCACCGCGGCGGATAGCCTCGCCGATGCCCATCTCGAAGACGATCTCGCCGAAGTAGTCGGTGAGCGCGTCCGTGCCCTCTTCGTCGAACCAGCGCTCTGGGGTCGCAGAGAGGCCGAGTCGATACTGGGCCTTCTCCGGCAGCTGGGTGCGGAGGTGCCGGGCGCCGAGGTTGTGGGCCTCGTCCGCGATGAGGAGAAGTTGTCCCCCGTATGCGTCAAGCAGGCTCTGGAAGGAGTCGCCGCCGAAGGTGGCGTTGGTAGTCACGATGACGCCGCCGCGCGTGCCTCCGAGGGCGAGATTCTGCAGCAGGTTGTGGGCGCGCGGAGACCACTTGCTCGCCGATTCGTACGCGCGGAGCGGCGTCACACCGAACCACTCGATGTCCTTGGCCCACTGGTCGACCAGGTGTTGATACGGAGCCACGACGATGGTCAGTAGAGGGGCGTTGTCGTCGTTCTTGCGCAGGAACGAACCGAGCTGGGCGGCCGCAGAGAGAGCGGTCAGGGTCTTCCCGGTGCCGGTGGCCATACGCAGGATCCCGCGGCCTTGGTTGCGGAACCAGTTCTGCACGGCCTCCTTCTGGTAGTCGCGCACCGCCAGGCTCTGCGGGATCGCGAGTGATCCGGCCGGTGGTTGAGGGGCGGTGGCGATGGGTGCTCCGCCGGTCGGGAGTTCATCCAGGTCGTACCGGCCTGCCGTCGCCAGTGCGCTTCGCTCGATGACCACCTTGGCAGCCTCGGTGAACGGTACGACGCGCAGCTTCGGCGTGCAGTTGTTCCACAGGTCCTCGAAGTCCTTGCTTATCCGCGCGGCACGATCGGTGTCGCGCGGATCCCAGCTGCGGTAGACCTCGATCGCCTCGAAATTGCCGACGAGCCCCGAACGGGTCTCGTTCGCGCTCCCCTTGAAGGCGACAATGTCCCGACCGCCCCGGAAGACGCCAATCTTCTCGTGGTACATGCCGACGCGGCCGCGCTCTTCGACGTATGCCAGTTTGAAATCGACCCGGCCCTCGGCGACCAGACGCCCGAGCTTACCGAGTCCACGTGCAGCACGCTGATCTTCCACAGCCTGCTCGAGATCTCGCAGCGCAGCACGCTGCAGGATTTCGCGCAGCTCGTAGCCGTCTTCCATGTCCTTGATGTCCGCTGGCTCGAGGTAGGGGGACGCGATGATGCGCATGGAGCCGCCGCGCGCGGCGAACTCATCAATGCCCTGTCCGAGTGTGGCGATCACGGACGCGGCGAAGTAGCCCACGGCCCGGTCGTAGTCGGTGGAGACGCCCAGGGCGGGCAGGTAGAAGTCCTCGACCAAGTTGCTGCGGTCGCTGCGGTAGTCGGACTCCACCCCACAGTCGCGCAGAGGAGGTACGTCTGCCATCAGATCAGTCCCATTCTGCCCATGAGGTCGTCCACGTCGGGAGTCTCGTCGTCCGGCTGTCCGGATTGCTCCGGTTCGGAGGTCCTGGCGGCCGGGTTGGCCGTCTCGTGTACAGCGGAGTGCTCCCTGAGGCGACGAACCGTGCCGCCGCGTGCGGTGAAGGGCGGCGAGGACATGGACTGCCTCAGGCTCGACTCCTTGATCTCGAAGTCACGGCAGAGGACACGCACAACCTCGTCGGCAGCAACGGCACCGCCGTGGGCATCGACCATGTCCGAGATCAATTCCTTGATCGGCTTGTACACCGGGATACCCCACTCGGCCAGGGCCCACTGGTACTTCTGGCTCCGGCTGAAGCGCGGGTCCGCCTCGATCTGCTGCTTCAGATAGTGGTAGCCAAGTGTGATCCCCGTTCGCTCCTTCAGCTCTTCGATGCTCAGCGACTGGTCTGCCTCGCGAAGCGCAGACTCGATCTTGTCGAGACGGTCGTACTCGCGCTGCGCGGCACCGCGCGAACCGGACCCGTCGACGGCGGCCTGCGTGTTGGCCATAGCTCCCCCGGCCAGGGGAGTGGCACCAGGAACGTCCCCGGTGATGACAAATAGGGGATGCTCTAGGGTACCGGCGGGCGAAGAAGCCACGTCGAAGTCGCCCTGTAAATACCAGGCACCTTGGTGCGTAATGGCGAACCGGTCGTCGCCGAAGAGCGCCTTATTCACCTGCTCCTGGGAGACTGCCGCCCCAAGGGCATGCTTGATGAGCGAGCTGCTCAAACCCTCGGGCTTGCCCTCGAGTAGCTTCGCAATGCGGTCTGCGGGAGTCGCGTACGCCCCAGACTCACTATGGATTGGTTCCTCTGCCGGAGTGCATGGGTCCACCTCTTCATGCTGATTGGAGACATGGGGGTCCGAAGAGAAGTCAAAACCATCACTCCCTGTTATGGGCTTGGCGGCCTCGCCTTCACCGACATCCACACAGTCAACACTCTCCGTAATGAGCTTCAGGTTCGGATCACCCTCCGCCCCAGCCACCCTCAGCCCACCACAAACAGCAGACCTACCAGGTACGACCCACGTTCCACCACCCACAAACATCGCATCCCGAAGCTGACGAGAGACCTCGCCCAGCTCGCCATCAAATCCATCCGCCGCCCGGATGACATCACCGAGAGTGATATTCACGATTGGATTTTCGTTTACTTGGAGGAGCACAGTAAGTCGCTGAATGAGCCGAGGGAGGTCGTCAGGAACCTCAAGAGCAGGAGCAGCTGGCTCTTCGGATTCAGGTGCGGACAGCGAGACTTGGTGGCCATCAGACTCGAAACCGCAGTGGACAAGCCATGCACGCAGGCTGTCGGGCTCCTCGGGTACCGGGACTTCGTGCACGTTGAGAAGGCAGAGGACGGCTGACAGGCTGATGACCTCGGCGAAGCCAAGATCGAGTGCTCGCACTGTGGCATCCACGCATTCGAGCAGGTCAGCTCCGTAGATCCACTGACCAGTCGGGTCTGTAGTGGTGTCCTGCCAGCGCATGCCGGTAAACAGGCGCAGGACGCTAAGTCCATCCCCCACACTCTCGCCAAGCCAGGGGTGGCGGTGCAGAAGTGAGCTGATGACGCAGGGCTTCTGAAGATCGAGTTCTGCCTGGGCTATCTCGTTGCCCAGGATCGAACCGTCTTCGAGACTGCGGTTGAAGCTGTACGCGAGATGGCTCCGACGCTGCCTTATGATCTCCCGGTCGAGGGCATGCTTCTGGGCCAACTGCTCCAGCGGAACCGGAACATCGGCGCAGAAGTACCGCAGGACGATGTCCCGACTGACGCTGCTGAGCCCCTCGTACCAACGGTGGAATGCGTTCATAGCCCTCAGATGTCGGGGTGGGTGCGGTGATCTTCCGTGATGGAGGCAGTGGCTCACAGCATGCGGCGGGAAGGTGGCTACTGCCGCATGCAAAGGGACGTCATTGCATTTCCTCCGGCGCACCCCTGTGCTGCGTCCTCCCTCGTGAGACTTCAGCGACGGCGCGCCCGCATCAACGGTACAAGGGACGACATAGAGCCCCCCTCGGTTCCCCGATCTTCGATGGACGAGATCTGCCGCTCGATCGCCTTCACGTTCACCGTGGCGATCCCGTGGACGGTGACCGCCAGGGATGGGCGACGAGGGTCGTCTTGCGCTCTCGGAGGACTTCGATAGCCACGGCCGCTCGAGGCGGCGTCCTCCATCAGTCGGATCTACCCGACTCCGTCGCCGTCACCGGATTCCGCGACCGGGCCCAAGACCTGGCTGAGTCTCAGCCCCCGGTCGGGCTTGAACCTCGTCGTAGGCCGCAACGGCTCAGGCAAGTCCAGCATCGCCGAGGGCATTGAGACGGCCTTCACCGGCATCAACACGTGGTGGCACGGGCTGCACGCGTCGCGCAGCAGCAACTGGCGCAACCTTCACCAGGGCGGCAAGTCGGAGATCGAGGTCAGGCATGCCATCGAGGGCGATATCGGCCGCAGCACACTCACCCGCACGTGGGAAGGTCCGGTCAGGACACGGAAACCGCTTTTGAGATCTGGCCAGGCATAGCCCCCCAGACGGCTGGCCAGCAGTTACGAACTGAATTCAGCGGTACGTCCTGGACGAGTGCGGCGTATACGGCTGCAGGCAAACGGCGCGCCAGCTCGCGGGCCGCTCAGACCGGCGGTCCGATCCTCCGGGCGGGTGCAGCCGTGAGCTCCTCGGGAGTGAACGCGCAGCAGGCCATCGAGCGAGCGGTCCAAATGTGCACGGTGATCGGACCGCTCACGGGCGAGCGCTTGTGCGACGGCCTCACTCAGGAAGTCCTCCGGTTGCTTCCCGGCCGCGGCGGCCTGGTCACTGACTCGCTCCCACACTTCGTTGGCCATGGGAATGCTCATGAGGTACTTGCCGTCGCTCCCGGGGAACACGCTGCACAGCACATCGATGAGCAGACGTGCTGCAATCGGCGCCAGATCTTCTTCATGGCCCGGTATTCGGTCTTCGCGGAAACGAGCACGGCGAGGCGCTGCGGTCCCCGGAGGCCACCAGTGGTAGGCGGCCTTCCTGTCGCGCGGCCCTCAACTCGACGGCCCCGACCACACGGGTCAGGATGATCTCAACGGCGTACACGGTCACTTGAGCTCTCCTCTCATGGCGACTTGTTGCGATGAAGACCGACTGCGGTACGACGATGGGGCTCACTCGAGTGAGACCTCTCCGTCGGGCAGCCATCCCTCCCAGTAGCCGTCCAGGAGCAGGGGCAGCGTTGTGGGCTCCACCCGCACGCCTGCATCCCGCAGTTCGCCCGTGTTCCACCAGCGTGCGCCGGTTGCCCACAGGACACGCACGTCCCGCGGCCAGGCGCCGGCCGCCGGTCCCGCCAGGACCACGTACTCGACGTGTCGCCGCCCGCCGACGACCGGTGCGATCCGCAGACCGGGCAGGTTGTCCGCCGCAGGCAGCGCATCGCGGCCTTGCGGTAGGACTCGCCCGCATGCACTGGTACGGGCGGTACCAACCAGCCGTCCGCACCCTGAAGCTCGGCGGGCGACAGCAGGAAGCGGTGTGCTGCCGAGTCGATGACGACGGGACGGACGACTGCGGCAGGAGCATGGCGAGGGCGGGTCACATCTGTCACCTTGCATACATGCCATTGGAATAGCATTTTGAGGTGTTCCATTCGGGTGCCGCGGGGCAGGATCCGCCCTGTGTCATCCAATGGATTGGATGCGATATGCGTGCGGCAGCACCTCCGTATCCAGTTCACTGCATACGGAGACCCGGTCGGACCGAGCGGTGGCGGACCGGCCCATGCGGGGTGTGAACGCACAGGGCCGGTCCGCCACCGCTCGGCACGGCCATGTGCGGATATTGAGGGGCGGATGGATACGGTGTGGCCCGACCGGCTGAGCGTGGGTGACCACGTCCGGTTCGACGGGCAGGTGTGCACAGTGACTGGGGTGTCCGGCGGACGCGTCGCGCTGCTGGACAGCCTCGGCGCCACCGAGTATGTCGACGTGCTCGTGCTGCTGGCCTCGGGGGGTTTCGCGTTCTTGGGGCGGGAGGTGGAGCGCGCTGTGCAGCAAGCGCTGGCTGTGCCGGAGACGGCGCTGGAGCGGGCGCGCTGGTGGCAGCGGCACGTCACGGAGGTGCTGACCGGTGTGCTGTACGACGCGTCGCCCGGCACCAACCCGCTCCCCGCCTACGACCCGTCGCGCCGCACACTGGCCGAGCGGGAGGAGGCCAAAGCACGGGAGTTGGCCGGCCTGGGGGTGCGGGGGGGGCTTCCGCGCGGACAGTGTGGCGCAAACGGCAGCGGTATCAGGAGCGGGGGCTGGCAGGCCTCGCCGACGGCCGCGCCGGACGGCATCAAACCGACGAGACCCGGCTGGATCCCCGGGTGCGGGCGACGGTGCAGGAGGTGCTCGCCGTGCAGCTGCCAGGGCAGCCCCTGGCAGCCGGGCAGTTGCACGATCAGGTGCCGGCCCGGCTCACCGCACCCATCAGAGCGGGCGAGCTGCCCCGGCCTTCCCGGGCTGCCGTCCGGCGGCTCGCCGCCGAGCTGCTTATCAGCGCAGAGGAGAAGCGGGCCAGCCGGATGAGCGATGCGGCCGTGGGCGAGCGCGTTTATCTCGACACGATCGAACTGCCCCTGCCGGCCGACGAGACAGGCCCGGGGCAGGAGCGACCCAGGTTGCCCCCTGGGTCTGCGGCGACGGTCGTGACCAGCTAAGGCCGTTTCCAACACTATCCGGCCCCGGCCGGGTGCGTCCGGCATTCGGCCATATTCCCCTGCCTCTTTCCCGAGGAGCCGAATGCTCATGCGAATTCACTGCGGTGGATTACCCGGCTCGCGGCCGGGCCACAGGTCCACCTCCAGCGCCTTCTCCAGGTTCGCGATCGTCAGAAGGTCGCACCACACCAGGCCGTCCAGCACCTGCACGATCGTCATCCGGGACACCCCGCTGCGCCGGGACACCTCGGCGACCGACCAGCCGTTGGCGTCGATCACCCGGCGCAGCCGGGCTGCCACCTCCTGCGCCACCCAGGCCCCGTGGTGGTCATCGAGCACGGCGTGCGGCCAGATGCCCTCGACCACGTACGTGAAGGGCTTGAGTCGTCGCTTGTCTCCCTGAGGCACGTCGAAGAGTGTCGCCCATCCGGCCCTCCAGGCATGACAGTGTCCGCCACCTCCACGTCATGCTATTGGAATAGCACCCCTCCTGGGGTCTTTTCCTGGTGGAGAGTCACGATGGACGCGATCGAGCGCTACCGGCCTCAGCTTTCCGGCCCCGTCTGGGACCGCGTCGGCCCCGACTGCCGCCGCGCGGTGGCCAAGGCAAAGCCCGCCACGTCCAAGGAGGCCCGCGAGCGGCACACGCCGACGCCGGCGGACGCCCCACCAAGGCCGAGCGCCTCCTCACCCCGGAGGCGATCGAGTGGTACCTGGCCACCGGCTGCCTGCACCTGGAGGAGTCCTCCCGCTCCAACCGCCGAGGCCACCTCCACAAGCTCCGCCGCGCCCTGCTCGGCCCCGACCTGATCACCGGCAACCCTGCCGCCTACTCCGGCTCGGACTCCTCCCGCCCCTACACAAAACCGGAACAGGCCCAGCTCTACGCTGCCGCCCGCGCCCAGCCCACCGACGAGCTGCGTTACGGCTGCCTGCTCCTGCTTGCTCTCGGCTTCGGCTGCGCCCTGGACTCGCCCGAGATCATTCCGCTGCGCGCCCACGACGTCCGTGACGCGCCCAACGGCGCGGTCGGGGTCGCGGCCCGCGTGCCCGTGTGGTGCTGTGCCGCACCGCTTGGGCCCCGGTCCTCACCGAGGCCACCGCCGGGGCCACCCATCCCGGCCAGGCCCGCTACCTCTTCCGCCCCGGCAGCCACGCCCGCGGCACTAACACCGTCACCAACTTCCTCGCCCGCACCAAGAAACCGCCAGGAGCACCGCCGCTAGTCATGGGCCGGGCCCGCGCTACCTGGCTCGTCGACGCCGTCGAGGCCCGTATGCACCTGCCCACCCTGATGGCCGCCGCCGGCCTGACCACCCTGCGCTCCATCGACCGGATCCTGCCCCACGTCCGCAACCTCACACCCGAGCAAGCCGCCGCCGCACTCAAGGAGCTGTAAACCGGTGAACAGCCGTCTCGCACGCCACCCACGTATCGCCCGCCTGCGCTCCCAGCGCGCTCTTGTCCCCGACCACGAGGCCATGGATGTCCTCGACGAAGTGGCTGGTTCCGGCCTGGTCGAGGAGATCGAACGCCTCGTCGCCCGCGGAACAGGCAGTCCCTGCACTCTTCCGGTCGAGGCCCTCCTGGTCGGCATGTGTCTGACCGCCGCACGCAACGGCGGTGTCATCTTGTTCACCGCCGTAACGGACCTGCTGTACTTCACGCTCTCCGACGAGATGCGCCAGCAGCTCGGCCTGCGCCGCTACTCCGATCACGACCGCGGCTTCGAGGCCGCCTACGCCGTCGCATCCATAGCGTCCTCGGTGCGATCGACCCGTCCCCGCTGCCCAAGAACCACCGGCTGGCCCGCCGCCACGCCGAGAAGCTGCTGGCGCAGGCCGACCCAGCCGAGCTGGCTCGCAAGCGCACGCTCATGCTCCGCGTGGCCAACATGATCCTCGCCATGTCCCTGCGCGAGGCCCTGCCCCTCTTGGAAGGCCACTGGGACGGCTCGGCCTGCGTCGACGCCACCTACGCCAAGGGCCTCGCCTCCGACAGCCCCGTAACCTCCACCGACCCCGACGCCGCCTGGTACGTCCGCACCACCAAGCACAAGGACCCCCTCGCCCTCGACGACCTCGCCCCCGCCCAGCAGGACAAGAATGGCGCCAAACAGAAGAAGAAGGCAGACCGGATCAAGAAGCGTCTTTACGGCTACGACGCTTCTCTGGTCATCGCCCGCGACCCCGACCCCGACGTCGTCCCCGCACTGGTCATCGCCTTCTCCGTCGACAAGCCCAGCCACCGCCCTGGCCACGTCGCAGTTGAAGCCCTCCAGCAGATCGACGACAGCCTCCCGCGCGGATACCTGGCCGGCGACCGCGCCTACAACGACCAGAAACCGCAGAACTTCCAGCTTCCCATCCGCGCCATGGGCCACGAGCCCGTCTACGACTACGCCAAGGACCAGCTCGGCGTGCAGGCCGGCTTCGCCGGCGCCCAACTCGTCGAGGGCAACTGGTACTGCCCCTCCATGCCCGACGAGCTCAAGGACGCCACCAAGGACCTGATCGCCGAGAAGATCGACAAGCAGACCTGGATCAACCGCATTCGCGCCCGCGTCGCTTACCTCTTCATGCCCAAGCAGCGCCCCGACGCCGAGGGCCACCGCCGCGTGGTGTGTTCCGCCCAAGCGGGCCGCGCCCAGTGCCCCCTCAAGCACACCCTCGGCCGCGGCATCCACCTGCCCCTGATCGACCCCGCCCCCAGTCCCGCGGGCTCACCCCCGTGCTGCAGCCAGAAGACAGTCACAGTCCCGCCGGAATCCGGCGCCAACCTCTGGCAGCCCCTTCAGTACGGCTCCGAAGCGTGGCAGCGCGTGTACTTCCGGCTCCGCAACAGCGTCGAAGGGATCAACGGCTACGCCAAGGACCCCCTCTACGAACGCCTCGAAGACGCAGGCACCCGCCGCATCGCCGCCCAGACCCTCCTCCTGGCCTTCCAGCTCGCCCACGCCAACCACCGCAAACTCACCGCCTTGGCGAACTCCATCGCCCTCCACGGCGACCGACCCCACCGCCGGCCCACCCGCCGCCGCAAGACCAAGCCACTGGGCACCTGGACCCCCAAGGGCTACGTCACTGGGCCAGAAAAGACCGAGCCCGATGAGTGAGACTGCCCACACTTCAATAGCCCGCTAAAGATCAACAACCACAAGGGTCGACTGCCCGGCGGCTCGCCAGCCGCCGGGCAGTCATGCGTGCAAGCACCATCACACGGCGCCTGGCCTGCCCAGGCATACCGAAACGGGCTCATCGTGATCACGATGAGCCCGTTTCGTCGGTGCTACCAGGACACTTTCGTCGGTGTCCCGTGGTGCGCGAGGGGGGAGTTGAACCCCCACGCCCTTTCGGGCACTGGAACCTGAATCCAGCGCGTCTGCCTATTCCGCCACCCGCGCATTGGGTGTGTCTTCCGGCGCTGTGCTCTTGCGGGCTGGGGCCTTCCGACACGCAGAACATTAGCACGCTGGACCGGGTGGGTTCACATCCCTTACGGGGCCTCCCGCCCATGGCCACAGCCCCGTCCGCCCCGCGTATCAACCTCGTACCGGTACCCCCGCTCCCCCCAGGAGCCGGGAAGAGTCCACAGCCGGGTGCGGGACACTGGATCGCGTCCGCCTCTACGATCCTTGGGCAGAACCACGCTCCGAAACCGCAAAGAGTTCGAAGAGGCGCTCCAGCGGGAACGGTCGCAGGCGTCGAAACCCTTCGACCGGCCCGACAGGGGGAACCAGCCGATTGAGCGGCGCGTGGATACGATCAGTAAGCAGTACCAAGTAAGCAGTACCGGTAAGCGGAGCGGCACAGAGCGCGACAGCCGCCGCACCGGGCGCAGTGCCCGCACCATCCGCAGTACCCGCACTACCCGCAGTACCCACAGTGGCAACGACGGAGGAGGTGCCCCATGGGAGTCCTGAAGAAGTTCGAGCAGCGGCTCGAAGGCCTGGTCAACGGCACCTTCGCCAAAGTGTTCAAGTCCGAGGTCCAGCCCGTGGAGATCGCCGGTGCGCTCCAGCGCGAGTGCGACAACAACGCCACGATCTGGAACCGCGACCGGACCGTGGTGCCCAATGACTTCATCGTCGAGCTGAGCACGCCGGACTTCGAGCGGCTCAGCCCCTACTCCGGGCAGCTCGGCGACGAGCTGGCCGGAATGGTGCGCGACTACGCCAAGCAGCAGCGCTACGCCTTCCTGGGGCCGATCAAGGTCAACCTGGAGAAGGCGGAGGATCTCGACACCGGCCTGTACCGGGTGCGCAGCCGGACGCTCGCCTCCTCCACCAGCCAGCCCGGCCCCTCCGGTCCCATCACGCCGCCCGGCCCGCCCGCCGGACGGCCGCCGTCCTCCGGCGGTCCCGGCTATCCGCAGCAGCCCGCAGGCGCCCCTCCGATGCCCGCCGCGCCACCGCCCGCCGGTGGCCGTCCGGCCGCACCGGCACCGGGCGGCCAGGGCGGCGGGTACGGCTATCCGCAGCCCGCCTCCCCCGGCGGCGGCGCCCGCACCAGACACTGGATCGAGATCAACGGCACCCGCCATCAGATCTCCCGCCCGACGCTGGTGCTGGGCCGCAGCACCGAGGCCGACGTGCGGATCGACGACCCCGGCGTCTCCCGCCGGCACTGCGAGATCCGGACCGGAACGCCCTCGACGATCCAGGATCTCGGGTCCACCAACGGCATCGTGGTGGACGGGCAGCACACCACCCGCGCTACGCTCCGCGACGGCTCACGGATCGTCGTGGGCAGCACCACCGTTATCTATAGGCAAGCCGAAGGGTGATCCGGGGGCAATGTCAGAGCTGACCCTCACGGTCATGCGGCTGGGTTTTCTGGCCGTACTGTGGCTGTTCGTGATCGTGGCCGTGCAGGTCATCCGCAGCGATCTGTTCGGGACGCGCGTCACTCAGCGCGGATCCCGGCGGGAGTCGGGGCGGCCACAGCAGGCCGCCCGCCAGGCCCCACCGCCCCAGCGCGCGCAGCCGGCCGGTGGCCGGTCGCGCCGTAACGCGCCCACCAAGCTGGTGGTGACGGAGGGCACCCTCACCGGCACCACGGTCGCGCTCCAGGGCCAGACCATCACCCTGGGCCGCGCCCACGACAGCACGATCGTGCTGGACGACGACTACGCCTCCAGCCGCCATGCCAGGATCTACCCGGACCGGGACGGCCAGTGGATCGTGGAGGACCTCGGCTCCACCAACGGCACGTATCTCGACCGGAACCGGCTGACGACGCCCACCCCGGTTCCGCTGGGTGCGCCGATCCGCATCGGCAAGACGGTCATCGAGCTGCGGAAGTAGTGCCACGTCATGAATGAGCGCGAGCGGAGCGAGCACGCAGCGGCGGTCCCCACCCGGGACCCTTGCGCGCTCCCGACCGGAGGGTGGGCAGTGTGGCTCGACACGACCGGCTGTACCCGGAGCCGACGGGCGAGGTGGGCATGAGCCTCTCACTGCGCTTCGCCGCCGGATCGCACAAGGGCATGATCCGGGAGGGCAACGAGGACTCCGGTTACGCCGGGCCCCGGCTGCTCGCCATCGCCGACGGCATGGGCGGCGCCGCCGCCGGTGAGGTCGCCTCCTCCGAGGCGATCTCCACCATCGTCGCCCTCGACGAGGACATCCCCGGCTCGGACATCCTCACCTCGCTCGGTACGGCCGTGCAGCGCGCCAACGACCAACTGCGCGCCATGGTCGAGGTCGACCCCCAGCTGGAGGGCATGGGCACCACGCTCACCGCCCTGCTCTGGACCGGCCAGCGCCTCGGCCTGGTCCATGTCGGCGACTCCCGCGCCTATCTGCTGCGCGACGGTGTGCTCACCCAGATCACCCAGGACCACACCTGGGTGCAGCGGCTGGTGGACGAGGGCCGGATCACCGAGGAGGAGGCCACCACCCATCCGCAGCGCTCCCTGCTGATGCGCGCGCTGGGCAGCGGCGACCATGTGGAACCGGATCTGTCGATCCGTGAGGTCCGGGCCGGCGACCGGTACTTGATCTGCTCCGACGGGCTGTCCGGGGTGGTCTCGCACCAGACGCTGGAGGACACCCTCGCCAGCTACCAGGGCCCCCAGGAGACGGTGGCCGAGCTGATCCAGCTCGCGCTGCGCGGCGGCGGCCCCGACAACATCACCGTGATCGTCGCGGACGTCCTGGACCTGGACACCACCGACACCCTCGCCGGGCAGCTGTCCGACGCGCCGGTGGTGGTCGGCGCGGTGGCCGAGAACCAGAGCCAGCTCGCCGACAACGGCATCATGCAGACCCCGGCCGGCCGCGCCTCCGGGCTCGGCCGCCGTCAGGTGCCCGGCCAGGGCGGCGGCGAGTTCGGCCCGCCCGGCTCCGGCGACACCACCGGCTACATCCCCACGGACGGCTTCGGCTACGGCGACGACGACTTCGCCAAGCCCCGCAAAGGCCGCCGCTGGCTGAAGCGGTCGGTGTACGGGGTGCTGGCGCTGGCGGTGGTCGGCGGCGGACTGTACGGCGGCTGGCGCTGGACCCAGACGCAGTACTACGTCGGCACCAACGGCCAGCATGTGGCGCTGTACCGGGGCATCAGCCAGGACCTGGCCTGGGTCTCGCTCTCGGAGGTCGAGCGCGACCACCCCGAGATCGAACTCAAGTACCTGCCGCCCTACCAGCAGAAGATGGTGGAGGCCACGATCGCCGAGGGCGGGCTGGGCAACGCCCAGTCCAAGATCGACGAACTGGCCCTCCAGGCGTCCGCGTGCAAGAAGCAGTCGGAGCGGCAGGCGGCCGAGAGCGCCCAGAACTCCGCGTCCGGCGAGGGCGAGGCCGGCGGCACCACGGGAACCACCCGTTCCTCGTTCACGTCAAAGGCGACACCGACACCGACGCCGAATCCCTCGACCAATCCGGCGGAGTCCTCGTCTCCGAATCCCGACCAGTCCACGTCCCCGCCCGCGACCACTCCCAGCCCCGGCCCGAGCCTGTCGGAGGAAGAGCAGAAGGTCGTCTCCAATTGCGGTACGCAGTGAGCACGCCGTGAGAGGCCCTGTCACCTGATGAGCAGTCCTACCAACCCGTCGACGCAGCACACGTCCACGATCGGCGCCATCGGCGCGCCCAGCCGGCGCAACACCGAGCTGGCGCTGCTGGTCTTCGCCGTCGCCATCCCGGTGTTCGCCTACGCCAATGTGGGCCTGGCCATCAACGAGCAGGTACCTGCGGGCCTGCTCAGCTACGGCCTCGGGCTCGGTCTGCTGGCCGGGGCGGCCCATCTCGTCGTCCGCAAGTTCGCCCCGTACGCGGACCCGCTGCTGCTGCCGCTGGCGACGCTGCTGAACGGGCTGGGGCTGGTCGCCATCTGGCGGCTGGACCAGTCGCCGCTGCTCCAGGACATCGGGCAGGCGGGCAGCGCGGCACCGAACCAGCTCATGTACACGGCGATGGGCATCGCCCTCGCCATCGTGGTGCTGATCTTCCTCAAGGACCACCGGGTCCTCCAGCGCTACACCTACATCTCCATGGTGGGCGCGCTGTTCCTGCTGCTGCTGCCGCTGGTGCCGGGCCTCGGCGCCGACCGCTTCGGCGCGAAGATCTGGATCGAGGTCGCCGGGTTCTCCATCCAGCCCGGCGAGTTCGCCAAGATCGTGCTGGCGGTGTTCTTCGCCGGGTATCTGATGGTCAAGCGGGACGCGCTGGCGCTGGCCAGCCGCCGGGTGATGGGCCTGTATCTGCCGCGGGGGCGTGACCTCGGCCCGATCCTGGTGGTCTGGGCGATGTCGATCCTGATCCTGGTCTTCGAGACGGACCTCGGCACCTCGCTGCTGTTCTTCGGAATGTTCGTCATCATGCTGTATGTCGCCACCGAGCGGACCAGCTGGATCGTCTTCGGTCTGCTGATGTCGGCGATCGGCGCGGTCGGCGTGGCCACCTTCGAGCCGCACATCCAGCAGCGCGTGGACGCCTGGCTGGACCCGATGCGCGAGTACACCCTCAGCCGGCAGGGCGTGGAGGGCCACTCCGAGCAGGCCATGCAGGCGCTGTGGGCGTTCGGCTCCGGCGGCACGCTGGGCACCGGCTGGGGCCAGGGCCACTCGGATCTGATCCGGTTCGCCGCCAACTCCGACTTCATCCTCGCCACCTTCGGCGAGGAGCTGGGCCTCGCCGGTCTGATGGCGCTGCTGATGATCTACGCGCTGATCGTGGAGCGGGGGGTGCGCACCGCGCTCGCCGCCCGCGACCCGTTCGGCAAGCTGCTGGCGATCGGCCTGTCCGGCGCCTTCGCGCTCCAGGTCTTCGTGGTCGCCGGTGGTGTGATGGGCCTCATCCCGCTGACCGGTATGACGATGCCGTTCCTCGCGGCCGGTGGTTCTTCGGTGATCGCCAACTGGGCACTGATCGCCCTTCTCATCCGGATCAGCGACACCGCCCGCCGCCCGGCGCCCGCCCCCGCGCCCCACCCCGACGCCGAGATGACCCAGGTGGTCCGCCCGTCATGAACAAGCCCCTGCGCCGAATCGCGATCTTCTGCGGACTGCTGATCCTGACCCTGCTGCTGCGGGACAACTGGCTCCAGTACGTCCAGGCCGACGAACTGGCGAGCGACCCCAAGAACCGCCGGGTCGCCATCGAGCGGTACGCCACCCCGCGCGGCAACATCATCGTGGAGGGCAAGGCGATCACCGGCTACCGCGAGGCCAAGGGCGGCGACTTCAAGTATCTGCGCACCTACGCCGACGGCCCGATGTGGGCGCCGGTGACGGGGTACACCTCGCAGGCGTTCGGCGCCAACCAGCTGGAGAGCATCGAGGACGGCATCCTCACCGGCAACGACGACCGGCTGTTCTTCCGCAACACCCTGGACATGATCACCGGCGACCCCAAGGAGGGCGGCAACGTCGTCACCACCCTCAACGCCGCCGCGCAGAAGGCGGCCTACGAGGGGCTCGCCGACCGGGGCAAGGGCGCGGTCGCCGCGATCGAGCCGTCCACCGGCAAGATCCTGGCGCTGGCCTCGTACCCGTCGTACGACCCGGCCACGATCGCGGGGTACTCGGACTCGGACGCCGAGGCGTGGAACAAGCTCCAGAAGAAGGAGAACCCGGACGACCCGATGCTGAACCGGGCGCTGCGCGAGGTCTACCCGCCGGGATCGACGTTCAAGGTGGTCACCGCGGCGGCGGCGCTGGAGCACGGGCTGTACCCGGACGCGGACGAGAAGACCGACTCGCCGGACCCGTGGGTCATGGAGGGCACCACCACCGAGCTGCCCAACGACGGCAACATCCCGTGCAAGAACGCGACCCTCAGGGTGGCGCTCCAGTGGTCCTGCAACACGGTGTTCGGCAAGGCCGGCTCCGACCTCGGCAACGAGAAGATGCTGGAGACGGCGAAGGAGTTCGGGTTCACCACCGAGCAGTTCACCCCGGTGCGCTCCACCGCCTCGGTGTTCTCGGACGACATGAACCCCTCGCAGACCGCGCTGTCCTCGATCGGCCAGTTCAACACCGCGGCGAGCCCGCTCCAGATGGCGATGGTGGCCTCCGCCATCGCCAACGACGGCAAGCTGATGAAGCCGTACATGGTCGACCGGCTCCAGGCGCCCAGTCTGGACACCATCGAGCAGACCGACCCGGAGGAGCTGAGCCGGCCGCTGTCGTCGGAGAACGCGCAGATCCTCCAGTCGATGATGGAGACCGTCGTCAACGACGGCACCGGCAAGGCCGCGCGGATCGACGGGGTGACGGTCGGCGGCAAGACCGGTACCGCCCAGCACGGTGTGGACAACAGCGAGAAGCCCTACGCCTGGTTCATCTCGTACGCCAAGACCGACTCCGGTTCACCCGTGGCGGTGGCCGTGGTGGTCGAGGACGAGAACGCCAATCGCGGTGACATTTCCGGTGGTGGTCTGGCCGCGCCGATCGCCAAGAGCGTGATGGAGGCGGTCGTCAACGCCAAGCAGTGACCCAGGTCACGAACCCTTCACGTCGGTGCACGGTGCGATACCGGTCCGGTATCGGGTCACCGGCTTGGCCAGGTCACACAATCCCATCCGGGTACGGTAGGGCCCGGACGGCAGCCTCCGTCCCGTACATGTGTACGAGACGGGACCGACGGAGAGGGCTGGTAGGAAGCTATGGAAGAGCCGCGTCGCCTCGGCGGCCGGTACGAACTGGGCCAGGTGCTCGGTCGTGGTGGCATGGCCGAGGTCTACCTCGGGCACGACACCCGGCTCGGCCGCACCGTGGCGGTGAAGACGCTGCGCGCGGACCTCGCGCGCGACCCGTCCTTCCAGGCCCGGTTCCGCCGGGAGGCCCAGTCGGCCGCCTCGCTCAACCATCCCGCGATCGTGGCGGTCTACGACACGGGCGAGGACTACATCGACGGGGTCTCGATCCCGTACATCGTGATGGAGTACGTCGAGGGCTCCACGCTGCGCGAGCTGCTGCACAGCGGGCGCAAGCTGCTGCCGGAGCGCACGCTGGAGATGACCATCGGCATCCTCCAGGCCCTGGAGTACTCGCACCGCAACCAGATCGTCCACCGTGACATCAAGCCGGCCAACGTCATGCTGACGCGCACCGGCCAGGTCAAGGTCATGGACTTCGGTATCGCCCGTGCGATGGGCGACTCCGGGATGACGATGACCCAGACCTCGGCCGTCATCGGCACCGCCCAGTACCTCTCCCCGGAGCAGGCCAAGGGCGAGCAGGTGGACGCCCGGTCCGACCTCTACTCGACCGGCTGTCTGCTCTACGAGCTGCTCACGGTCCGGCCGCCGTTCGTCGGGGACTCCCCGGTCGCGGTGGCCTATCAGCATGTCCGCGAGGAGCCGCAGCCGCCCAGCGTCTTCGATCCGGAGATCACTCCGGAGATGGACGCGATCGTACTGAAGGCCCTGGTCAAGGACCCCAACTACCGCTATCAGTCGGCCGATGAGATGCGGCTGGACATCGAGGCCTGTCTGGACGGCCAGCCGGTCGCCGCGACCGCCGCGATGGGCTCGGTCGCCTACGGCGGCTACCCCGACGACCAGCCGACCACGGCCCTGCGCGCCACGGACGGCGGCGCGACCACGATGCTCCCGCCGGTCAACCCGGACGACGGCGGCTACGGCTACGACGACCGCCCCGACCGCCGCCGCCAGAAGAAGAACAACACCTCCACGGTGCTGCTGGTGGTGTCCGCGGTGATAGTGCTGATCGGCGCGATCCTGCTCGGCCGCTTGGTGTTCGCGAGCGACGGCGTCGGCAACAGCACGGTCGCCGTCCCCAACTTCATCGGCCTGGCCGAGGACGCCGCCAGAAAACAGGCGACCAACGCCGAGCTGGAGATCTCGGTCAGCAGCAAGCCCTGCGAGAACCAGCCCAAGGGCAATGTCTGCGACCAGGACCCGCCGCAGGGCACCGAGGTCGACAAGGGCCAGACCGTCAACCTGGTGGTCTCCACCGGCGCCCCCAAGGTCGTCGTGCCGAGCGTGGTCGGGGACAGCCTGGACGAGGCCACCGCCAAGCTGGAGGCCGACGAGTTCCAGTTCGAGGTGGAGACCGAGACCCGGGAGTCCTCCGAGGAGCCGAACACGGTCCTGGAGCAGAAGCCCAAGCTGGGCTCCGAGGTGGAGAAGGGTTCCACGGTCACCCTGGTGATCGCCAAGGAGGTCGAGCAGGCCGTCGTGCCGAACGTCGTCGGCCAGACCTGCGAGACCGCGCAGGCCCAGCTGGAGTCCAACGGCCTCACCGGCACCTGCACGGAGGCCCCGACCCAGGACCAGAACCAGAACGGCAAGGTCCTCAAGACCACCCCGGCGGGCGGCACCCCGGTCGACCCGGGCTCGACGGTGGCGATCGACGTCGGGAAGTTCGAGGAGCAGCAGCAGAAGGTGCAGATCCCGAACGTCACCGGCGCGACGGTGGCCCAGGCCCGGCAGACCCTCCAGGCGGCCGGCTTCACCAATATCCAGTTCGCCGAGGGCAGCGACCAGAGCGACGGGGCGTTCGTGCTCGCCCAGGACCCGGGCGCCGGCCAGGAGGTCGACGACCCCGCCGCCACGCCCATCACCCTGACCACCGCGGGCCTCGGCCAGAACAACGGGGGGAACGGGAACGGTGGGGGGTTCCTCGGGGGCGGGGACGGGGACTGATCCCGACGCCGTCGACTCTCGACGCGGTCGACTTCCGACGCCTTCGGCGGTCGCCGTCAGCAGGGGACAGGACACGGAGCAGCAGGGCGAGCAAGAGGGCAGGGGCCCCGCCGGGAAGCATCCGGCGGGGCCCCTGCCCTGTTGGTGGGTGTCCGGCCCTATTGGTGGGTGTCCGGGGGGCGCGTCAGCCCCGGCGGAGTTCCTTCGGCGGGGTCCGGTCCTCGTCCACCTTCTCCACCCGGTCCAGCTCGCCCCAGACGATGTACCGGTAGCGGCTGGTGAAGACCGGGGTGCAGGTGGTCAGCGTGATGTACTTGCCGGCCTTCTTCTTGCCGGACTCCTCGGGGATCGGGGCGAGGACGTCGACGTTGTACTTCGAGGTCTCCGGGAGCGTCGCGAAGACCTTGTAGACGTACCAGTTGTCCTTGGTCTCGTAGACGATCGCGTCGCCCTTGTCGATCTTGTGGATGTCGTGGAACTTGGCGCCGTGGCCGTCGCGGTGGGCGGCGAGGGAGAAGTTGCCGTTCTTGCCGCTGGTCGGGAGGGCGGCCTTGACCGGGTCGGTGTAGTAGCCGGCGACCCCGTCGTTGAGCAGCTCGGTGTCGGTGCCCTTCTTGATCAGGATGTCGCCCTCGCCCATGGCGGGGACATGCAGGAAGCCGACGCCGTCCTTGGTGTCCAGGGCGCCGGGGCCGCCCGTGCCGCCGGAGCGGTCCGAGGCCCAGTTGTCGCGGACCTTGTCGCCCTCCTCACCGGCCTTGCGGTCGGCCAGGACATTGGTCCACCACAGGGAGTAGACGACGAAGAGACCGAGCACCAGCCCGGCCGTGATGAGGAGTTCACCGAAGACACTGACCGCCATGGCGATCCCGCCGGTCCTGCGGCGGCCGGGTGGGGACGCCGGTCCGGGACCGGGTGCCTCGGTGTGCTGCTCGGTGTCGCCGGTGGTCGCTGCCACAGTCATCTGCCCTTAACTTCTGCCCTTGGCTGCTTCTGCCCTGGCCCGTGCCCTGGCCCGTGCCCCGGGGCGTGTCCGACACTCCCTAGCCGATGAGCGCATCGGGCTTCCCCTCGCTGCGCGGCCGTTCCTCGACCATTTTGCCCCACACGATCATCCGGTACTTGCTGGTGAACTCGGGAGTACAGGTGGTCAGCGTGATGTACCGGCCCGGCTCGGTGAAACCGCCGTCCTTGGGCACCGGGTCCAGGACGCTGATGTTGCCCGGCGAGGTCACCGGCAGGATCGAGGCCATCTTGTAGACGTAGTACGTGTCCTGGGTCTCGACCACGATGGGATCGCCCGGCTGGAGCTTGTTGATGAAGCGGAACGGCTCGCCGTGGGTGTTGCGGTGGCCCGCGAGCCCGAAGTTGCCGGTCTTGTCGCCCGGCATCGCGGTCTTCAGCTGCCCCTCGCCGTAGTGGCCGACCATGCCCTTGTCGAGGACCTTCTCGTTGCTGACGCCCTCGGCGATCGGCACCACCACGTCCAGCTCGGGGATGCGCAGGATGGCGAAGCCCTGGCCGGGCTCGAAGCTGCCGGGGTTGCGGGTGCCGCTGGCCCAGTCGTCCTGGAGATCGCTGGCCTCCTGCCCGGCCTGGGCGTGCGCCCGGACGTTGGTCCACCACAGCTGGTAGGTGACGAACAGCAGCATCAGGACGCCGGTGGTGATGAACACCTCACCGATGGCCCGGCTGGCGACGACGGCCGCCCCGGGTTTACGGGCCCGCGCCTGACGCCGGGCTTCCACTCGGGAGAGGGGGGCGGCGGTGCCGGGGTGACCGGGGGCGCCAGGGGTGCCGGGGGCGCTTCCGGAAGCGGTGGTGTGCGTCTCGTGGGCTGCGGTGCCCGCGTCCTGGCCGCCACGGCGGCCGTTACGCCGTTTGGCGGCCTTTCTGCGGGCCGCGCGACCGCCGGGGGCGGGATCGGTGCCGGGTGGGGCGGCCGGGGCGGCAGAGGCGGATATGCGGGCGAGGGGTGGCTCGGCTATCCGGAGGGCGACGGTCTCGTCGTCGGCGGGCGGGGGGAGGTACTGCGGCGGGACGTACGGGGGGTGGGCGCCGATCGGCGGCAGGAGCTGCGTCTCGGCGGCGCCGGGATCGGCACCGGCGCCGCCGTATCCGTCGGCTGGCTGTCCCGGGCCACCGTGGCCTCCCGGCCCTGAGGATCCGCCCGGTACTCCAGGGGCCCCGTACTCGTACGGCTGCGCCGAACCGTCGTACGCGCCCGCGTAACCCGCGTGGCCCCCGTCGTGCGCGCCGTCGAACGCCGAGTCGGCCCGGTGCCCGGAGCTGTCTCCGTGGTCGCCGTGAGCGGGCCCTGACTCGCGCTCGGGGCGCAGCGCGGTCACGCCGTGGCCCTGCCCACCACCGGGGCGAGCCCCGCCGATCTGGCCACCGCATCCCGGTCGCCGCACTCCACGAGCCAGTTGGCGAGCATCCGGTGGCCGTGCTCGGTGAGCACCGACTCGGGATGGAACTGGACGCCCTCGACGGGCAGTTCCCGGTGGCGCAGGCCCATGATGATCCCGTCGTGGGTGCGGGCGGTGACCTCCAGCTCGGCCGGGACCGTGGCGGGCTCGGCGGCCAGCGAGTGGTAGCGGGTCGCGGTGAAGGGCGAGGGCAGTCCGGCGAAGACGCCCTTGCCCTGGTGCTCGACCGGCGAGGTCTTGCCGTGCAGCAGCTCGGGCGCGCGGTCGACGACCCCGCCGTAGGCGACCTGCATGGACTGCATGCCGAGGCAGACGCCGAAGACGGGGACCCCGGTGGCGGCGCAGTGGCGGACCATGTCGACGCAGACGCCGGCCTGCTCGGGGGTGCCGGGGCCGGGGGAGAGCAGGACGCCGTCGAAGCCGTCCTGGGCGTGCGTGGTGGCGACCTCGTCGTTGCGCAGCACCTCGCACTCGGCGCCGAGCTGGTAGAGGTACTGGACCAGGTTGAAGACGAAGCTGTCGTAGTTGTCCACGACCAGAATGCGCGCGCTCACTGGTTGTCCACCGTCACATCGTTGAAGGGAAGCAGCGGTTCCGCCCACGGGAAGACGTACTGGAACAGGACGTAGACCACGGCAACGACCAGCGCGAGCGAGACCAGTGTCTTCACCCACGCGTTCCCCGGCAGATGCCGCCAGATCCAGCCGTACATGCCGTCCCTTCCGTCGACCCACGGCACCACCACTCACGCCGTACCCGCACCAGACTAACGGCGCAGGGCCTCCGGTTTCCCGGCCTCCGCAGGCTGGGTGGAGTCCGGATGCGCCCGGACGATCAGCCGGTGGCCGCGGCCTCCCTCGGGTTCGCAGGTGATCGGCGTGGGACACCGGCCCGGCCGGGTGCAGCCGGATTTCCCCGGCACGGGGTCGATCGGGTCGATCACCTGGCGATCCCCGGGCAGCGTCGGTACGGCCCCTGCCGATCCGGTACGTGAATCAGGTCGTCCCGTCGCCGGGCACCACCGCGTCCCCGGGCCGGAGCGTGGGGAAATCCTGAGAAGGGGTCGCCGTGGGTCCGCCGGTGTCCGGCGACCGAGAAGTTGCCCCGCCCTGCGCCGGGGGGCGGGCGTCGCGGCACGGCTGCCGTGTGGCCGCCGCTACTCCACGGGCTGTGCGTAGTGCAGATCCACTGTGCCCGAGTAGCCGGGAAGGGTCACCGCCTCGCTCTCCTCGACCTTCCAGCCGAGCCCGTACACATTGACGTACACCATGTAGTTCTGGATCGCCGGGCTGGCGCTGAGCGCCCGCTGGAGCTTCTCGGGGTCCCCGATAGCGGTGATCTTGTACGGCGGTGAGTAGACCCGGCCCTGGAGGATCAGGGTGTTGCCCACGCAGCGCACGGCGCTGGTGGAGATCAGCCGCTGGTCCATCACCTTGATGCCCTCGGCACCGCCCTCCCAGAGCGCGTTCACCACCGCCTGGAGATCCTGCTGATGGATCACCAGGTAGTCGGGCTGCGGCTCGGGGTAGCCGGGGAGCTTGGCGGTGGCGTCCGGCGGGGCGTCGTTGAGGGTGACGGTGAGGGCCTCGCCGGTGACCTCCTGGGTGCCGGCGTCCCGCTCCAGGGCGGCGAGTTCGTCGTCCTCCTGGCGGGTGCGGCCGTCGTCCCGCTCGGCCAGCGACTCCACCCGGTCTCGCAGGGCCGCGTTGGACTCGTTCCGCTCGCCGTTCTCCCGGCTGCGCTCCTGGATCAGATCCGAGAGCTTCAGCAGGGAGGCATCCGTACGGATATCGGTGCCTTTGGCGGTGTTGAAGCTGGTGAAGAAGATCAGGCCCGCGAGAGCGAAGACGCCCACCGTGAGGACCCGCACCGGCCGGAACCCGCCCCTGCGGCCCCCTCCGGAAGCAGGCCCGGACCCTCCCCCGGAACCAGGCCCGGAATCGTGCTCGGAAGCATGCCCGGAACCGGTGTCGGTGGAGTCGGCGGAATTGCTCAACGTACCCTTATCTCCTTCGGAGCCACGGAAGCACTACGCTAACGGACGCCCGGGGGAGCACTCAGTGTCCCCTTGTACGCTGCCCCGAGCCCGACCCGAGTTCCCTGCGCGGCCACGCAGCGCATCGACAGGAGAGACCCTCGTGCCGAAGTCACGTATCCGCAAGAAGGCCGACTACACGCCGCCGCCGTCCTCGAAGCAGGCGACGTCGATCAAGCTCAACAGCCGGGCCTGGGTCGCGCCGGTCATGCTGGCCATGTTCCTCATCGGGCTGGCCTGGATCGTCGTCTTCTACGTCACCGACGGTTCACTCCCCATCGACCAGCTCAACAACTGGAACATCGTGGTCGGCTTCGGCTTCATCGCGGCCGGATTCGGTGTCTCCACCCAGTGGAAGTAGCACCCGCGACCCAGTGGAAGTAGCGCCCGCGCCACCTCTGCCCAGGGGTATCCACTGAGTTATCCACAGCCCTTGCGGAATTTCCACATCTCCCTTGGGGAAAAGACGAAGATCTGTGGATAACCTCTGGTGGGTTGACGCCGGTACGACCGTCACACCGCCCCTCGCAAGCTTGTTCGCCCCCTGCCTGACCTGCATAAACACTGGTCGGTGACAGGGGGCACAGCTGTTCCCGCACACTATGCACAAGATCGGGCACCCGCTGTGGAAAACAGCAGCTCAGCCCAGCTGAATCGATCTGAGCAGCGTGATCCCGATCACCACGGCCAGCACCAGCGCACAGGTCCCGTACTGCACCAGGGACCGGCGCTCCCGCGGGGCGTGCACCATCGCGTAGCCGACGATCACCCCGGCGACCAGGCCGCCGATATGCGCCTGCCAGGCGATACCGCTCCAGGTGAAGGTGAAGATCAGGTTAATCGCGAGCAGGGCCAGGATGGGCCGCATGTCGTAGCTCAGCCGGCGCATCAGCACCGCCGTGGCCCCGAACAGGCCGAAGATCGCGCCGGAGGCCCCGAGGGAGGCCGAGCCGGGTGCCGCCAGCAGATAGGTCAGGGCGCTGCCCGCGAGGCCGGAGACCAGATAGAGCGCGAGATAGCGGACTCTGCCGAGGGCCTGCTCCAGCGGGCCGCCCAGCCACCACAGGCTCAGCATGTTGAACGCGATGTGCCAGATCTCCTGGTGCGCGAACATCGCCGTCACCAGCCGGTACCACTGGCCCTCGGCGACGCCCTCCGTGGCCGGCCAGGGCGCCGGCGGCCACTGGCCGATCAGCACCAGGCTGTCCAGCAGCGAGGACCGCACCTGCACCGCGATGAACACCGCGAGATTGATGCCGATCAGGATCTTGGTGAGCAGCCGGGGGTCGGCCGCGATGGTGCCGCCCGCGAGGGTGCGGGGGGTCGTGGCATTCGGCGCGTGTCCGGTGCCCGAGCCGTTGCGCACACACTCCGGGCACTGGAAGCCCACCGACGCGCTGACCATGCACTCCGGGCATATCGGCCGCTCGCAGCGGGTGCAGCGCACACCCGTCTCACGGTCCGGGTGCCGGTAGCAGACAGGCAGGCTCTGTGCGGGCTGGGAGGACTGCTCCCCCGGGCCCTGCGGGCTGCCCGGCGCCTGGTCCATGCGATCCCCTCACGTGTGCTCGGCGGGCATCAATCGGCGGGCAATGCGACGCCCCGCTCATCATTACGGATGAGCGGGGCTTTTTGTTCCCTCCGGACCAGCTGGGGCGGTCCGGAGGAAGCGTCCACCGGCACGTCCCCGGGCGGCTACCCGGGGAACGTTCCGGGCCGCGTGTGGTGGCGGTGGCGGTGTGGTGCCGGTGTCGGTGTGGTGCCGGTGTCGGTGCCGATGCTCACTTCGACTCCGACGCTGGCACTGACTCCGGCGTCGACGTCAGCGCTTCTCGATGACCACCGACTCGATGACCACGTCGTTCACCGGGCGGTCGGTGCGCGGGTTGGTCTGGCTGGTGGCGATGGTGTCCACCACCTTCTGGCTGGCCGCGTCCGTGACCTCGCCGAAGATGGTGTGCTTGCCGCTCAGCCAGGCCGTCGGCGCGACCGTGATGAAGAACTGCGAGCCATTGGTGCCCGGACCGGCGTTGGCCATGGCCAGCAGGTAGGGCTTGGTGAACTTCAGCTCCGGGTGGAACTCGTCCTTGAACTGGTAGCCGGGACCGCCGGTCCCGTTCCCCAGCGGGTCACCGCCCTGGATCATGAACCCGTCGATCACCCGGTGGAAGACCGTGCCGTCGTAGAGCTTGTCCGAGGACTTCTGGCCCGTGGCGGGGTGGGTCCACTCGCGCTCGCCGGTGGCGAGTTCCACGAAGTTCTTGACGGTCTGCGGCGCGTGGTCCGGGAAGAGCCGGATCTCGATGTCGCCGTTGTTCGTCTTCAGGGTGGCGTAAAGCTGCTCGGCCACGATCTGCCTTCCGTCGTCTTCCTGTGACTCCCCGATCCTCGCACGGACCGTCCGCCACGTCGCCCGCCGCCCTTCCGCGGGGCCGCACGGGGGGCGCGTGCGGGTCGCCGGTGGCGGCGGCACCGGGAGGGAACAGAACCCGGACGGGCCGCCCCGGCACGGGCGCGCGCGGCGACGATCCATGGCATTGTCGACGACAGGCTCCTGTTGCCCCGTATTCATCCCCTATTCCGACCCCGATTCCGACCTCCGTTCCGACTCCATTCCGACCCTCGTTCCGACCCCAGTCCAACCCGACTCCGTCGCTGTTCCGTGTGGCCGCGCCCTGTGGCCGCCGATCGGCCGACGGTCCGGAGCGGCCTACGGCGTCCCACGGCGTCCGTACGCGTGACCCGGATGCCCGCCTTCGCATGCCGCCCGCCCGCCCGGCAGGCATGATCCGTAAAAGGGTGGAAAGTCGAAATACCGTACGCCACCGAGGAGGAGGATTCCCGTGACCCGCATCGAGACCGTGCGCGCCGCTACCGGCTCGGCGAAGGACAGCGTGCTGCACGCCGCGGAAGTGGTGGCGCCCTACGCCGACACGGCCAAGGACCGGGCCGCCCACTACGCGCACGAGGCACGCGTACGGCTCGCGCCCAAAGTGTCGCAGGCCGCCGACCAGGCCCGCGTCCAGTATGAGGCCCATCTCGCGCCCCGTCTGGAACAGGCCCTCACCCATGTGCCGCCGAAAGTCGACTACGCCGCCCATGAAGCGGCCCTCAAGGCCCGGGTCGCCGCCCGGCAGGCCGCCGAGTACTCCCGTCCACGCATCGAGCAGGCCGTGGCCGCCGCCGTACCCGTCAAGGACGAGGCCGCGGTACGGGGCTCCGCCGCCCTGGCCGCGCTGCGCGGCGGGGTGACCGCCGGCGAGATCCAGAAACTGGTCCGCAAGCACGAGCGGCGCTCCAAGGCCGGGCACGCGGTGAAGGTGCTCGCGCTGGTGGGTCTGGTGGCGGGCGGCGCCTTCGCCGCCTGGAAGTGGTGGGACAAACAGGCCAACCCGGACTGGCTGGTCGAACCCCCGGCCGCGACCGAGGTCCCCGAGTCCGGTCGGCTCACCTCGGTCGACGGCAGCGGCCGGTCCGCCCTCGACCCCGAGGTCCAGGCCAAGGAGGCCGAGGAGGAAGCGGCCAAGCGGGACGAGGACGGTCAGTAGGACGGCGCCCGGTGGACCGGCGGGCGCTGCCGGTCCACCGGGCGGGGACCGGCGCCGGGAAGGGCCGGTCCAACTGCCTCTGAAGGGCGGGCGACTTGAACGTCTCCCGCCCTTCGGTGCTGTTCACCGGTGTTCACCGGTGAGCATTGCGGTTCACCGATGCTCACCGGTGCTCTCCGGTGTTCACCGCCGGTTGCCCCGCGCGGGCGTTTTACCAGCACGCTCCTGATGACTTTTGCAACGTCTGACATGTGCAGGTTCCGTACAGACTTATTGACGCACTGCATCACACCGACTACACAAACCCTGCTGGCCTGGTGATATAAGAGCGCCACCGTGGGGCGTGCGGGCCATCGGGCAGGGCGCACCGCCGCCGGGAGTCCCACCTGTACGCCCTAGGTGCAAATGTTTGCGCAAATCACCGCAACGGCTCTGGTACCGCCCCTCGGCACCCGCCCCACCGGAAAACGGAACCGGCCGGACACCCGTGGAGGTGTCCGGCCGGTGGGACGGTGTGGAGCCTAGGGGAGTCGAACCCCTGACATCTGCCATGCAAAGACAGCGCTCTACCAACTGAGCTAAGGCCCCGGAAGAGAGGCGTCACACCGGTTCGAACCGCACCCGGCAGGCGCCGCTGACCAGAGTACCGGGTCGCCCCCGGTTTCTCGCAAAAAGATTGGGGGGTCCCCGCAGGCGACCACTCTCCGTAAGATGCCTGTCGTGGTTCGCGACAGCGAACCGCCGTTTTGGGGAAAGCGATGGGGAGACGCAATGGACGCCGCACAGCAGGAAGCCACCGCAAGAGCGCGGGAACTGCAGCGGAACTGGTACGGGGAGCCGCTGGGGGCGCTCTTCCGTAAGCTCATCGACGACCTGGGACTCAACCAGGCCCGTCTCGCGGGGGTCCTCGGACTCTCCGCGCCGATGCTGTCCCAGCTGATGAGCGGTCAGCGGGCGAAGATCGGAAATCCGGCCGTGGTCCAGCGGGTACAGCTGCTTCAGGAGCTGGCCGGCCAGGTCGCGGACGGCAGTGTGAGCGCGGCCGAGGCCACGGACCGCATGGACGAGATCAAGAAATCACAAGGGGGCTCGGTGCTGAGCAACACCACACAGACGACGAGCAGTTCAGGTGCTCCGACGGTCAAGCGTGTGGTCCGGGAGATCCAGTCCCTGCTGCGGTCGGTGGCCGCCGCGGGTGACATCATCGACGCCGCGGACACCCTGGCCCCCAGCCATCCGGAACTCGCCGAGTTCCTCCGCGTCTACGGCGCCGGCCGCACGTCCGACGCCGTCGCTCATTACCAGTCCCACCAGAACTGACATCCACCTCCGGTTCACCGAACGACGCGGATAAATCAGGACGCGGAGTCGGGGGCGGGGTTCTGGAGGGGGAGGTTCTGGAGGGCAAGGTCTTGGAGCGGGACGTCCTGGAGGCGCTGTTCCGGGGCGGAGTTGACGGAGTTCAGTACGTGGATGCGCGGCGCGGGTCACGTGGTCCGGGGTGCGGGGGCACCTCGCGGTGCGTGGTACGGGGGACGCGGGCGGCAGCGGACGGGACACGGTACGGGGGACTCGGGCGGTAGCGGGTGGTAGCGGTTGGATGGCCCGGTCACGGGGGACGCGGGGCGCGGAGGCAGGCGATCACAGGGCAGGCGATCACGGGGGATCGGCCTGGCGGTGGCAGCGGGGATGAGCGCGGGGGATGGGCACAGGGGGCATGGGGGGAAGGACTGCGGGGAGCGGACTTTAGGGAACGGCCTCGGGAGTTGGCCGAGCGGTCGGCCTGGGCACGGGGGGCACGGGGCACGAGGGGACGAAGCGCGGGGCGCGGCGCACGAGGGGGATGGAGCAGGTGACGGACGCGATGACGAATACGAGGTCGGACCACGAGAGCCGCACCGTGCAGGACAGACTGGGCCGAACTGAAGGGGTCATCGCACTCCTGATGGGGGAAGCAGAGGGGAACAAGGCGTTCCGCCCGAGGGGAGGAGCAACGCACAGCCATGGGTGAGGTCTTCGCCGCACGGTACGAACTCGTCGACCCGATCGGACGCGGAGGCGTCGGCGCGGTCTGGCGTGCGTGGGACCACCGCCGTCGCCGCTATGTCGCCGCCAAGGTGCTCCAGCAGAGCGACGCCCACTCCCTGCTGCGCTTCGTCCGCGAACAGGCCCTGCGGATCGACCACCCCCATGTGCTCGCCCCCGCCAGCTGGGCCGCCGACGACGACAAGGTCCTGTTCACCATGGATCTGGTCGCCGGTGGATCGCTGGTCCACCTCGTCGGCGACTACGGCCCCCTGCCCCCCTCGTTCGTCTGCACGCTGCTCGACCAGTTGCTGTCCGGGCTCGCCGCCGTGCACGCCGAGGGTGTGGTGCACCGGGACATCAAGCCCGCCAACATCCTGCTGGAAGCCACCGGCACCGGACGCCCCAGGCTCCGGCTGTCGGACTTCGGTATCTCCATGCGCTTCGGCGAGCCCCGGCTCACCGAGACCAACCTCGTCGTCGGCACCCCCGGGTATCTCGCGCCCGAGCAGATGATGGGCGCCGAACCGGACTTCCCGGCCGACCTGTTCGCCGTCGGACTGGTCGCCCTCTATCTGCTGGAAGGAGCCAAGCCCGACGCCAAGGCGCTCATTCAGTACTTCGCCGAGCATGGCACCCCGGGTGCGCCCCAGGGGATTCCCGAGCCGCTCTGGCAGGTCGTCGCCACGCTGCTCCAGCCGGATCCCGAGACCCGTTTCCGGACCGCCACGGGGGCCCGGAAGGCGCTGGCCTCCGCCGTGGAGCTACTCCCGGAGCCCGGTCCCGACGACGAGCAGATCGAGATCTTCGACCAACTCGGGCCACTGCCGAACGGGTTCGCAGCGGAGGGGCCCCTGAAGCTGGCTTCGGGGGTCGATCCCGGGACGGGAACCGGAACGGGGACGGGAACGGGAAGGGCTGGCGCCGGTTCTGGGCCGGAAGCAGGAGCCGGCGTAGGGGTCGGCGCCGGGACGGGAAGCAGCGCGGCGTTCGGCGTCGGCGGCGGCAGCGGATCTCTCGGGGTCTGGCCCGGCACCGGATCGGTGTCTGTCGACCCACGGACGAACAGCACCGGCACCGGTAGCGGCGCCCTCTCCGGCGCTGCTGCGACCGGCACCGGCGGGATGGACCCTCGTCAGGGGACCGCCTCGCCACCACCAGCGGCCGACCCGCATGCCCCCCATCCCCAGGCACCCGCACCACACACAACCGACCCGCACGCCCCGGCGCCACACCCCTCCCTCGCGCCGCCGATCAGCATGTCGGACACGGGGAGCTTCCATCTCCCGCCGCCGCAGTCGACCACGTCCTCCCCCCTGCGGGCCCAGGCACCCGCCCAGTCGCCGCACCAGCCCCTGCCGCCCGCGCACCCCGCGACTCCCCCACATCTGCCACCACCCCCACGCCACCAGCCACACCCACAACCTCAGCCCCCATCCCCATCCCCATCCCTGACTCAGCCCCAGTCCCAGTCCCAACCCCAGATCCAGCCTCTGCACGCCTCCGCGCCTCACCCCCTCGAATCCACCCACGCCCTGACCCCCCGCCCGCGTATCGAAGCCTCTACTGCTTCATACACCGCTCAAGACCCGCAGGTTCCCACTCCCGCGCAGGCAATTCCGCGGCACCGGGCAGACCGCAGACGCAAGAGCCGTACCGGCCCCCCGGCCAAGGTCGCGATCCCCGTGCTGCTCCTGGCCCTGGCCTGCTACGTCGTGGGTTTCTGGGCGCTGGCCCAGATCTGAGCCTCCGCCCCCATCCCCGGCACGCCCCTCACGCACCGGTACCGGCCGGTCCCCTCAAACCCGCGCGAGCTTGGTCGGCGAGACCATCGCGCTAGCACGGCCGGTGCTGCGGCCCCGTCAGACGGCGGTCCGGCGCCCGGAGCCTCCTCCTCGTGCTCCCGCGCCTCGTGCTCCCGCGCCTCGCGCACCCGCCCCGCGTCGTCCGCCTCCCGGCGTTCCGGTTCCCCGTGTGCCCGCGCTGCTCCGTCGGCGGCCCAGCAGCGACCACACCGCGAGCCAGGCCAGCAGAACCGTCCCCGCACCGATGCCGCCCGCCGCGAGCGCCGTCATCGTGCCGGAGGCCCCCGTGCCCCCGGACACTCCGCCCCCCACCGGCCCGGCCAGATCGCCGCCCGTGCCGTCGTCGGAGCCGTCGGCCGCGGCCTCTGCCGTGAAGACGCCGCCCGGCACCGGCTCCCCCTTATATGCGGGCCCCGGCCGCGCCGCCCCCTCGACGCCCACGCGCAGGGTCAGCCCGAAGGGCCCGGCACTGAGCCGTTCGGCCACCTGTTCGGAAAGATGGACGACGAGGTAGTACGAGCCCGCGAAGCGCATCCCGTTCACCCGCCCCGCCGTCGCGTGCCGGTTGTCGTACCCGACCGGCGGCAGCGGTTGCAGCGCGGCGGACGCCTGTCGTCCGCTGTAACCGGCTCCGGCGTCCTCGACGGGGGCGCGCACCGGGTTGTGCAGGGTCAGATCGAGCGCGCCGGAGGTGTAGGAGCCCTGCTCGCCCGAGCCGCCCAGTTCGGCGGTCGCGGAGAGTTGGGTGCCCCAGTCCAGCGGGACCTCGTAGTACAGGGTCTGACCTGGGACGATCCTGTCCTCCCAGACGCCCTCGCCGAGCCGGGCCGCCGAGGCGAAGCCCGTGCCGCCGGGGCGGCGGACCGGGTCGCCGGTCACCGCCTTGGGGGTCGCGGAGTTCCAGCTCCGGGGCGCCTGGGTCGCGCCGGGCTCCGACAGCCCTGGCTCGGTGACCACGGACAGCTCCAGATCCCAGGCGTCCGGCGCGGAGGTGGCCGTGGCGACCCGCTCCACGACGACGTAGTACGTGCCCGCGCCCTCGCAGCGGTTGCTCCCCGGCCCGGCCTCGCGGGCCCCCCACGCCACGATCGGGTGCGGGCTGCGGGTGGCGCCGATGGTCTCCGTGTCGTACGAGCACGAACCGCCGTCGGTGTCCTCCACCGTCACCCTGATGCCATCGGCGGAGGCCGCCTCGGCGTCGTCGGGGGGTACGGCGGTGGCGGCGACGTACGTGGTGGAGTCCGCGTCGAGTTCCAGACGGAAGTAGATCTTTCCCTCGGACGGCAGGGTGCTGCGGTAGGGGACACCGGCCTCCAGGCGCTCGGCGCCGGTGGTGGACTCGGCGGGCTCGACGGCACGGGCGCCCTCGGCGAAGCCGTACCCGCCCTCCGCGGACAGAGAAGTTCCGGCGGAATGCGCCGGATGGGGAGCCAGCAGGACGAGGGCCGTTCCCAGCGCCGTCGTCGCGCCCGCCCACGCCGTACGCCACCGCCGTATCACGCGCCACCCCTAGTCACCAGTCGGCCGAGTCCTCCGTACCCCGGCCATCCTGCCGCGCCACACGGCCCCGTACACGCAAAACCCCGACCGCGTGGGCGGCCGGGGTCTTTCAGGACCGGGCATCGGTGCGAACACCGAACGCCGATCGCTCAGAACTGATTGTCGATGCTCACGAACCCGTGGGCACGGAGTCAGTCGCCTCCGTCCACAGATCCTGCTCGGCGCGATCCGCCTGGATCTGGCGGTACACGAGGAGCCCGCCGATGGCGGCCAGTGCGACCAGGAGAAGCTTCTTCACCGCGCGACCTCGTCTTTCCTTGACGTAGGGGACCTCTGCCGCCCGACTATACACACCGGCCGATATCGGTATGTGACCTGTGGTGGCCCCCAACTCCCGGCGTCCGAGGCCCCGATACGGCCCTGGCGGGAGCGGGCGCCGACATTCGGACCGGAGGGTGATCACACACCTACGGCCGGTCACTATGTCTGCGGTTTCACCGTCTCCTCCCTTTTTCACAGCCTTTTTTGCGTCTTACACCCATCCGTGTGGTGTTCATCAGACGATCGACGCGCCGTGAGCGTCGGTCCACCACTTCACGGTCGCCATACACATCATGAGGAAAGTACGCAAATCGCCCAACCTGAAAGTGAGGGGCCATGACCAGGAACAAGGTCATGACGCTGTGGACCGCCATCGTCACCGCCTTCCTCGCGCTGTGCACGGCGCTCGGACTCATCACCACCACGGCCGCCGCCGCGGCTGCGACGACCCCGCAGACCGAGGCCGCGCCCACCAGCGCCGAGACCGCCGCCACCACGGCGCTGCCGGCGGCGTCCATCGGGGCCTGGGCCCATGCCCGGTCCCTGCCACCCACAATGAAACAGCGGATCGGAGCGGAGGCCCACGGCAAGACGCCGAGTTGCCGCCATCGCGCCCTGTCGGACGGCACTTCGGACGCCACGAACGCCGGCGACGGCGACCGCGGCAGCGACGCATCCGACGACGTCGGTACGAGAAGTGGCACCAAGGCCGCCGCCGACCACTGCGACGACGGGCAGCGTTCCGCGAAGGCCACGGCCACGGGCGGCGGCACGGATACGGGCCGTGACAGCCGAGGGGAGCGGGCCGATGGAGGCCAGCAGGGCGATCGAGCGGAACGGGGCGCACGGGACCGTGATCGTGACCGCGTCGAGCAGCAGGGTTCTCGTGGCCAGAAGGGTCACACCATCGGTCGGCAGGGGCAGCCTGGTCATGGCCAGAAGGGGTCTACCGCCCAGCAGGGACACCAGGGCCGGAAGACTCCCACCGCCCCGCAGGGACACCGTGGCCAGAAGAGCCCCATCGCGCCGCAAGGCCACCGTGGTCAGAAGGATTACGCCGCCCAGCCGGGCCACACCGCCCAGCAGGATCACGCCGCCCAGCGGGGCCACGCCGCCCAGCGGGGCCACACCGTCCAGCAGGGCCACACCGTCCAGCAGGGCGACCGTACCGGCCATGTCTCGCGAGGCGTCGACGCCGCCCCCGCCCGCGCGGTCTCGCTCCAGCGGTGAGCAGCCCGGACCCTTCGCTCCCGACTGCTCCACCCGATCCCGTCCCCCTGACTCCCACCGGCTCCAATTGGCTCTATCTGGCTCTTCTCGGACCCAGCAGGTCTTCCCTCTGGCTCCCCCTGGTCCCTCTTGGCTCCTCCCGCTTGCTGATCGTTTGTTCTCCTGTTGCCTTGTACCTCGCGTTCCGTCTGTGCCGGTCCCGCCGGCAGGCGATCTTGGTTACTTCTGAAGCCTGAGCTTGTGCCAGGTCCGGCCGCGTGTGGCGACCGGGCCCCCATGGGCGTCACCCCGCCGACAGCAGCTCCGCGTAGCCCTCGGCGGCCAACTTCAGCGCGTCGTCGCTGAGCCCTCCCGCCCCGTACACGACGTACGGGGTGTCCAGCCGCATCCCGGTGACCCGGGCCACGGCCTCCAGCGGACGCAGCAGCTCCGCCATGGTGAATCCGGTACGGCCGTCAGGGCCGTAACTGTGGGCCGCGCAACCGGTGGTCACAGCCAGCCGGAGGCTCTTCCCGCCGTACACCCTGCTGTACGGCACCACTTCGTCCAGCCACTGCTTGAGCAGCGGCGGCGTCGAGTACCAGTAGAAGGGGAACTGAAGGACGACCGTGTCATGGGCGCCCAGCAGCGCGCGCTCACGCGGCACGTCGAAGCGGGCACCTGGACGAGGGCCGTCGGCGGTGTCGTAGGCGGTGCCGTAGGCGCCGTACAGATCATGGACGGTGATGTGCCGCAGGCCGCGTACGGCGTCGGCCAGCGCCGCGTTGACGCGGGAGCGGCGCAGATCGGGATGGGCGACCAGGACGAGGACGGAGGACGCGGCCTTCGGCATGGCGTCGCTCACCGCCGTACCGAGCACTCCAGCAGCACCATCTCGCCGCCCAGTGCCCCGGAGGAGACCACCTGGGTCAGGTCCAGGGACATCCCGGCGTCGGTGATCAGCGTGCGGTACTGCTCCTCCGTGCGCTCCCCGCCGCCGAACAGCATCAGCATCCGCAGATCCATCCAGCTGGCGTGCAGCCGGCTCGTGTCGAGATGCGGCAGGCGTTCCACCAGCAGCACCCGGCCGTCGGGCCCGGCGGCCTCCGCACAGCGCCGCAGGATGCGCACCGCGTCGGCGTCGTCCCAGTCGTGCAGCACCTGGGCGAGGAGATAGACATCGCCGTCGGCGGGGAGGGGCGCGAAGAAGCTCTGTTCGGCGACCGTGGCGCGGGTGTCGAGCCCGGCCGCCTGTATCGCCTCACGGGCCGCGCTCGCCGCCGGGTCGATCTCCACCAGCGTGCCGGAGAGTTCGGGGTGGGCCGCGAGCACGGCCAGGAGCAGGGTGCCGCTGCCGCCACCGACGTCCACGAGGTGGGAGCGACGGCTCCAGTCGAAGCGGGTCACCACCTGGTCGGTGGCGATCTGGGTGATCATGCTCATGAATCGGTCCCATGACGCCCCGAGGGCCTGGTCCTGGGCGAGCGCGGTCCAGAGGTCGGTGCCGTAGTGGGCCTGGTACGCCGAGCCGGACTCGGTGTCGCGGCGGGCGAAGTCGACGTAGGAGAGATGGGCGGTCTCGACATGGCTGCCGACCTCACCGAGATCGAGCCGGAAACGCAGTCCACCGGGGTGGTCGTCGCGCAGCCGCTCGGCCTCCGCGTTGAGGCCGTACTCCTGGGGGGAGAGCCGGGCGAACACGCCCCGGCGGCTCAGGTACTCCAGGATCGCCGCGAGCGGCCGGGGCCGGGTACCGGATGCCTCGGCCAGATCGGCGACCTTGGTGTGGCCCGCCGCCATGTGATCGGCGAGACGGAGTGTGGCGGCGATCCGGATGGCGTAGGGGGTGACGATGTCGCTGAGTTCGTCGAGGGTGCGGGGGGTGGGGGCAGAGGTGGGGGTGGTCATGGTCGGCTCCTTCAGGGAGGGGTGGGTGGGGTGGGGTGGAGTGGGGTGGGATGGGCTGATGACGGAGGGGTGGGCCCGGTGATGTTTCACGTGAAACAGCGAGCGGTTCGATGTTTCACGTGAAACATGGGGCGCTGGATGGGGGGAGGGGACGAGGAGGGTTGGGGGCCGAGGGTCCGGGGTGGGGTCGGGGTCGGGGTCAGGGTCGGGTGATGTTTCACGTGAAACATCAGGCGTGCTGCTGTGTAAGCGCCGGGCTGTTGCCGTTGGTCTCGTGGGCCGGGGCCGGACAGCGGCAGAACGCTCAGGGCGTCGACCGATCCACCCCACCTACCTCCGTCTCCGCCCCCGTAGCCGCCGTCTCCATCTCTGTCTCCGCCTTCTCCGTCTTCTCCGCTTCCGCCGCCGCGACAGCCGCGTAATGTCCGCCCCAGCGGGTCAGATCGAACGTCGGATGCAGTGCGGCGGCATGCGCGTCGCGCCACAGGCGTTGCAGCGGGGCGCTGTCGTACACCCCGCCTGAACCGGCGTGCTGGAAGACGGTGTTGACGACATCCCGGCAGCGGGAGCCCGCCCAGGCGATGTCCCGGCGCGTCCGGGCCCGTTCCTCACGGTTGCCGCCGGGCACGGCCGCGCCGGCGAGCAGGGCGAGGTCGGCGAGGAGCAGCGCCTCGGCCGCGTCGACGGTCCCAGTCAGCTCGGGGACGTCGACGGCGCTGCTGTGCCGTCCCGTCGCGGCGTACAGATCGAGGGCGGCGCGGGCGGTGCCGAGGAGCACGCCGGTCAGGGCCACCGTGCCGATCGCGGTGAACGCCATCCGGTAGACCGGCCCGGCCGGACGGGGGCGGGTCGCGGTCAGCGGATCCAGTTCGCCGAGCGGCAGCGCCCGGTGTTCGGGGACGAACGTCTCCTCGATGACGAAGGAGCGGCTGCCGGTGCCCCGCAGACCGAAGGTGTGCCAGTCGTCCACGACCGTGAGGTCCTCGACGGGGATCAGGACGACATGGGGTACGGGCGCCTGGCCGGGCTCACCGGACTCGATGTCGAGACCGGCGAGGATCCAGTGGGCGTGATCGATGCCGCTGCAGAACCGTCCGCGTACCTGGCGCAGCCGGTAGCCGCCGGACACCCGCTCGGCCGCCGGGCCGCTCGCCCTCAACTGGAGGGCGATCCGTCGGCCGGGCTCGCGCAGCACCTCCTTCTGCGCGGCCTCGTCCATCTGGGCCACCGCCCAGGTGTTGCCGCCCATGACGGCCCGCAGCCAGCCGGTGGAGGCGCAGCCCCGGGAGAGTTCGGCGGTGGTGCGCAGCGCGGTCTCGAAGTCCAGTCCCAGGCCGCCCAGTTCGGTGGGGGTGAGGACGTGGAAGAGGTCCGCGTCGTCCAGCAGCTCGACGGTCTCGGCGGCGACGGTCCGCTCGGCGTCGGCTCGCACGGCCCGGTCCCGGAGGGCGGGGACCAGGGCACGGGCGGCCTCCACGGCGGCGCCGGAGGTGGGGACGGGGTTGAGGGGGGTCACGGGGCGGTCGCCTCCAGGAGGTGGTCGAGAGCGCTGACGGGGTGGGTGGGGTCGGTGCCGGAGGGGAGGGGTCCGCTGCCGGAGTGGGTGAAGTCGAAGGAGGGTGCGGAGGCGAAGGTCTGAAGCAGCCTGCTCGCCGCGCTGGTGATGTGGACCTCGTCGGGGCCGTCGAGGATGCGGGTGGTGCGCAGCCGTCGGGCCATCGCGGAGAGCGGCTGATCGTCCGAGAGTCCCTCGGCGCCGAACACCTGCACCGCCCGGTCGGCGACGTCGTTCGCCGCCCGCGAGGCCGCCACCTTGGCGGCGGCCACCTCCACCCGCGCGTCCCGGCCCTGGTCGAGGGCCTGGGCCGCACGCAGGGTGAGGTCCCGGGCCGCGCTGATCTGGCTGTAGGAGAGGAAGACGTGCTCACGCATGAGCTGGCGCTCGCTGAGCAGTCCGCCGTGCACCTCGCGCTCGCGCAGTCGTCGGCACATCAGGTCGAAAGCGCGCTGGGCGGCTCCGAGCCAGTGCATGGAGCGCAGGGTGCGTCCGAGGCCGAGCCGCTCCCCGGCGACCGTGAGGCCCTCGCCTTCCCGGCCCAGCAGCAGATACCCGGGGACATGGACCCGGTCCAGCTCGATCTCCCACTGCCCGGTGTCCCGGCCGTACACCTTGAGGGGCCGCACCTTGCGGTAGCCGGGTGCGGAGGTGGGGATCAGCAGGGCGGAGAGGCCATTCTCGGTACGGGCCATGGTGACCGTGCAGTCCGCGAAACCGGCGTTGGAGATGAACCACTTGCGCCCGGTGACGCTCCAGCCGTCGCCTTCACGCACGGCCCGCGTCGCCACGGCCTGCGGCTGCGAACCGGCCCGGTCGGGCTCGGTCATCCCGAAACTGACCGTCAGCTCACCGCGGACCAGTGGCCCGACGTACTCCTCCTGCAACCGCGGGCTGCCATGCGCCCGCAGCATCCGTACGTCGACGATGGTCTCGCCGCCGAGCACGGGTGGCCCGTACTCCGAGCGGCCCTCCTGCTCGGCGATCAGCAGATAGTCCGCGAGCGCGGGACCGGGTCCGCCGACGGCCACGGGGAATCCGAGCCCCCAGAGCCCGGCTTCCCGCGCTCGGGCCCGCAGTTCCAGAAGCAGCCGACGAGCGTCCGGCCCGTCGCCCTGGAGCACCGGCTCGGCGGGGATGACCTCCTGCTCCACGAAGTCCCGCACGGCAGCCGCCAGTTCGGCGATGGGTCGGGCGGGGTGGGGGGATTCGGTGACCCGCGAGGCGGTGATGCCGGAGGGATGGGCGGCTGTCATGCCCAGTGAGCCGGTGAGGGAGGAGCGGTCGGGTGCCGTTGCTCGCGGATCGGTGCTGGGGGAGGCGATGGGTGCCGTTGCCTGCGGATCGGTGACGGAGGAGGTGGTGGACACCGTTTCCCGCGGATCGGTGCTGGGGGAGCCGGTGGATGCCGTTGCAGGCGAATCGGTGGCGGAGGAGGTGGTGGACGCCGATTCCCGCGGATCAGTGCTGGAGGAGCCGATGGATGCCGTTGCAGGCGAATCGGTGCCAGAAGAACTGGCGGACGCCGTTCCCCGCGAATCGGTACCGGAAGAACCGGCGGACACCGTTGCCTTCGAACCGACACCGGAGGAGCCGGTGGACGCCATGACCCGCAACCCCGCACCAGGGGACCCGCTGGATGCCATGCCCCGCGAGCCGACGCCGGAGGGCTTGGCGGGTGCCGTGCCTCGTGGCCCGGCGCCGGGGGAACCGTCGGGTGCCCCGGCCCGGGAGTCGATGCCGGACAACCCGACGGGCGCCGCCACGGCACCGGACGACCCAACAGGTGCCGCACCCCACGACCGCGCCCCCGCACCCGTAACTCCGACCGCAGCACTCCGCGCCCGCAGATCCCGCTCCCCGCCCAGCACCACCCCGTTGGGTCGGCCAGGGCCGCCGAGCCGGGCGAAGTGCCGTTCGGCCAACCCGGCGAGGGCCCTCTTGTCGACCTTCCCGGCCGCGCCCAGGGGCAGTTCGTCCAGGACGAGCAGATACTCCGGCAGCTTGTGCGGCTCCAGTCCGCCGGCCCGCAGAAACCCGGTCAGCTCGGTCAGCGTCGGAGCCCGTTCCCCGGTCGGTACGAGACAGGCGCACACCCGCTGGCCCAAGACCTGATCGGGCACGGCCACGCACGCCACACCCAGCATCTCGGGGTGTCCGGCGATGAGTCCTTCCAACTGGGCCGGGCTGATGTTCCCGCCCCCGCGGATGATGATGTCCTTCTTCCGGCCGGCCATCCGCAGGCGTCCTTCGGTGTCGATCCAGCCCCGGTCGCCGGTGCGCACCCAGCCGCCGGGCAGCCGGTAGCGCTCATTCAGCTCAGGCGCGTCGACATAGCAGAGGGGGGTCATCGGCCCGAGGGCGACGATCTCGCCGGGCTCGCCCTGCGGCAGCTCGCGCCCGTCCTCGTCCAAGATCCGGATGGCGCAGATGTCGGGGTCCGGGCGGCCGAGGGTCTCCCGCGAGATCTCCGGTGGGTCGTCGACGCCGGTGTGGCAGTTCACTCCGTCCGCCGAGCCGTACAGGCTGACCAGCCGCCGTCCGAGATGGTCGGTGCAGCGCCGGGCGGTCGCCGCGTCGATCAGCGCGCCGCCGGTGATCACGCACTCCACGGACGAGGTGTCGGTGGAGCCGAGCGCGGGATGGGCCACCATGTGCTGGAACATGGTCGGCACCCCCAGCAGATGGGTGGGCCGACATCGGTCGATCGCCGCCAGCGCGGCCCCCGCCTCGAACCGGCGCCGCAGCACCAGCGATCCCCCGAGCCCGGCCAGGACGCAGAAGACCGCGCCGGAGCCGAACGACGAACCGAGCGGCATCAGATACATCGCCCGCATCGGCCGCCCTTCGACCTGGAGCCGCGCGAGAAACCGCCCACGCCCACCGACCAGCGTGTTGTGCGAGTACGCCACCACCTTCGGCTCGGACTCGGTCCCGGAGGACACCAGCAGCCGTACGACGTCGTCGGCGTGGACCTCGGGCAGGTCATGCTCGGCGAGCGGGTCGTGACCGAGCAGGTCCTCGAACCGGGCGGCGGTACGGCAGTCGGGGCCACCGCCCTGGGCGATCAGCTGGACCCGCGTGGGCAGTTCGGGGAGGAGGGCCGTCGCCACGGACACCGGGTCGACGTCCTGGTAGCGGGCCGGGACGATCAGCGCGGCGGCCCGCGAGCGGGTCAAGAGGGCGCGGATGTCCTGGTCACCCCGTCCGGCGGGGAACGGCAGCACGATCGCGCCGAGCGCGGCCACGGCCAGATCCACGGCGACCGCCTGCCAGGAGTTCGGCAGCTGACTCGCCACGGTCTGCCCGGCCCGGACCCCGAGCCCCCGCAGCCCGGCGGCCAGCCGCAGACTCGCGTCGAGCAGTTCGCCGTACGTGGTCTCCCCGCTGTCGTCGAAGACGGCGACGGCATCGGGCCGGGCAGCGGCCTGCTGACGGAACAGGTCGAACACGGGGACCCCGGGATACAGCCCGCGCTCCCGCCACTCGGCGCGCAACGCCACGGGCACGAGGTCGGGGTAGGCCGGGACGATGGACTCCTTCACGAAAACCTCCAGGGCGGCGTCACCAGGGCACATCCCCGGCGCAGAAACACCTGGCCGAACACGGGATCGGCCGGGAGGGCGCGCAGATCGGTACGGACGGGAACACCGGAGAGCCCGGCGTGGGCGAGGCGATCAGGGTTGTCGGGGACAGAGGGGATGGTGGCGTCGAGGGAGCCGGCGGGCGCATCGGCACCGGGCGTGCCTCCCCCGGCACGGCGGCCAGAACCGCCCTCGGCGACAGCACTCTCACCCACGCCCCACCCCCGCAGCCCAGGCCCGAGCAGTACCCGCGACGCCCCCAGCAGCGAGGTGTCCACCCGCACACCACGGGCCCCGCGCCGCCTGGCCAGCAGCCCGGCCACGATCCCCTCGGCGGCGATGAAGCCACCCAGCAGATCCAGCAGTGTGACCAGGGAGGGCGCCGGAGCCCGGTCCTCGGTACGCAAGGCGTCGGCCACACCCGACCACGCCTGCACCATGAAGTCCGTACCGAGGGGCAGCCGCGCGGCGGGCGCGTCCCGGCCCCAGCCGGAGGCCCAGGCGTAGACGATGCCGGGGCGGACGGCGGCCAGGTCGGTGTGGTCCAGTCCGAGCTGGGCGGCCTTGCCGGGCGCCCAGTTGTGCAGGAACACATCGGCCCCGGCGACGAGATCGAGCACCTTCCGCCGTCCACGCGGCGTACGGAAGTCGATCTCGTGGACCGACTTCCCCTGGTTGAGCGCCAGGAACCGGGCCGAGGTGTCCCCGGCCATCGGCGGTATCCCCCGTAGCGGGTCCCCGCCCGGCGGCTCGATGCGTATCACCTCGGCGCCCAGCGCGCCGAGCAGCAGCCCGGCCAGCGGCCCCTGGATCCGCCGGGTCGACTCCACGACCCGCAGCCCGGCCAGCGGAAGCCGCGCCCCCCGGGGCACAGAGGAACCACGACGACAACCGCCACCGAAGGCACCGATCTCACCGAACTCACCGGTCTCGCCAATCTCACCGAACTCACCGGTCTCGCCGAACACACCGGTCTCGCCGGTCTCGCCGGTCTCACTGACCAGCGTCCATGGCGCCTGGTACTCGACCACGTCCTCGTCCGTCATCCGGTGGCGCAGCGCCCGCACCGGGCTGACACTCATCCCGGTGATCTCGGCCATGCGCCGGACATCGGCGTAGCTATGCCGGACGGCGGCCTCCGCCAGCGCCGGATCGACCGGCGCGGTCGCCCGCGAATAGCGACCCATGTAAGGACCCCAGCTCTCGGCGATCTGCCGTGCCGGGACGCCCAGTTGCCGCCAGAACGCCTGCCAGGGTGCCGCGTCCAGCGCCTCCACCTCGAACCGGATCCCGTCCGCCGAGACGAACGGCGGCTGGGCACCGGGCGAGTAGGGCCGCGTGGGTACGGCTTCGGGTTCCTCGTCCGCCGTGGCCGCGGCCAGATACTGGCCCAGCGAGTACAACGCCGTATGGGCGAGACCCAGTTCGGCCCGGTCGATCGTCATGCCGCGCGCTTCACCCAGCGCGGTGGCGAGCAGAGTCGTCGTGGCGACCACACCACCGACCGCCGCCAGATAATCGACTCCCAGCGCCCGCGGCCCTCCGGTCGCCCTCCCCTGCACGGCCATCAGCCCGGTGACAGCCTGCGCAGCCGTCTCGCCGTACGGCCCCCAGAGTTCGGTGCTCCCCAACTCGCCCCAGCCACGGAGGTGGAGGAGGGCCGCGTGAGGCAATGGGGCATCGGGGTTCGATGTTTCACGTGAAACATGGCGGCCCGGCGATGTTTCACGTGAAACACGATGGCCGAGCGATGTTTCACGTGAAACATGCGACGCGGAGAGGTGGAGCCGTACGGAATCCGCATCCACCGGGGACTCAGCCCCCGCACTCATCGTCACGGTCTCTCCCCCGAACCGGGCGATGTGATCGCGTACGACGGCCAGAGTGGACGCGAGTCCTGGTGGCGGGGCGGCGGGCAGTTGGAGGGCGTATCCGTGGAGCGGCAGCGGACTGGCCGCTCGGTGTGGGGGTGCGGTGCTGGGCTGAAGGGATGTCCGACTCACGGCGGAACCTCCGAGAAGGGGGTGTGGAGGGTGGCGGGAACTCTCCGGTCAGGACTCTCCGACCAGAGGGATCTCTCTGGCCGGAGCTCTCCGACCAGGACTCTCAATCAGGCGGCGGCCCTGCGATCAGGGCGCTCCGGTCAGAACTCGTCGCTGCGGATCAGCTCGGCATCTATGGCGAGCGCGAGAAGAAGGAAGAAGTAGCCCCAGACGGACTCGACCTCGGCGAGGCGTCCGTCCGCGACGCGATAGCGCGTACCGGTGAACGTCCCGTCGGCCCGGAGCTGCTCCCGCACCAGTTGCGCGGTACGGAGCCGCGCCGAGGCGGCGAAGTGAGGGACGGAGGAGGGGAGCCGGTGGAGGGCGACGGCGGCGATGGCGTCGGCGGAGGTATCAGCGGAGGTACCGGCAGAGGTACCGGCAGAGGTATCAGCGATGAGCCCCTCCTCCACCGGCCCGGCCCGTTGCCCGAGCAGTCGGCCCTGAAGGCGCACGGCACTCTGGACGCAGTCGGCGGCGAGGGTGGAGCCGGTCCCTGACAGGGCAGGGTCGGTCCCGGACAGGGCGGCGGCCGACTCGGCGAGCCCGAGGAGCGCCCAGGCGGCGGGACGGGCGGCGGCGGTCGGCGGGGACGGCTCCGGTGAGGAACTGATCCCGAACCGCTCCACGATCGTCGGGAGTTGATCGTCGGAGGAGTCCGCCCGGACGCACCGGCGCAGACAAGCCCGGGTCTGCGCGACGACCGTCCGCCACGCCCGTGCCGCCCCCTCGGACTCGGGCCCGAGTTCTTCCGCGTACCGGCTCAGGAGACGGACCAGTGGTCCCCAGCAGTCGACCTCGACCAGGCGCCGGCCGTTCTCCGGTTCCCATGCCGTGCCGATCGGGACGAGTCCATGGCCCGGGTCGGCGGTGGCGAGCAGACGCCGGGCGGCCTCGCGGGTGAGGTCGGGGCGGTCGGTTCCGGCGCCGTACCAGAAGGTCATGGAGCGGGTGACGGTGTCGTCGCCGAGCCGTTCGGTGAGCCCCGCGATGGCGGCCTCGGCGCGTCGCCGGTCCGTGCGGTCCCCGGTGATCCGGGCGGTCAGCCGCAGGAGCCCGACCCAGAAACCGGGGGTCCAGGAGCCGCGCCGGGAGAGGACCCAGTCGCCGTGGTGGGCGTAGAGGGGGTAGCGGTCGCCTGCGAGGGTCCGTAACCGGGCCACCTTGCCCAGCAGCAGTTCGATGGCGTCCGCGGCTTCGGCGCGGGAGAGGGCGCCAGGGCCATGGCCCGGCCGACAGGCGGGGTCGGAGTCGGCGGCGGAGAACTCATGCGTAGAGGACTCACGGGCAACGGACTCACGGGCGGAGGATTCGGGGGCGGAGGATTCGGGGGCGGTCTGCATCGGGGCTCCCGGTCGAGTACGGGGGGCGGGGAAGACGGCGGGTCAGGAGGCGTTCGGCAGCCAGGTGGACGTTCGGCGCCGCAGGGGTCGTAGCGCCAGGGCGTCCACGGCTACGGCGAAGAGGACGGCCGCGGCGGCCCAGGCGAAGACCTCGGCGGTCTCCAGATAGCCGCGAGCCTGGGAGACGGCGGCGCCGACACCGTCGGGCGCGGCCAGCACCTCGGCCATCAGCCCAAGGCGCAGCCCACCGGCGAGGGTCACCGCGACCGCGGCGACGACCGGCGGCACCACGGACGGGAGGACGACATGCCGTACCCGCCAGTGCCAGGGCACCCGGAAGCCTCGGCTCATCTCCAGCAGATCCGGATCGACCCGCCGGAGCGCGTCCTGGGTGGCGACCAGCGTCTGCGGCAGCACGACGGCGACCACGGCCAGCACCACCACCGTGCCGCCGGGCCCGAGCCAGATCATGGCCAGCATCACGGTGACCACGGGCGGGACGCCGGTCAGCAGCACCCGGGCCGGATCGAGCATCCCGGCGACGACCGGGGAGCCGGCGGACAGGGCACCGGCGAGCACCCCGGCGGCGACGCCGAGGGAGACGCCGAGGAGGACGCGGAGCAGGGTGGTGCCGAGGGCGGTGAACAGGGTTCCGTCGGAGGCGAGTTCGCCCAGTTCCCGCAGGGTGTCCCGGGGAGAGGGGAGCACGACCTCGGGCAGCCCCGCGGAGGCCCAGGCCCAGACGCCGGTGAGGGCGAGGGCGGTGAGTACGGCGGCGAGGGCGCGACGGGGGAGGGGGCGCCGGGACACAGGTGCCGTCGGTCGCGCCTCCCGGGTCATCACGCCCCCGCTGTCATTCACCGTAGAACTCCCCCTCGGGGAGCCGTCCGCCCACCGACTGGGGGGCGAGGTCGGCGGCCTCGGTGAGCAGGGTGGTGATGTCGTTCCGGGCGGGGCCGGGCGCGCTGAAGCCGAGGTTCAGCGTGGGCAGCAGCCGGGTGACCAGGGCGGCTTCGGTGCCGGTGGCCTCGGCCAGTTCCTCGGTCCGGGCGCTGTCCACGTCCCCGTCGGCGAGACCGGCGGTGTTGCTGGTGAAGTACGTACGCAGCCGGTCGACGAGGCCCGGGTGCTCGTCGGCGAACCCGGACCGCACCACGATCGCGGACTGCGGCAACGACCCGGCACCGGTGGCCCGTTCCCACTCCTCCTGGACGTCGAGGAGTTCGGTCAGTCCGTCCTGACCGGCCGGTGCCTGCTGCCGGGCGAGCGTGGCGAAGTGCTCGGGGAGCAGGGCGTGGCGCGCGGTGCCGGTGGCCACGGCGGTCATCAGCTCGGGGATGGAGCGGGTGTAGGAGATCTCGAAGTCCTCGCCGGGGGTGAGCCCGTTCTCGGTGGCGAGGCTGCGGAAGGTGATGTCACCGGCGTCGCCCTGGAAGGGGACGTACACCGTCTGTCCGCGCAGTGCCTGCCAGCCGGAGGCGCCCTCGGGTGCGAGCACTTTGAGTAGATCAGCGTCCACCACACCGACCAGGGAGATGCCGACATCCCGGTTGTAGAGGTTGGCGGCGGTGATCGTCGGCAGCGCGGCCAGATCGACGCGGGACGAGGTCAGCAGGGATTTGAACTCGTCCGGCGTGGTCACCGGGGTCGTTTCGACGCCGGACAGGTGGTCGGCCAGCGCGGCGGAGTCGCTCAGGCCGGACAGCGGGGCGGCCAGCGCGAGGCTGCCGCCAGCGGCGACCCGGAGCCGGGGCGGTTCCCCGGCGTCGTCCTGGTCGGCGGCGGAGGCGCTACAGCCGGTGGCCATGGCCGTGACCAGCACGGCAGCACAGCGGAGCCCTGAAGCCCGAAGGAAGGTTAGGCTTACCATAGCTGCATTGGATAAGATCTTTCTTGCTCCCGTCAAGGGCGTTGGGACATCGGGCCGTTGAGCCACACCACCGCCGCCCGGCAAACGTCCAGGTCACCGCATGGAGGTGCACGAGCGTGCGAAGTGAGAACACCGCCGGACCAGAAGAGGCCGGACCGCCCCTCCTGGCCATCAGGAACGTAACGGTCTATTTCGGCACCACAGCCCCGTTCCGGACCATCTCCCTCACCGCCCGCCGGGGCGAGACGATCGCCCTGGACGGCCCGTCCGGCACCGGCAAAACCACCCTCCTGCGGGTGGCCGCGGGCCTGCTGCCCCCGTCCTCGGGCACGGTCCGCCACGCCCCGGGCACCACCCGCACCACGCTCTTCCAGGACCCCCGCCTGCTCCCCTGGCGCACCGTCCGCGACAACGTCCTCTACGGCCTCGGCCGCCGCCCCACCCCCCTGGAGGCGGACCGCGCCGACGACCTCCTCGCCCACCTCGACCTCGACACCGCCGCAGCGCTGCGCCCGGACGAGATCTCGGGCGGGATGCGCCGTCGCACCGCCCTGGCCAGAGCCCTGCTCCCGGCCCCGGACCTCCTCCTCGCCGACGAACCCTTCGCCCATCTGGACCCGGAGTGGAGCGACACGGTGGAGAACCTGCTGCGGACGACGGCCGCGTCGGGCACGGCGATCCTCCTGACCGCCCACCAGCCGACCCGTCTGCGCCGCCTGGCATCCACGGTCCTGGACATACGAACCGGAACCACGAGCAACACAGACCCATGCACAAGCACCGGAAGCGGCACCGGCACAGGCAGCGACACCGACACCGGCAGCGGCAGCGGCAGCGGCAGCGACACCGAAGCGACGGACGCAAGACTCCCGCACACAGCAATAAAACGATCAGCTCAGAAGACCACAGCGATAGCCAAAAGATCAGAATCTGTCAGAAAACACCACACCGACGCCCCATGACCCATCCGCCCCCGGACACAGCCCTCTCGGGCATCCCCGGCACCCCGTCCCCCGCCGTCGGTGATACTGGCGCAATGCCATCCCGACCCGCCCCGCCCCCCTCCGGCGCGCCCACGCCCCCCTCCGGCACGCTCGAACAACGGGTCACCGAACTGCTCACCTCGGAGATCCTGAATCTGCGGCTGAGTCCGGGCGAGCACATCGTCGCGGACACCCTCGCCGCCTCGCTCGGCGTCTCCCGGCTGCCGGTACGCGAGGCGCTGCGCAATCTCGCCGGGCGCGGTCTGGTGGAACTCCAGCCGCACCGGGGCGCGTTCATCCCCCGCCTCGGTGTCGAGCAGCTCGACGAGATCGTGGAGGTCTTCGAGGCGAGGGCGCGGCTGGAACCCTGGGCGGCCCAGCGGGCGGCCGAGTTCCACCACCCCGACCAGCTGGCCCGGCTGGACCACTCCCTGCGGCAGGGCTTCCAGGCGCTCGACCAGCACAACCGAGCGGCGGTGAACCGCGCCCACGGCCACTATCTGCGCACGCTGCTCGCCATGGCCCGTCACTCGGTGCTCGCGGAACTCCTGGAACCCCTCCAGTACCGCACCATGCTGGCCTTCGTCTCGATCGTCATCGTCGCCGAACCGGAGGGCTGGCACGCCCATCAGACCGTCCGCGACGCCATCGCCCGCCGGGATCCGGACGCGGCGGAATCGGCCATGCGCACCCACCTCACCGAGGTCATCACGGCACTCCGCACCCCCGACAACGTCATCCCGTCCCCCATAGACAGCTTCCGCAAGCGCACGGCCGGCACCCGCCGCACCCCCAGCAAGGGCCTGACCTCGATGCGCCTGACGGACCAGCCCCCCACCGGGCCGGAAGAAACCTCGGCCTGACCCAGCAACGCCACGGCCCGGCCCGACCACCCCGGCAACCGGCATGCAAAAGGCCCCCGATCCATCCGGACCGGGGGCCTTTTCGCTGGTGGGGCTAACAGGATTTGAACCTGTGGCCTCATCCTTATCAGGGATGCGCTCTAACCAACTGAGCTATAGCCCCGCCGCGCTCTGCGGTGTACGTCCCGCGCGCTGACCCCTGAAGATTAGCGCACGACCGGGGCAGTCCCAAAATCGATAGCCGCAGGGCACCCGGCACAGGTTTGAACGACGGGAATCCCGTCACTCGTCCTCCGCCAGCGTCAGCTCCACGCCCCCCACGAACCCCGCCGACAGGTTGTAGATGAACGCCCCCAGCGTCGCCAGCGCGGTCGCCAGGACGACGTCGATCACCGCGATGATCGTCGTGAACATCAGGACGTTGGGGAGGGACAGGAACGACTGGAGGTCGAAGCCGTTCGACTCGTTCGAGCCGGTCGCCTCCGAGATCGTGCCGCCGACCGTCGAGAAGACCCCCATCGCGTCCATGACCATCCACAGCACCGCCGAGGCGATGATCGTGCAGATGCCCAGGGCGATGGAGAGCAGGAAGCTGACCTTCATCACGGACCACGGGTCGGCCTTCGCCACCCGGAGCCGGGCCTTGCGCACCCGCGGTGTGGTGCGCGCCCCGGTCCGCGGCCGACGCACCCCGGCCCCGGCCCCGGTCTGCCCCTGGGCCGCGCCCTGCGGCTGCCCCTGGCCACCGCCCTGCGTCTGATACGCGGCGGGCGGGTGGTACGGCGTCTCCGCCTGCTGGGTCTGGCGCTCCCCCGGCAGGGGTGAGGCACCCTGCGCGGCGGGCTGCGCCCCGGCCTGTGCGGCGCCGGCCGCCGCGTACTGCTGGGTGCCTCGGGTGTCCGTCACAGTTCCCCCCTGGGATCCATGAGCCTGGGATCCATGTGTGGGGGATCCATGGGTGTCGGGCTTGTGCGCATCGGCCTTGGCCGACTTGATCGCTTGCAGATTGGTCGTGTGCGGATCAGTGATCTGCGGGTTCGCCTGCGGATTGGCCGCCTGCGCGTGGGGTGTCTGAGATGCCTGCGACCCCTGTGAGGACGCCCCCTGTGAGGACGCCTGCCCATACGTCACCTGCCGACCCCCCGTCGCCGGATACGCCACCGGCTGCCCATCCGCCGGAGCCGAAGGCACCGACGGAGCCACCGCCGAAACCGCCGAAGTCGGCGAAGCCGAAGAAGCCAAAGGACCCGACGGAGTAGAAGGCGCAGAAGGCCCAGCAGAAACCGACGGAGTCGAAGACACCCCCACCGATCTCACCACCCCCGCCGACTCCGTGGTCCGCGCGGCGGAGCCACGACCGCCGCCGCCCTGTGTCGCGCCGGTCGAGTTACCGGCCGGGATACCGGCCGACGACCCGGCGCCCGTGGCTCCGCTCACGCTGACTCACTCCTCGTGCTACTCGGCCGAGGGCGTGTCACCCTCGTCCGTGCCGGTGGTCCCGGCACCCTCGGCGGATTCGCCGACGGTACCGCTCGGGGCGGCACCCGCCACGGACTCGTCGCCGTCGGTGCCGTGTGCGACGGCACCCTCCGCGGACTCGTCGACGGCCGCGCCGCCGTCGACCTCCTCCGCCTCGCGTCCCGCCTCGGCGTTGCGTGCGATACCGACCACGGCATCGCGCTTGCCCAGATTGATCAGTTGGACGCCCATGGTGTCACGGCCGGTCTCCCTTACCCCGCTGACTCGCGTACGAATCACACCGCCCGAGAGTGTGATGGCGAGGATCTCGTCACTCTCCTCGACCACCAGCGCGCCCACGAGCGAGCCACGGTCCTCCACGATCTTGGCGGCCTTGATGCCGAGGCCGCCGCGGCCCTGGACGCGGTACTCGTCGACGGGGGTCCGCTTGGCGTACCCACCGTCAGTGGCAGTGAACACGAACGTACCGGGTCGAACAACATTCATCGAGAGCAGCTCGTCGCCCTCGCGGAAACTCATGCCCTTGACACCCGAGGTCGCACGGCCCATGGGGCGCAGGGACTCGTCCGTCGCGGTGAACCTGATCGACTGGGCCTTCTTGCTGATCAGAAGGAGATCGTCGTCGGACGATACGAGTTCGGCTCCGATCAGTTCGTCATCGGATCCGTCCTCCCGTTCGCGCAGATTGATCGCGATGACCCCGCCGGAGCGCGGCGAGTCGTAATCCTTCAGAGATGTCTTCTTGACCAGACCGGCCTTGGTCGCGAGGACCAGATAGGGCGCGGCGTCGTAGTCGCGGATGGCGAGGATCTCGGCGATGGCCTCGTCCGGCTGGAAGGCGAGCAGGTTGGCGACATGCTGGCCCCGCGCGTCCCGGCCGGCGTCCGGCAGTTCGTACGCCTTGGCGCGGTAGACCCGGCCCTTGTTGGTGAAGAAGAGCAGCCAGTGGTGGGTGGTGGAGACGAAGAAGTGGTCGACGATGTCGTCTTCCTTGAGCTTCGTTCCCCGGACGCCCTTGCCGCCGCGCTTCTGGGCGCGGTAGTCGTCCGTCTTGGTCCGCTTGACGTAACCGCCGCGCGAGACGGTGACGACGATGTCCTCCTCGGCGATGAGGTCCTCGATGGACATGTCACCGTCGTAGGGGATCAGCTGGGTCTTGCGGTCGTCGCCGTACTTCTCGACGATCGCGGCCAGCTCCTCGCTGACGATGCCGCGCTGGCGGACCGGCGAGGCGAGGATCGCGTTGTACTCGGTGATCTTCGCCTGGAGCTCGTCGTGCTCCTGGACGATCTTCTGGCGCTCCAGGGCGGCGAGGCGGCGGAGCTGCATCTCCAGGATGGCGTTGGCCTGGATCTCGTCGATCTCCAGGAGGTCCATCAGGCCGGTGCGGGCGATCTCGACCGTGTCGCTGGCCCGGATCAGGGCGATGACCTCGTCGATCGCGTCCAGCGCCTTGAGCAGGCCGCGCAGGATGTGCGCCCGCTCCTCGGCCTTGCGCAGCCGGAACTTCGTCCGGCGGACGATGACCTCGATCTGGTGGGTCACCCAGTGCCGGATGAAGGCGTCCAGCGAGAGCGTGCGCGGTACGCCGTCGACCAGCGCCAGCATGTTCGCGCCGAAGTTGCTCTGGAGGTCGGTGTGCTTGTAGAGGTTGTTGAGGACGACCTTGGCGACGGCGTCCCGCTTCAGCACGATGACCAGGCGCTGGCCGGTGCGCGAGGAGGTCTCGTCGCGGACGTCGGCGATCCCGCCGACCTTGCCGTCCTTCACCAGGTCGGCAATCTTCTGGGCGAGATTGTCCGGGTTGGTCTGATAGGGCAGCTCGGTGACCACCAGGCACTGGCGGTTCTGGATCTCCTCGACCTCGACCACCGCGCGCATGGTGATGGAGCCGCGGCCGGTGCGGTACGCCTCCTCGATGCCCTTGCGGCCCACCACCAGGGCGCCGGTCGGGAAGTCGGGGCCCTTGATCCGCTCGACCAGGGCGTCCAGCAGCTCCTCGTGGCTCGCCTCGGGGTTCTCCAGGTACCACTGGGCGCCGGCCGCGACCTCGCGCAGATTGTGCGGCGGGATGTTGGTGGCCATACCGACCGCGATGCCCGCCGAGCCGTTGATCAGCAGGTTCGGGAAGCGGGCGGGCAGGACGGTGGGCTCCTGGGAGCGGCCGTCGTAGTTGTCCGTGAAGTCGACGGTCTCCTCGTCGATGTCGCGGACCATCTCCATCGACAGCGGCGCCATCTTGCACTCGGTGTAGCGCATGGCGGCGGCCGGGTCGTTGCCCGGGGAGCCGAAGTTGCCGTTGGAGTCGACCAGGGGCATCCGCATCGCCCAGGGCTGGGCCAGCCGGACCAGGGCGTCGTAGATGGAGGAGTCGCCGTGGGGGTGGTAGTTGCCCATGACGTCGCCGACCACGCGGGCGCACTTGTAGAAGCCGCGCTCGGGGCGGTAACCGCCGTCGTACATCGCGTACAGCACCCGGCGGTGAACGGGCTTGAGGCCGTCCCGGACGTCGGGGAGGGCGCGCGAGACGATGACGGACATCGCGTAGTCGAGATACGAGCGCTGCATCTCCGTTTCGAGCCCGACGGGCTCGACGCGCAGGGTCAGGCCCTCGGGTTCGGGCGTCACGGGCGTGACAGGGGTGTTCTCGTCGGCCATAGCTGGTGAGGATCCTTCCTGGTGCGGTCAGCTGAGACCGACTCAGATGTCGAGGAAGCGGACGTCCTTGGCGTTGCGCTGGATGAACTGGCGGCGGGCCTCCACGTCCTCGCCCATCAGGACCGAGAACAGCTCGTCGGCCTGGGCGGCGTCGTCCAGGGTGACCTGGCCGAGGACGCGGTGCTCCTGGTCCATGGTGGTGATGCGCAGCTCCTCGGCGTTCATCTCGCCGAGGCCCTTGAAGCGCTGGATGGAGTCCTCGCGGATCCGCTTGCCGCGCTGGCGGCCCATCTCCAGGAGCGCGTCGCGCTCACGGTCGGAGTAGGCGTACTCGACGTCCTCCCGGCCCCACTTGATCTTGTAGAGCGGGGGGCGGGACAGGAAGACATGCCCGGCCTCGACCAGCGGGCGCATGAAGCGGAACAGGAACGTCAGCAGCAGGGTGTTGATGTGCTGGCCGTCGACATCGGCGTCCGCCATCAGGATGATCTTGTGATAGCGGAGCTTCTCGATGTCGAAGTCCTCGTGCACCCCGGTGCCGAAGGCGGAGATGAGGGCCTGGATCTCCTGGTTCTGGAGGATCTTGTCGATCCGGGCCTTCTCGACATTGAGGATCTTGCCGCGGATCGGGAGGATCGCCTGGACCTCGGGGTTGCGGCCGGACTTGGCCGAGCCGCCGGCGGAGTCGCCCTCGACGATGAAGATCTCGCACTTGGTGGGGTCGTTCGACTGGCAGTCGGACAGCTTGCCCGGCAGCGAGGCGCTCTCCAGCAGGCCCTTGCGGCGGGTCAGATCGCGCGCCTTGCGGGCCGCCACGCGCGCGGTGGCCGCCTGGATGCCCTTGCGGACGATGTCGGCGGCCTCGTTGGGGTTGCGGTCCAGCCAGTCGGTGAGGTGCTCGTAGACCGCCTTCTGGACGAAGGTCTTGGCCTCGGTGTTGCCCAGCTTGGTCTTGGTCTGGCCCTCGAACTGGGGTTCGCTCAGCTTGACCGAGATGATCGCCGTGAGGCCCTCGCGGATGTCGTCGCCCGTGAGGTTGTCGTCCTTCTCGCGGAGCAGCTTCTTGTCGCGCGCGTACTTGTTGATCAGGTTGGTCAGCGCCGCGCGGAAGCCCTCCTCGTGGGTACCGCCCTCCTGCGTGTGGATGATGTTGGCGAAGGAGTAGACGCCCTCGCTGTAGCCGCTGTTCCACTGCATGGCGACTTCGAGGGAGAGGGCCTTGTCCTTGTCCTCCGCCTCCAGGTCGATGATGGTGGGGTGGACCACCTCGCCCTTGCGCGAGTTGAGGTACTTCACGAAGTCGACGATGCCGCCCTCGTAGTGGTAGGTGACGGTCTTGGCCTCGGCCTTGGCGTCGCCGCCCGCCTCGTCCGCCCCGGTCACGGCCTTCGCCGACTCGCGCTCGTCGGTGAGCCTGATGGTCAGGCCCTTGTTGAGGAAGGCCATCTCCTGGAAGCGCCGCGAGAGCGTCTCGAAGGAGTACTCGGTGGTCTCGAAGATGTCCGCGTCCGCCCAGAACGTGACCGACGTGCCCGTCTCCTCGATGGCCTCGTGCTGGGCCAGCGGGGCCGTGGGGACGCCCATCTTGTAGTCCTGCGTCCAGCGGTGGCCGTCGGTGCGCACCTCGACGGCGACCTTCGACGACAGGGCGTTGACCACGGACACGCCCACGCCGTGCAGACCGCCGGAGACCGCGTAGCCGCCCCCGCCGAACTTGCCGCCCGCGTGCAGCACGGTGAGCACGACCTCCAGGGCCGGCTTGCCCTCGGAGGGGACGATGCCGACCGGGATACCGCGGCCGTTGTCCACGACGCGCACGCCGCCGTCCGGGAGGACCGTGACGTCGATGGTGTCCGCGTGGCCGGCCAGCGCCTCGTCGACCGAGTTGTCGACGACCTCGTAGACCAGGTGGTGCAGCCCTCGCTCACCGGTCGAGCCGATGTACATGCCGGGGCGCTTGCGGACCGCGTCCAGCCCTTCCAGGACGGTGATCGCATTGGCGTCGTACGAGGCGGTGACCTCACCCTTCGCGGCGCCGGCCGGGTCGGTCGCGCCTGCCTCGGTGGACGGGATGTTCTCGTTGGGGTTGCCGGAATCGGCCACGAAGCGCCCTTTCTGGCACAGCACGAGCCAGGCTCGTCGGCAGGTTGCCGGAGCGGCTGCGGCATGTTGCGTTGGTAAGCCTTGATCAGCGTTGCTCAGCTTTTCCCGGGCGGTCCCCACGATTGGGGCGGGATTACCTCCCAGTCTACCGGTAGCACTGACACTGATGGGCGTTTGCCGGTACCTGAGTCCGCATGTGCCGCCCTGAACCATGCTCTTCCGGGTCCCGATATGCGGAAGGGGGCTCCAAGAGGCTCACGGAGCCACTCAGCGCTTCCGGATGTCAACCCTTCGCTACTCCGGGGTCAGGTCGAAATTCGCAACTGTGTGCGCTTGAAGAAGGGGGTTGTGGGCGATTCGTACGACATTCGGTCCACAGCCTGTGGATAACCGCCCGCGTGAGCGCGGCACAGGAGCCGCGCGGGGGCGGTGCGCGGGTCGTACGGGGGCGGCAGGCGTGACCTGACTCTCAGATCATCTCCGCGCGGGGCGGGCCGCCGACGATCACCGTCAGGGCTCTGTGAGGTCGCTCACTCCGGGCCGCCGCGCCCATGATCAGGCGCCCGGCGGGCCCGTCGGGCGCACCGGAGCCGTCGCCGGGGCCCACTCCCCTGCCCCGCGTACCCGGTCGCTCACCCGTAGGTGTCGCCGGGCCCGGTGCTCCCGGGGGCGCGCAGGGGCCCGTACCGGCGCGCGGGACCGCCCGGGTTGAGCACCTTGATCATCCGTACGGTGCCGTGCCCCAGGTCCTGATTGAGCCGGGCGACCAGCGCGGGCGCGAGATGGCGCAGCTGGGTCGCCCAGGCCGTGGAGTCGCACTGCACGACCAGCACCCGCTCGTCCTCGTCGTAGCGCTGCGGCACACAGTGCTTGGCCAGGTCGTCCCCGACGATCTCCGGCCAGCGGCCCACCACCCCGCCGACCGCGGCCGGCGTCTCCCAGCCGCGCTCGGTGATCAGCCGGTTGATGGCCGCGCCCAGCGCCATGGGATCGCGCCCGTCGGCGCGCGCGCCGGAGCGCAGCCCACCGCCCCGGCGCGCCTGCTTCTTCTGCTGCGCCGCGTCCCCCCGCGCGCGGGCCGCCTCTTTCGCCGCACGCAGCGCCACGCGCGCGAGATCGACCCCGGAGGGGCCGGGCGGGTCGGTCCGGGGGGTGGCGATCCCTCCGGTGCCGGACCGCGAGGCCCCACCGGGTTCGGACCGCGAGCCCCGGGTGCGGCCGGGCGGCGGGGGGACGGGGTCGGCCTGCGCGGGCGAGGGCCGGGGTGAGCCGGGGGGGCTTGGGGGGCTGGGTTGCGGAGGGGAAGGAGGAGAAGGCCATACTCCGGGGCGCGAAGCCCCTGCTGCCCCAGGGTGCGCTCCCGGAACCGGGGACGCAGCCCCCGGTCCGGGCCGGGAAACCCCTGGCCCGGAGCGCGCCGCTGATCCGGGGCCGGCGTGCGGCCCTGGCACGGAGGACGAAGCCCCTGCTCCAGTGCGCGAAACCCCTGACCCGGAGTGCTGCGAAGAAGCGTTGGGCAAAGATCCGTCGCCGCTCATACCCGCTCCACCGCCCCCTCGGCCACCCGGTACCTCGCCCCGGCCAGCACATGCGGTACGTCGTCGTCGACCGCGGCCGTGACCAGGACCTGTTCGCCCGGCGCCACCAGTTCGGCGAGCCGCTCCCGGCGGCGGGTGTCCAGTTCGGCGAAGACATCGTCCAGGATCAGCACCGGCTCATTGCCCTCGGCCCGCAGCAGATCGTACGAGGCCAGACGCAGCGCCAGCGCGTAGGACCAGGACTCGCCGTGCGAGGCGTAGCCCTTGGCGGGCAGCTCGCCCAGCTTGAGGTTCAGATCGTCGCGATGCGGTCCGACCAGGGTGACGCCCCGCTCGATCTCCTGCTTGCGGACCTCGGTGAGCGCCGCGGTGAGCTGCTCGTACAGCGCTTCGCGGGTGTGTGCCTCGCCCGGCGCGGACGGCTTGTAGTCCAGGGCCAGCGGCCCGCCGCCGGGCGCGAGCTGCTCGTACGCCTTGTCGGCCAGCGGCAGGAGGGCGGCGATCAGATCGAGCCGCTGGGCGAGCAGTTCGGCACCCGCGCGCGCGAGGTGCTGGTCCCAGACGTCGAGCGTGGACAGATCCATCGACCGCCCGCCGTGCCGCCGCGCGAGGGCCGCCGACTTCAGCAGGGTGTTGCGCTGCTTGAGGACCCGGTCGTAGTCGGCGCGGACGCCCGCCATCCGCGGTGAGCGCGCGGTGATCAGCTCGTCCAGGAACCGCCGCCGCTCCCCGGGATCCCCCTTGACCAGCGCGAGATCCTCCGGAGCGAACAGCACAGTCCGTACGATCCCCAGCACATCACGCGGTCTGACCTGCGAGGATCTATTGATCCGGGCGCGGTTGGCCCGCCCGGGGTTCAGCTCCAGCTCGATCAGCTGCTGCCGCTCGCCCTGGCGGACCTGGGCGCGGACGACGGCCCGCTCGGCGCCCATCCGGACCAGCGGGGCGTCCGAGGAGACCCGGTGGCTGCCGAGGGTGGCGAGATAGCCGATGGCCTCCACCAGATTCGTCTTGCCCTGCCCATTGGGACCGACGAAGGCGGTGACGCCCGGATCGAGCGGAACCTCGACCCGGGCGTACGAGCGGAAGTCGGCGAGCGACAGATGCGTGACGTGCATGGTGGTGCGCCGACCTCCCCCGAGGCTGTGGATCAGTGGTGCTGTATGTGGATCTCTATACCTGTATGTACTTCTGTGTACTTCCGTGTACCTATAGGTATCTCTGTCCTGGTTACTTCTTCTCGACCGCGTGGCCGCCGAACTGGTTGCGCAGCGCGGCGATCATCTTCATCTGCGGCGAGTCCTCCTGGCGGGAGGAGAACCGCGCGAACAGCGAGGCGGTGATCGCCGGAAGCGGCACCGCGTGGTCGATGGCGGCCTCCACCGTCCACCGGCCCTCGCCGGAGTCCTGGGCGTAGCCGCGCAGCTCGGCCAGGTGCTCGTCCTCGTCGAGCGCGTTGACCGCGAGGTCGAGCAGCCAGGACCGGATCACCGTGCCCTCCTGCCAGGACCGGAAGACCTCCCGGACGTCGGTCACGGAGTCGGCCTTCTCCAGCAGCTCCCAGCCCTCGGCGTAGGCCTGCATCATGGCGTACTCGATGCCGTTGTGGACCATCTTGGCGAAGTGGCCCGCGCCGACCTTGCCCGCGTGCACCGCGCCGAAGTCGCCCTCCGGCTTGAGCGCGTCGAAGACCGGCCGCACCCGGGCGACATGCTCCGCCGCGCCGCCGTACATCAGCGCGTAGCCGTTCTCCAGGCCCCAGACGCCGCCGGAGACGCCGCAGTCGACGAAGCCTATGCCTTCGGCGGCCAGCTCGGCGGCGTGCTTCTCGTCGTCCGTCCAGCGGGAGTTGCCGCCGTCCACGACGATGTCGCCGGGCTCCAGCAGCTTGGCGAGTTCGTCGATGGTCGACTGGGTGGCGGCCCCGGCCGGGACCATCACCCAGACCACCCGCGGGGCCTGGAGCGTGTCCACAAGCTCCTTGAGGCTGTGGACATCGGCGAGGTCCGGATTGCGGTCGTATCCGACGACGGTGTGGCCCGCGCGGCGGATCCGCTCGCGCATGTTGCCGCCCATCTTGCCGAGGCCGATGAGACCGAGCTCCATCAAGTGATCCTTAGGTTGCGATGTGGCAGGAGGCACTCTCGTACCGGCGAGTACCTGTGAGGCACTTTCGTACCTGCGTCCGAGCCTAAACCCGGACGCTTATCCACATCTGTGGGCATAGCCGCTCAAACGTATGCCCCGCCGTGCGCCGGTCCGACCTGCCGACCTGTCGAGCGGCCCGCCGGACCGGCTGAGCCGACTCAGCCGCTGAGCCGCACCGGCATGATCAGGTACTTGTACGCCTCGTCCGCCTCGGCGTCGAGCGCGGGCTTGCCGCTGAGCAGGGCCGGCTTGGTGGACGTGGTGAACGACAGCTGGGCCACCGGGGAGTCGATCGCGCTCAGTCCGTCCAGCAGGAAGGTCGGGTTGAAGGCGATCGAGATGTCGTCGCCCTCCAGCTGGGCGTCGACTCTCTCCACAGCCTGTGCGTCGTCGCTGGAACCGGCCTCCAGGATCAGCACGCCCTGCTCGAAGCTCAGCCGCACCGGGGTGTTGCGCTCGGCGACCAGCGCCACGCGCTTGACGGCCTCCACGAACGGCGGGGTCTCGATCACCGCGATGGAGTTGAACTCGGTCGGGAACAGCGTGCGGTACTTCGGGAGGTCGCCCTCCAGCAGCCGGGTCGTCGTACGGCGGCCCGCGCCCTCGAAGCCGATCAGGCCCTCACCGGCGCCCGAGCTGGACAGCGCGAGCGTCACGCTGTCGCCGCTGGTCAGCGCCTTGGCGGTGTCCAGGAGCGTCTTGGCGGGCACCAGGGCGACCGCGGACGCCTCCGGGTTCTCCGGCTTCCACAGGAACTCACGGACCGCGAAGCGGTAGCGGTCGGTGGAGGCCAGGGTGACCCGGTCGCCCTCGATCTCGATCCGCACACCGGTCAGCACCGGCAGTGTGTCGTCCCGCCCCGCCGCGATGGCCACCTGGGAGGCGGCCGAGGCGAAGACCTCACCGGGGACCGTGCCGGTCGCCGAGGGCATCTGCGGCAGCGACGGGTACTCCTCGACGGGGAGGGTGTGCAGGGTGAAGCGGGAGGAGCCGCAGACCACCGTCGCCCGTACACCGTCTGTGGAGATCTCCACCGGGCGGTTGGGGAGCGCGCGGCAGATGTCGGCGAGCAGCCGCCCGGAGACCAGGACCGTGCCCTCCTCCTCGACCTCGGTCTCGACGGAGACCCGCGCGGAGACCTCGTAGTCGAAGCTGGACAGGCTCAGCTGGCCGTCCTCGGCCTTCAGCAGCAGGCCCGCGAGGACAGGCGCCGGCGGACGGGCCGGGAGGCTGCGCGCCGCCCAGGCCACTGCCTCCGCGAGGACATCGCGTTCCACCCGGATCTTCACTGTTGCCGCCTCCTGCTGTTGCCGGCCTGCTCGCCCTGCCTGGCCTGTCTGTCTGTCGCGGTGTCATCGGTCCCTGTGACGGGAAGGACGCCGGGGAACAGTCTGACGCACACCACTGACAGTAGGTGCCTCTCGGGGTCAAGTCGTGACGAGGGGCGGTCGGGCTGCCGAGGGCGAGTTGTGCACAGGCCCCGCTTCGAAACGGATTCCCAGCTCTCTCTAGTTGGGAGTAGTAGTAGGGCCTGTGGATACCGTGGATAACCTTGTTTTCCCAGCTCAGGCCGGAAATTTTGTCCACGGGGCCTGTGGGTGGAGGCGGTGGACAACCCGGGTCCGCTGTGGAGAACGGAAAGTTCTGCACACCCCGTGCACAGGGAGAGGCGACTTCTCCCCAGAACCGTCCCCAGCTTTACCCGCCTTTCCCACAGGCCAACCCGGCACCTTTGTGTGACGCCTTTCACTCGACCCGGTGATCAGGCGCGTCGCGTTGCCGAACAGTGGACAGAGGTGTGGAGAAGCCGCCGATCATTGGGGACAACGGCCCTCAGCCTGTGGGTTGCCGGTGGACAACTTTGTGCACAGGGTGTGGACCGCGATCTTGTCCACAGCCTGTGGAGATCGTTTGTCCACGAATCCACAGGGGGTTGACCTGGTCTGATGGTCTTTCAACAGACCGCGCTGTGGACGGGATCTGGACAACTCGGCAGTCCCCAGGATGTGGACGGCAGAAAGTCACCGAATCTGTGGAGAGCGGCCGTAACCCGGCCCGGATTCGAACACCGGGTGGCGGCGGGGCGACGAAGCGCGCTCCTCGGCGAGCGGCTACGGCAGCTGATGGCAGCGCAGGGCAGGGGCAGTAGGGGGGCAGCTGGGGCAGCTGGGGCGGGTGGGGCGGGTGAGGCGGGTGAGGAGGCGCGAGGGCGCTGTGAGGCGGGCCGCCTGGCCGCCGGGCATGCCCTTGGGCACCCTCTTCGGCACCCGCTCACGGAGAAGGCCGATGGAGGCCGGAGAAGGCCGCAGCGCCGGACGCGCCGGACGCTGTCAGAGAGCAGGGGCCAGGTGCCAGGAGGCATGGGAGCAGGAGGCCTGGGACCAGGGGCCAGGCCGTGGGATGAGGCAGGAAGACGCTGGCGGCCGTCAGAGCGCAGGCCGCAGCAGAAGCGGGAAAACGCCGGACGGCGTACCCGTTGCCCCGAGGCCCTCAGCCGTTCTTGATGCGGTTGGTCAGCTCCGTGACCTGGTTGTAGATCGAGCGCCGCTCGGCCATCAGATTGCGGATCTTGCGGTCCGCGTGCATCACGGTCGTATGGTCCCGGCCGCCGAACAGCGCGCCGATCTTCGGCAGCGACAGATCCGTCAGCTCACGGCAGAGGTACATGGCGATCTGCCGCGCGGTGACCAGCGCGCGCCCGCGCGAGGTGCCGCACAGGTCCTCCACCGTCAGCCCGAAGTAGTCCGCGGTGGCGCTCATGATGGCCGTGGAGGTGATCTCGGGCGCCGAGTCCTCGCCGCCGGGGATCAGGTCCTTGAGGACGATCTCGGTGAGGCCCAGGTCCACCGGCTGCCGGTTGAGCGAGGCGAACGCCGTGACCCGGATCAGCGCGCCCTCCAGCTCGCGGATGTTGCGCGAGATCCGGGAGGCGATGAACTCCAGCACCTCCGGCGGCGCGCTCAGCTGGTCCTGGACCGCCTTCTTGCGCAGGATCGCGATCCGGGTCTCCAGCTCGGGCGGCTGGACATCGGTGATCAGACCCCACTCGAAACGGTTCCGCAGCCGGTCCTCCAGGGTGACGAGCTGCCGGGGCGGCCGGTCGGAGGAGAGCACGATCTGCTTGTTGGCGTTGTGGAGGGTGTTGAAGGTGTGGAAGAACTCCTCCTGCGTCGACTCCTTGTCCGCGAGGAACTGGATGTCGTCGACCAGCAGGATGTCCATCTCCCGGTACCGCTTGCGGAAGCTGTCGCCCTTGCCGTCGCGGATGGAGTTGATGAACTCGTTGGTGAACTCCTCCGAGCTGACGTACCGCACCCGGGTACCCGGGTAGAGGCTGCGCGCGTAGTGCCCGATCGCGTGCAGCAGATGCGTCTTGCCGAGCCCCGACTCCCCATAGATGAACAGCGGGTTGTACGCCTTCGCGGGTGCCTCGGCGACCGCCACGGCAGCCGCGTGCGCGAACCGGTTGGAGGCGCCGATGACGAAGGTGTCGAAGAGGTACTTCGGATTCAGCCGCGCGGTCGGCTCACCCGGCCCGGCGGCCGGCGCGGGCTGCGCGGCGAGTGGGCCGGAGGCGGCACCGGAGGACGGCAGCCCCGGACCACCGCGGTGGCCACCAGGCCCGCCGGGGCCCCCGGGCCCACCGGGCGACTCCGGGAGATCGCGCCGACCGTCGCGCTGGTCGTAGCCGCCGCGTCCGGGTTCGTACTCGGAGCGTGACGGGTCGTAGTCGCCGCGCTGCTGCTCGTAGGGCGGGCGCTCGCGGTCGTAGCCGCCGCGCTCCGGCTGGCCGTACGCCGGGCGGTCGCGGTTCTGGCCCCGGTAGTCCTGCCCGCCACCGTAGGAGTCGTGGGAGGCGTACGGGTCGCGGTCGGGGAAGCCGAGGCGCTGCTGCTGCCAGCCGTAGTCGTCCTGCGCGGGCGGGCGGGGCCAGGCGCCGGGCTGGGGGCGCTGGTACTCGGAGGGGTAGGCGGGGCGGGCCGTCGGGAGCTGGTCGCCGGGGGCGCCGGGGTGCTGCTGGTCCTGGCGGTGCTGCGGGTCCTGCCGGTGCTGCTGGTCCTGGCGCGGGCGGCCGTAGCCCTCGTAGTCGGCGTCCCGCGCGGGGCCGTCGTACGAAGCGCCCTCGTAGGAGCCGCCTTCGTAGGGAGCGCCCTCATAAGGGCCGCTCTCGCGGGGTGTCTCCTTATATGTGTCGCCGCCGTACGGCTCCTGGTAGGGGCCGCCGTCGTAGGGCGCGGACGGCAGTTCGGGCTCCTCGTACCGCTGGGGCGTGGGCGGGGGCTCGCCCGCCGAGTCGTCCACGGTGATCGCGATCCGGATCGGGCGCCCGCACTCCCGGCTCAGGGTCTCGCTGACGATCGGCGCGAGACGGCCTTCCAGTACGCCCTTCGCGAATTCGTTCGGTACGGCGAGCAGGGCGGTGTCCGCGACCAGCGCCAGCGGCTGGCAGCGGCGGATCCAGCGCTCGTCCTTGGATTCGACGCCCTGACCGCGGCCCTCTCCGAGAAGCTGATCGAGTACTCGTGGCCACACCGCGGCAAGATCGGCAGGTACGTCAGCCACAGGGCACGCTCTCTCATGGGTCCCACGAACGTGTGGTTCGCGGAGGGGTCGGCAATCCGACGGGGCGGGTGGTGCCGGGCGGGGTGATCCCGCGCGGGCAGGGGTCAGGGGAACGGATCGGAGTCCAGTCACGGTAGTCAGGGCGACCCGTGCGGTTCAAGTTGTTGTCCCCAGGCTGTGGACAGTGTCTCCCAATGGCCGCTGGTTTGACCGGATGGCGTAGCCGCGCGTACCGTAACCAGGTCGAGTTGTCGATGGCTGCTGCCGCCTGCCTCCGATGGGCACAGGTCACGTCAGGTGAACGGAAAGCGGTGCACTCGGGCGTAACGCGAGCTACTCGTGGGCGCACGGTGACAGCCAGGACGGCACCGCCGAACCCCGATTTCTTTCTGGAGCCCCCGAGTGAGCAAGCGCACCTTCCAGCCGAACAACCGTCGTCGCGCGAAGACCCACGGCTTCCGGCTGCGTATGCGCACCCGTGCCGGCCGCGCGATTCTCGCGTCCCGCCGTGGCAAGGGTCGCGCCCGTCTGTCCGCCTGATCCCGGTCAGGTCATGACATCGTGCTGCCCACCGAGAACCGGCTGAGGCGGCGCGAGGACTTCGCGACCGCGGTACGACGAGGCCGCCGGGCAGGCCGCCCGACGCTTGTCGTCCACCTTCGTAGCGGTTCCACGGACCCGCACGCGCCTGGGGAGAGCGCTCCTCCGGTGCGTGCGGGTTTCGTCGTGAGCAAGGCTGTGGGGGGTGCGGTCGTACGCAACGCTGTCAAGCGCAGGCTGCGTCACCTCCTGCGCGACAGAGTCGCCCTGTTGCCCCCCGGTAGCCTGGTAGTGGTACGAGCGCTGCCCGGTGCGGGTGACGCCGACCATGCACAGCTGGCCCGAGACCTGGATGCCGCCCTGGAGCGGCTGCTGGGAGGGGGCGCGCGATGAAGTACCCGCTGCTGGCACTGATCAAGCTGTACCAGTGGACCATCAGTCCGTTGCTCGGGCCGGTGTGCAAGTACTACCCGTCGTGTTCCCACTACGGCTACACGGCCATCGACCGGCACGGTGCGATCAAGGGCACGGCACTGACCGCCTGGCGGATCCTCCGGTGCAATCCGTGGTCACTGGGCGGCGTGGACTACGTCCCGCCGCGCAGGCGGCCACGGTGGCACGAGATGCTGCGCAACGCATGGCGCGCACGCAAGGGCGGGTCCTCCGCCGCCGAACCGGCCACCGAAGAGACCTCTGCTTCGAGCCCGGCCGCAGAGACCTCGTCCCATGCCCAAGGAGCATGATTAGTGGACACGATTGCCAGCTTCTTCAGCTTCATCACCACACCCGTCTCGTGGGTCATCGTCCAGTTCCACTCGCTGTACGGGGCGATCTTCGGCCCCGACACGGGCTGGGCCTGGGGCCTGTCCATCGTGTCCCTGGTGATCCTTATCCGCATCTGTCTGATCCCGCTCTTCGTGAAGCAGATCAAGGCGACCCGGGCGATGCAGACGCTCCAGCCCGAGATGAAGAAGATCCAGGAGCGCTACAAGAACGACAAGCAGCGTCAGTCCGAAGAGATGATGAAGCTGTACAAGGAGACGGGCACCAACCCGCTCTCCTCGTGCCTTCCCATCCTGGCGCAGTCACCGTTCTTCTTCGCCCTGTACCACGTGCTGAACAGCATCGCCAATAACGACACCGTCGGTGTGATCAACGAGCGGCTGCTGGCCAGCGCCCAGAAGGCGCACATCTTCGGTGCCCCGCTGGCGTCGAAGTTCACCGACGGTGCCGCCGAGGTCTCGGCGCTCGGTTCCACGATCCTCGACGTGCGGATCGTCACCGCCATCATGATCGTGCTGATGTCGCTGTCGCAGTTCTACACACAGCGCCAGCTGATGACCAAGAACGTCGACACCTCGGTGAAGACGCCGTTCATGCAGCAGCAGAAGATGCTGATGTATGTCTTCCCGGTGATCTTCGCGGTCTTCGGCATCAACTTCCCGGTCGGTGTCCTCGTCTACTGGCTGACCACCAACATGTGGACCATGGGCCAGCAGATGTATGTCATCCACAACAACCCGACGCCGGGTTCCAAGGCCCAGGCCGCTTATCTGGACCGTCTCCACAAGCACGTCACGCACCACGGCAAGACCCGCAGCCGGCGGGAGCGGGCCATCGTGAAGGCGATCGTCGCCAAGGGCCGCGACCGCAACGATCACGAGCGGAAGTTCGTCACGGGTCTGAGCAAGGCCGGCCTCGCCGCCCAGCCGGACGGCACCGTGATCAAGAGCGACAACGCCGTCACCGTCGAGCACGAGGACGGTACGACGACCACCACCGCGGCGGCGACCCCGAGGCGCCAGCAGCCCAAGCGGCAGTCGAAGTCGCAGCGTCAGCACGGTGGGGCCAAGCCCGCGGGCGGTGAGGAGAAGGACTCCTCGCCCTCGCTCATCAAGTCCGACGAACCCGCCGACGCCAAGCCGGGCGGATCTGGTTCTGGCTCCGGTTCCGGTTCCGGTGCCAAGCAGGGCGGTGGCGGTGGGAAGCAGGCGGCCAAGTCCGGCAATGGCTCCTCGCGCAGCCGGGCCCAGTCCGGGCAGCGCAAGGGTGGCCCTCAGCGGCCCAAGTCCCCGACCAAGAAGTAAGAAGGAGTCCATCCCGTGACGGAAGGCACCACCTCCGCCGCTGCCGAGGGTGCAGACACCCTGACCCGCCTGGAGCAGGAGGGCGAGATCGCGGCGGACTACCTGGAAGGTCTGCTGGACATCGCCGATCTCGACGGCGACATCGACATGGATGTCGAGGGCGACCGAGCCTCTGTCTCGATCATCAGCGACAGCGGCCGTGATCTGAACAAGCTCGTCGGCCATGAGGGCGAGGTGCTGGAGGCGCTCCAGGAGCTGACCCGCCTGGCCGTCCACCGGGAGACCGGGGACCGCAGTCGGCTGATGCTGGACATCGGCGGCTACCGGGCCAAGAAGCGGGCCGAGCTGGCCGAGCTGGGCGCCAAGGCCGCGGCCGAGGTCAAGAGCAGCGGTGGCCCGGTGAAGCTCCAGCCGATGACACCGTTCGAGCGCAAGGTCGTGCACGACGCGGTGAAGGCCGCGGGGCTGCGCAGCGAGTCCGAGGGCGAGGAGCCGCAGCGGTTCGTCGTCGTACTGCCCGCCTGAGCGGTTCTCCGTTCCACGGCCCCGTCTGTAGCGCAGACGGGGCCGAACTTTGTCAGCCTGGACCTGACCAGCCTGCACCCTGACGGCTGACGGTCCCCCGGTACATCCCTCAGCCCTGATGGTCGGCGCCCGGCGTGTCGACGGCGGTATGGAAGGACGGTCCCCGTGACGGAGGCAGCGGAGCTTCCCCCGGCGCCCGAGGAGGCGCGGGCGGTGTTTGGCGAGCGCTTCACGGACGCGGTCCGATACGCGGAGCTGCTCGCCGAGGCGGGTGTGCAGCGCGGTCTGATCGGCCCCCGTGAGGTGCCCCGGCTGTGGGCACGACATCTGCTGAACTGCGCGGTGCTCTCCGAGGTCGTCCCGGAGGGCGTCACGGTCTGCGATGTGGGCTCCGGGGCCGGGCTGCCGGGCATTCCCCTGGCCCTGGTCCGAGAGGACCTCAAGATCACCCTGCTGGAGCCGCTGCTGCGCCGCACCAACTTCCTCACCGAGGTCGTGGAGCTGCTGGGCCTGGACCATGTGACCGTGGTGCGCGGGCGGGCCGAGGAGGTCATGGGCACGCTGCCGCCGGTCCATGTGGTGACGGCTCGCGCGGTCGCCCCGCTGGACCGTCTGGCCACCTGGGGCATCCCGCTGCTGCGGCCCTACGGCGAGATGCTCGCCCTCAAGGGCGACACCGCCGAGGAGGAGCTGAAGGCGGCGTCCACCGCCCTCACCAAGCTGGGCGCGGTGGAGATGTCGATCCTGCATGTGGGTGAGGGTGTGGTCGATCCCCAGTCCACGGTGGTGCGGGTCGAGGTCGGCGAGAGTCCGGGCGGCGTACGGTTCGCGGCCAAGCGGGCGAAGGCGGCCCGTACGGGACGGGCTCGGCGACGGCGCTGAGAGTGATCATCCTCACGTGTGCTGAAGGTGATCATCTCCATGTGCGCCGAAGGTGATCATCTTCACGTGCCGAGGGGCGCTCGAAACGGATACAGCCGATGAATCACCCCGAGGGGTGCCGTACTCCACACAAGCTGCCAAACCTCGGTAAGCCGGAGTGTCGCGACAGTTCGGCCTGCGGCGCTGTGCATCGTGTTTCACGTGAAACGTCGCTCACTGCTGCACGGCATCATCAGTCGGGGCCGCGCCGCGGCCGAACCGCGCGACCGTAAGCCCCTCGGAGCCCTGCGAGACACGACCAACTCCGCCAAGGAGAGCGGTCGGTCCCTCCGAAGGGTCATGGAGTTGTCCACAGAGGTGGATTTCTCCACAGAAGAACGGGCCTCACTGGTTCACCACCCTGAAGGCATGGGAGGCTCTGTTCATTGCGAGCCTGAAGTCGAGGAGAGTGAATCCTTGCGGTCCGACGCCAACATCGCGGGACCGATGACCGATCCGGTCCCCGGTCCCCGTACCGAATCGACGGGGGAGGATGTTTCACGTGAAACACCGCCTCCGATGGACGACACTCCCATCGGTCGTGCTGCCCAGTTGGCAGTAGAGGCGCTGGGCCGCGCAGGCGAGGGCCTTCCACGTCCTGAGCAGACCCGCATCATCGTGGTCGCCAACCAGAAGGGCGGGGTGGGCAAGACGACGACAACCGTCAACCTCGCCGCCTCACTGGCCCTGCACGGCGGCCGGGTCCTGGTGGTCGACCTCGACCCTCAGGGCAATGCGTCCACGGCCCTGGGGATCGACCATCACGCCGAAGTCCCCTCCATCTACGACGTGTTGGTGGAGAGCAAGCCGCTCGCGGAAGTCGTCCAGCCGGTCCCCGATGTCGAGGGCCTCTTCTGTGCACCCGCCACGATCGATCTCGCCGGTGCGGAGATCGAGCTGGTGTCCCTGGTGGCACGAGAGAGCCGCCTCCAGCGGGCGATCCAGGCATACGAGCAGCCGCTGGACTATGTCCTGATCGACTGCCCGCCCTCCCTCGGCCTGCTGACGGTCAACGCACTCGTCGCCGGCCAGGAGGTCCTCATCCCGATCCAGTGCGAGTACTACGCGCTGGAGGGCCTGGGCCAACTGCTGCGCAATGTCGACCTGGTGCGGGGGCACCTCAACCCCGCCCTGCATGTCTCGACGATCCTGCTCACCATGTACGACGGCCGGACGCGACTGGCGTCCCAGGTCGCGGACGAGGTGCGCACCCACTTCGGTGAGGAGGTGCTACGGACCAGCATTCCGCGCTCGGTCCGTATCTCCGAGGCACCGAGCTATGGGCAGACGGTGCTGACCTACGATCCCGGATCGAGCGGCGCCCTCTCCTATCTTGAGGCAGCCCGAGAAGTCGCGCTGAGGGGTGTGGGCGTCTCCTACGACGCCACCCACGCCCATATCGGCGCCCAGAGTGACCCGAGCAAGGTGGAGGGGATCCAGTGAGCGATCGACGGAGGGGCTTGGGCCGAGGACTGGGTGCGCTGATCCCCGCTGCCCCGACCGAGAGGACCCCGGCACCGACCGGGGCGGGGGGCCCCGCATCCACGTCCCCCACGGCCGTACCGATGCTGAACGACCGGGGTGTGGCCGCGGCGAAGGTGGCGACCCTGCCGCCTGTTTCACGTGAAACAGAGGAGCGGGAGCCGTCGGTCTTCGGGGGCGGCAGTGGGGTCGGGATCGGGGGCGGGGGCTCTCAGCTTCCGGCGCCGCCGCTTGGTGCGCACTTCGCTGAGATCCCGCTCGACGCGATCTCCCCGAACCCCCGGCAGCCCCGTGACTACTTCGACGAGGACGCTCTCCAGGAGCTGGTCACCTCCATCAAGGAGGTGGGGCTCCTCCAGCCCGTCGTGGTCCGCCAGGTGGGTCCTGCCCGCTATGAGCTGATCATGGGTGAGCGGCGGCTGCGGGCCTGCCGTGAGGCCGAGCTGGAGGCGATCCCGGCGATCGTCCGGGCCACCGACGACGAGAAGCTGCTCCTGGACGCGCTGCTGGAGAACCTCCACCGCGCGCAGCTGAACCCGATCGAAGAGGCGGCTGCCTACGACCAGCTCCTCAAGGACTTCAACTGCACCCATGATCAGCTGGCCGACCGGATCGGCCGGTCCCGGCCGCAGGTCTCCAACACCCTGCGACTGCTGAGGCTCTCGCCGAAGGTCCAGAGCCGGGTCGCGGCGGGGGTGCTCTCCGCCGGACACGCTCGGGCGCTGCTCTCCGTGGACGACCCGGAGGAGCAGGAGCGGCTCGCCTACCGGGTGGTGGCCGAGGGCCTGTCCGTCCGGTCCGTCGAGGAGATCGTGACCCTGATGGGGTCGCGTCCGCAGAAGTCCCAGCGGGGCAAGGGACCGCGGGCCGGTGCCCGGGTCTCGCCCGCCCTGAATGACCTCGCCACGCGCCTCTCGGACCGCTTCGAGACCCGGGTGAAGGTCGAGCTGGGGCAGAAGAAGGGCAAGATCACCGTGGAGTTCGCCTCCCCGGACGATCTGGAACGCATCCTCAGCACCTTCGCCCCCGGCGAGCGGCTGCTGCTCCAGAAGAGCCTGCTGGAGAACGACGACGATGGCGACGGTGACGACGAGGCCGTGACGGACTGAGCCGTGCACCGGCCGGGTCGGGCACCCCCTGCCCGGCCGACCGGCGCGGGGCCCGAACGCACCGGAAGCGGATCGTGCGGACGGTGGGTCCGGGCAGGTGGGGAGCGGGTGGTGTCCGGTGTGTACCGGGACGCGACCCGCTCTTTGCTTTCTGGCGGTATCAGCGGAATCGCATCGTGGATACCATGCGGACGGGTAGGGCGCATCCATCTGATGGGACCGCTCAAGGGGAGGCGGTGGCCGTGCGCACCATGAGCCGGGCCCGACTGATGAGCGCGGGGATGGGGCCGGCGGCGGTCGGCGGATTCGTCGGCAGCCTGCTCAGGGAACGGAGCGCTCTGACAGCCGCCCGCGAGGCCGCGGGCGTAGGAAGCGAGGAACAGCCTTCATGGGGCGCCGGCTCGTACCGCTCACGCTGGACAACCTTCAGGACCTTCCCAAGCGCTGTCACTCGTGCGTCTTCTGGGAACTGGATCCGGTCAGCGGGGAAGCCGCGGTGAAGGGCGGCACGGCCGCGATGGAGAAGGAGTCCTGGATCTCCGCGGTCCTGCTGGACTGGGGGTCCTGCGGACGGGTCGTCTATGTGGATGAGACGCCGGTGGGCTTTGTGCTCTACGCGCCGCCCGCCTACGTCCCCCGCTCCACCGCCTTCCCCACGAGCCCGGTCTCGCCCGACGCCGTCCAGCTGATGACGGCCTTCATCATGCCGGGGTACCAGGGGCAGGGGCTGGGGCGGGTCATGGTCCAGACGGTCGCCAAGGATCTGCTGCGGCGGGGCTTCAAGGCGATCGAGGCGTTCGGCGACGCCCGCTGGAAGGAGCCCGCGTGTGTGCTCCCCGCCGATCATCTGCTGGCGGTGGGCTTCAAGACCGTCCGTCCCCATCCCACATCCCCTCGGCTGCGGCTGGAGCTGCGGACCGCGCTGTCCTGGCGGGAGGACGTGGAGATGGCGATCGACCGGCTCCTGGGCGGGGCCCGGAAAGAACCGGCGCTTCGGCCGCTCTAGCGGAGGGGGCGTGCCGCGCCTAGGTGCCCTGGATCGTTGATGCCCTCAGCGGGGCCGGTAGGCCGTCCCCCGATGGTTCCCTGCCACGGATGATCCTCGGCACGCCAGTGTGCCCATGACGAAAGGGCCGACCTTGAGGGTCGGCCCCTTCGTGTTTCACGTGAAACATCGCCCCGGCGGAGTCGCTCCCGGCCCGGCTCGGCGAGCGTGTCACTCGGCGATGAAGTCCTCAAGGTCACGCAGGATCGCGGCCTTCGGCTTGGCACCGACGATGGTCTTCGCGACCTCACCGCCCACATAAACGTTCAGCGTCGGGATGGACATGACGCCGTACTTGGCGGCCGTGCCCGGGTTCTCGTCGATGTTCAGCTTGACGATCTCGATCTTCTCGCCGTGCTCCTTGGCGATGGCCTCCAGGGACGGCGCGATCTGGCGGCACGGACCGCACCAGGCGGCCCAGAAGTCCACCAGAACAGGCTTGTCGTTCTTGAGGACGTCCTGCTCGAAGGAATCGTCGGTCACATGCTTCAGATCGGCCACAGCGGGCTCCTTACGTGAGGTGTGGGGAGGGAGAGGGGTGGGTCAGACCGCGACGGTCTTCTCGGGCTCCGCCTGCTCCTGGTCGGCGAGCGCGGCGAGGTGGCGCTCGGCGTCGAGGGCGGCGGAGCAGCCGGTGCCGGCCGCCGTGATCGCCTGGCGGTAGGTGTGGTCGACGACATCGCCTGCGGCGAAGACACCCGTCAGGTTGGTCCGGGTCGAGGGGGACTCGACCTTCAGATAGCCCTCCCCATCGAGGTCGAGCTGTCCCTTGAACAGCTCGGTACGCGGGTCGTGGCCGATCGCGATGAACAGACCCGTGGCCGGCAGCTCCGAGAGTTCGCCGGTCTTGACGTTCCGCAGCGTCAGTCCGGTGAGCTTCTGGTCGCCCTGGATCTCCGCGACCTCGCTGTCCCAGACGAACTTGATCTTCGGGTCGGCGAAGGCACGGTCCTGCATGGCCTTGGAGGCGCGCAGGCTGTTCCGGCGGTGGACGATGGTGACCGACTTGGCGAACCGCGACAGGAAGGTGGCCTCCTCCATCGCGGTGTCACCGCCGCCGATCACGGCGATGTCGTGGTCCTTGAAGAAGAAGCCGTCGCACGTGGCGCACCAGGAGACACCGCGGCCGGAGAGCGCGTCCTCGTTCGGCAGACCCAGCTTGCGGTGCTGCGAGCCCGTGGCGACGATGACCGCCCTGGCCCGGTGCACGGTACCGGCGGTGTCCGTGACGGTCTTGATCTCACCGGAGAGGTCGACGGACACGATGTCGTCCGGAACCAGTTCGGCACCGAAGCGCTCGGCCTGGGCGCGCATATTGTCCATCAGCTCGGGACCCATGATGCCGTCCTGGAAGCCGGGGAAGTTCTCCACCTCGGTGGTGGTCATCAGCGCACCGCCGGCGGTGACCGCACCCTCGAACACCAGGGGCTTCAGCGACGCGCGTGCGGTGTACAGGGCCGCCGTGTAGCCGGCGGGCCCGGAGCCGATGATGATCACGTTACGAACGTCGCTCACGGCTGGATTCCTCGTCTCTGGACTCGTCGGTTTCCCGTGGGAGCCCTTCTCAGGACCCTCTTCCCACCCAACGGATCCTAAGGGTCCAGCATTCCCGCTGTGTCCGGGCACACGGAGGGTTGTGGCCGGCGCTTCTCGGGGCGCTTCTCAGGGGTGTGCGTAGGAGGTCTGGAAGAGGATCTTCGCGATCTCCGCGGAGGCCCGCTTGATGCAGGTGGAGTCCATGATGTACGCCGTGACCCGGCCGGCGTCATTGGCGTCGGGCAGGACGACGAGCATCGCGTCGGTTCCCTTGTAGACGCCCTCGTCGACGGCCAGCGCCGCATCCTGACGGCCGATGCCGCTGCGGACACAGTCGGGCACCGAGGGTGTCTGGAGGATCTGGGGCGGGCCCACATCGCCGCCCACCTCGACACTGCCCTGCGGGGTGCGGGGGTCTCCGCCGCCCTCCGTCGTCTGTCCCTCGACCACCTCCGTGGCGAGAAGGTCGGTCACCTGACGCTCCAGGCTCTCCGCGGAGAAGGTATCGGTGGCCGTCGCCGTCGGGTCGCCGTTCGTCTGAGGTCCGGAGGCGCCGCCCATGAGCGACGACAGCAGCACGGTGCCCAGCCCGACGGCCGCCGCCGCGAAGGCGGCGCTGATCACGGTCACCCGGCGGCGCCTCGCACGGTCCGGACGTTTGCGTCCAGGGCCGCTGGCGGAGGACCGGGCGTGACCGGCGGGGCGGTCGGAGGTCACCGATGTTTCACGTGAAACATGAGGGGACGTTTCCGTGACGGGCGATGGGGGTGTCTCGGTGAGAGGCGACGGGGACGTTTCCGCTGGGGGCGGGGAGGGCTTTTCCGTGGGACGTGGTGAGGAAGGCGTGCCCGTGAGGGGCGACACAGGTGGGTCCGTGAGGGGCGATGTTTCACGTGAAACAGTCGCGGCATCCGGTGTTTCATGTGAAACATCCGTGCCGTTGCTCGCGGTCGAGCCCGGGAGGGCCTCCGCCGCGAGCGCCTGATCGATGCGCTCGGCGATATCGGCGGGCATGGCCGGCGGCTCCGGCGTCGTGCCCAGCAGTCCGCGGATCTCCTCCAGCGAGGCGTAGACGTCCGCGCAGAGTGTGCAGGTGTCCAGGTGCCGGTGGAGGTCCTCGGTCCGTGACCGGGGCAGCTGGCCCTCGGTGAGGTCGGCGATCTCACTGACGTCCGGGTGCTCCGTCATGTCCGTCGTCGATGTCACGCTCGCCCACCTCCGCCCTTCACGGCAGTTGAATCGCTCGGTCCGATCTGACGGGTCTCGGCCTCGGGAGGTCCCGCTGCCGGTGGGACGGATGTCCCCTGCGTCCGGTTCCGTACTTCGCTCTCCTCGTCCTCGCCGGGGCTGTCCGGCCGGAGATGGGTGAGCAGCGGCAGGAGTCTGGCTCTGCCCCGGGCGCAACGGCTCTTCACCGTGCCGACCGGCACATCGAGGATGCGGGCGGCCTCGGCGACGGGGTAGCCCTGCATGTCCACCAGTACGAGGGCGGCCCGCTGATCGGGCGGCAGGGTGACCATCGCCTCGATCAGCTCGCGGTGCAGATCCTTGCGCTCGGCCGGGGCCGCCGCCGACTCGTGCGGCTCCAGGAGCTGCTCCAGCCGCTCGGTGTCGTCGACCGGCGAGGTCCGGCGGGAGGCGGCCTTGCGGGCGCGGTCCAGACAGGCGTTGACCGTGATCCGGTGCAGCCAGGTCGTGACGGCCGCCTTGCCCTGGAAGGTGTGGGCGGCCCGGTACGCGGAGACCAGCGCGTCCTGTACGGCGTCGGCGGCCTCCTCGCGATCCCCCAGGGTGCGCAGGGCCACGGCCCAGAGACGGTCCCGGTGGCGCCGGACGACCTCTCCGAAGGCGTGCGGATCGCCCTCGACATGACGGGCGAGGAGGTCCCGGTCGTTCACGCCGTCGTAGCTGACGCCGTCCGCCATCCGGCCTCCCCCCTCCGTGATGTCCTCAGCCCGTGAACTTCAGATCGGTGATGGCCTGCTTGTAGCCGGGATCGCTGAACTCGTCCCCCGGCGCGTGCGGCAGCGCGGTGAACCAGACGAGGACGTACCGGCTCGCGGTCGGCTTCTCGATCTGCACATGGGCCGAGGTGTCGTTGGTGGTGACCGAGCCCAGCTCGGTCATCGACGAGATCGGCACCGAGGAACTCATGGAGTCCGTCGCGTACAGCGAGACCTTGGTGTGGTCGCCGCCGAACAGCAGACCGATGTCCGCCGCCTTGACCTCCCGCGCGGAGCCGAGGTCGTAGACGATGCCGACGCCGGGCTTGAAGGCCGGGTTCATCTCGGGGCCGTCGATGAAGCTCTTGGTGCGCCAGTAGGTGGAGGCGTCCCCGTCGTAGGTGTAGGGCACCTCGTCCGTCGCCTGGGCGGAGCCCTGGGCCACATACTCCTGGGCGCCGGCGATCTCTATCGGCGGCGGGGGCTTCGGCTCCTCGCCGTTGGTCTTGTCCTCGCCCTCCGTCGTCTGGGTCTGATTGGTGTCGTCGGAGGTGCCGCCCTGCTCCAGCAGGGCGTCCGCGAGCTGCCAGCTGCCCAGGCCCAGCGCCGCCAGCAGCAGCGCCGAGACGGCCCACTTCAGGGCCTTGCCGGTACGGCTCTGGAGCGGGGGCGGCGGTGGGGTCACCGGCTGTGTCTCGCCGGGGTGGGGCGCCTGACGGCCGTAGGAGCCCTGCTGATAGGTCGTGCGCTGGTAGTCGGGCGGGGCGGTGAAGGCCGGCTCCGGCGGGCGGATGCGGGGCATCTCGCCGATCGCCTTGACCAGTTCCTCCGGCGTGGTGCACGGCGCCTCGTGGCGGGAGGCGGTGGCGCCGTCGTTGGCGAGGGCGCGCATCGACAGTTCGGACAGCCCGCGGTGGATCCCGGCGCGCACCTGGTCGGGGGCGATCAGACCGACGCCCTTCGGCAGCCCGGACAGCCCGTGCGCGTCGCTCTCGTAGGGCCAGCGCTGGGTCAGGGAGGCGTACAGCAGGGCGCCGATCGCCTCGGTGTCGGTGCGCTGCGGGGTGTCGGAACCGATGCCGCGCAGCGCGGCGTTGACCGCGAGCCCGCGGATGCGCCACTGCCCGGTGGAGGTGCGCAGCACGGCGTTGGGGTTGAGCCGCAGATGGGCGAGGCCCTCGCGGTGCGCGGCGGCCATGGCGGCGGAGATCTGGCTGACCATCTGGTAGGCGTCGTGCGGCTCCAGCGGACCGGAGGCGAGCAGCGCGGTCAGTTCGGTCGCGTCGGGCAGCCACTCATGGACGACGTAGACGAGGTCGTTCTCCTCGACGGCGTCCAGGACTTGGACGAAACGGGGGTCGCCCAGCAGCGCGGAGGAACGGGCCGCGGCGAGGACGGAACGCGCCCGGGTGTGATCGGCGGGCAGGAGATGGACGCCGACGGCCCGGCGGAGTTTCTCGTCCACCGCACGCCAGCTGCTGAATCCGTCCAGACGGGTGACGCACTCCTCCAGGCGGTAGCGTCTGGCGAGTTTGTGGCCGCTGTGCAGTTCGGGCGGTGCGGCCGGCCCGGGATGCCCGCTCCCGCCACTCCCCTGTGCCTCGTCGTGTTCCGTGACCTGTTCCTTCTGGTCCACCCCGTCGGCCGTGGACTGGTCCGCCTGGTCCGGCTCGGCGGTCGGCGGCTCGTCGCCGCCGTTGTCTGCCACGTCGACGGCAGCCCTGCTCCGATCCGCCACCGTCGTCCCTGCCTCCCCATCCGTTGCGTCTGGTACGACGCCGAAACCAATTGTGCCCACAGTCCGGCGCTATGCACGACACACGGCGGCGGACGATGGTTGTGCGCGTACCCCTCTCAGCGGCCCAGACGCCCGCGGACCATGCCCACCATCGAGTTCAGCTCCTCGATGCGCATCCGGCGGGACGCGATGAAGAAGATGCCGAGAAGGACGGCCCCGCCGCCGAGCAGCGCGGCGAACGAGCCGAGCACACCCTGTCCGAGGGTCTGGGTGATGCCGTAGCAGGCGGCTCCGCCGAGCAGTGCGGCCGGGACCGCGGCGATGCTCAGCCGGGCGTAGGTGCGCAGCACCCGGGAGCCGTCGAGGTCGCCGCCGAGCCGCTTGCGCAGCCGGCTCCAGGCGACCCCGACCCCGATGACGTAGGCGAGTCCGTACGAGGCGGCCATGCCGATCACGGCCCAGCGGGCGGGCAGCAGCAGGAAGCACGCGGCGGACGCCCCGGCGTTGACCGCGGCCACGATCACCGTGTTGTAGAAGGGCGTGCGGGTGTCCTCGTAGGCGTAGAAGGCGCGCAGGACGACGTACTGCACGGAGTACGGGATGAGGCCGATGCCGAAGGCCATCAGCATGTAGCCCATGTTGGTGGCGGCGGCGGTGCCGGAGGAGCCGAAGATCAGGGTGCACATCGGGATGCCGAGGGCGACGAAGCCGAAGGCGATCGGGACGATGGCGACGGCGGTGGTGCGCAGGCCCTGGGAGATGTCGTCGCGGACGGCTCCGGCGTCGTCCTCATGGGCCGAGCGGGAGATCCGCGGGAGCAGGGCGGCCATCAGGGAGACGGTGATGATGGCCTGCGGAAGGCCCCAGATCAGCTGGGCGTTGGCGTAGGCGCTGAAGCCCGTACCGGCGATGTTGGTGTCGGAGACGGCGGCGGTGGCCAGCTGGGTGACGACCAGGGCGCCCGCCTGGTTGGCGAGCACGAACAGGATGGTCCACTTGGCCAGCATGGCGGCCTTGCCGAGGCCGTGGCCCTTCCAGTCGAAGCGCAGCCGCATCCGGAAACCGGTCTCGCGCAGATACGGGATCATCGCGAGCGACTGGACCACCAGGCCCAGCAGGACACCGGCGCCGAGGAGGCGTTCGCCCTGCGGGGGGATGTTGTCGACGGTCATCCCGGAGTCGGCGGCGCTGCCGTAGACCCACAGGAACATGCCCAGGGTGGCGATGATGACGATGTTGTTGAGGACCGGAGTCCACATCATCGCGCCGAACCGGCCGCGGGCGTTGAGGATCTGGCCCATCACCACATGGACGCCCATGAAGAAGATCGTGGGCAGGAAGTAGCGGGTGAAGGTGATGGCGGTCTCGTTGGCCGCGGCATTGGTGGCGACCGGGTTCGACAGCGCCCGCACGAGGTAGGGCGCCCCGAGCACGGCGAGCACGGTGAGCGCGCCGAGGACGACCATGACCAGGGTCAGCAGCCGGTTGGCGTATGCCTCGCCGCCGTCCTCGTCGTCCTTCATGGCGCGGACGAGCTGGGGGACGAAGACCGAGTTGAGGCCGCCGCCCACGGTCAGGATGTAGATCATGGTGGGCAGCTGGTAGGCGACCTGGAAGGTGTCGCCGAGCAGGCCCACGCCCAGCGCGGAGACGATCAGCGCCGAGCGGATGAAGCCGGTGAGGCGGGACACCATGGTGCCCGCGGCCATCACGGCGCTGGACTTCAGCAGCCCGCCCGCCCGGCCGCCCTTCTTCGGCGCGGCCGGGGCGGCAGGGGTGGCGGTGGGCGTCTCCTGCGGCTCGGGCGCCGGGGGCTCGGGCTCCTGGTACGGGGCCGGGGGCCCGCCGTACGCCCCCTGCGGGGCGGCCTGCGGCACCTCGGCGTACTGCTGCGGGGCCTGCTGGTACTGATCCTGCTGGTACGGGGCCTGCTGCTGGTACTGGGGAGTGGTGTACTGCGCCTGCTGCGGGGCGGCGGCCTGTGGGTACGCGCTCTGGCCGGGTGCGTAGGCACCCTCCTGGTAGCCGCCCTCGTGGTAAGCGCCGGCCTGGAAGTTCTGGTGGGAGGGCTGCTGCGGGGCCGCGGCCGGGCCGGGGACCGCCGGATGGTCCGTGCGCACGCCGCTGTGCTGCTGGTCGCGGAAAAGATGGGCGAAGGCGTCGTGCTCGGGGCGCTGGTCGCCGGCCTGGGTGACGAGATCGTCGACCCCGACGTACTGGGTGGTCCGCGGGTCGTCGCCGAGCGGCAGGTACTGGGTGGGGCTCTCCGGCTCCGGGGCGGGCGGCTGCGCCCACACCCGCGGATCGGGGGCGTACGGCGACTGCTGCGGCTGTCCGTACAGGGGCTGCGGCGGGTAGGTGCCGGGGGGCGGCGGCGGGTGCGAGGCGCGGTCGTAGAGGGCTTCGGCGACCGGGTCCTGAGCGGTGAGGTCCTGTGCCCGGTAGGGGTCCTGGTCGTAGGCGTCCTGGAGGTACATGTCCGCCGCCTGCTGCGGCGTCAGCCGGCCGGGCTCGGGCGGCGGGCCCTCGGGGTGGCCCGAGTTGCCCGCGGCCTGGCCGCGGTCACCCTCGTACGGCGCGTTCATCGTTACCCCACCTCATCGTCCCGGGCCGACGGGCCACGACATTCAACGGTCCACTCTCTCACCCGTCCGGGACGGGCCGGTGCTTTCCGCTGCGGTGTCCGGCCCCGGGTCACTCGGCTGCTGAGGGTCGTGTGCCCCCGGCCGGGTGCCGGACTCCTCCGTGTGAGGGTCCTGGGAGTGAGGACGGTTCCCGGGGGGTGCGGGGTTCTCGGCCGGGTCGGTGTCCGCCGGGGGGTCGGCCGCCGGGCCGGTTCCGGCGCTCGGGGCGGTGCCGTCGCTGTCGTCGCCCTCGGCGCCGGGCCCGTCGTCCGGATGCTCCCCGGCCGACTCGCGGGCGGCCCGCTTGCGCTGGGTGTACATCCGGAACCCGGCGAGGACCAGCAGCAGCACGCCGCCGCCGATCACCAGCATCACCGTGGCGGTGATCTCGGTGACCTTCACATCGAAGGTGACCGGGGCCCCGTACGCCTGGCCGTCCTCGGTGAAGAGCTGGGCGATCACTGTCACCCGGCCGTTGGCGTTGGCGGAGGTGTCGAACTTCACCGACTGGCTGTGCCCGCCGGAGACCGTGACCGGCTGCTCGGCGTAGGCGTTGCCGCCGATCTCCAGCCGGGTCGGGCTGGTGGAGGTGAGCCGCAGCACCAGCCGGTCGACACCCTGGACCAGGTTGTTCTGCACGGTCACCGGGATGGTGGCGCTGCGGCCGGAGAGCTTGGTCTCCGACTTCTGGATCAGGCTGACCTGGCCGACCAGATCGTCGAGATAGTTCTCCACGCCGTTGCGGAAGCCGGCGGCCTCGGTGGCGCGGCCCCGCCAGGAGGCGGACATCTCACGGTTCATGGCCCGCCCGAACGGGGTCACCACCCGGGACTCGTCGCTCAGGATCACCTTGAAGTTGTCGAGCTTGTCCTGCGTGGTGGCGATCTCCTCGAACGCCGTGGCCGGCAGTTCCTGCTTGCGCAGCGAGGAGGGGTACTGGGAGGCGGACGGCACCTTGGTGGTGGCTCCGGGGTCCGGCCGGGCCCCGGCGGTCGCGGTGAGGTTCTGCGCCTCGGACCAGCCGCTGCTCTGGAGCGTGGCCACCGCCTCCGCCATGGCACGGGCCTGGCTGGCGGTCGGCATCCGGTCGGGGGCGACGAGGATGCTGCGCTGCTGGTCCGACTGGAGATTGAGCATCAGGCTCTGCGAGAGGAACGTCTGCACGGCCAGCGAGTCCGCCGACGCGGTCGTCAGATCGCCCTCGAAGGCGGTCGACAGCCGCGCGTCCGCCACCACCGCCGTGGTCCCGCCGCCGATCGGCCGGGCCGCCGAGGGGGTGTACGGCAGTCCGCCGGTCTCCTCCAGGCTGTCGCTGCGGGCGATCACGGTGTCCGCGCCGGCCGAGGTGGCGACCTTCACGATCGACGGGTCGACCGCGCCGTCCACCGGCCAGGCGAAGTCGGTGACCGGCCGCACATGGAGGATCGTGTCGACGGTGTTGGCGATGACGTCGGTGGCCTCTTTGAGGCGGCTGAGCGAGCCCGTGACATCGGTGCCGTTGTGTGCGAGGGAGGCGAGGTCAGGGTCGCCGAACGGCAGCGCGACGACCTCCTTGCCCGTCACTGCGCTCTGGAGGTCCGCCAGCCACTGCTTGGCGACCGCCTGATGGGTGCCGGGCGTGGTGGTGTCGCCGGGGCCGCGCACCTCGTAGGTGCGGGTCATGGCGTCGACGGAGGCGAGCAGGTCCGGGTCGATCACCCAGGTGACGTCGAGATCCCGGCCCAGTGCCACCAGCTGCTCCAGACGGCCGCCGGGGGAGATCTCGGTGGCGAGGTCGTCATTGAGGAAGACCGGGGTCTGCTGTTCGTTGGAGTCGGTCTCCGCCGTCATATGGACGGTGGAGATCAGCGGCCACAGGAAGGTGGTCCTGGTCCGGGTGTCGGTGCCGTCCGGCTGCCAGGGCAGGAACGTCCGCTGGAAGCCCAGCACCTGCTCCCACTGCTGGGCGGCGGTCTGGCCGGACAGCGCCACTCCGAGCTGGTAGACCCCGCTGCTGCCGAGGTCCAGCTCGTCGACCGGCACGGACAGGGTGAAGGGCTGGGCGACACCGGGGGCGAGCCGGTCGAAGTCCTGGGAGTGGTCGCCGCCGACCGGGGTGCCGTCGGCGCCCGGGGTGTATCCCTTGCGCTCGGCGGCGTCGTCGATGTCGGAGCGGGTGGTGAGCTTCGGGCCCACCCGCAGATCGACGGTGGCGTCGGTGACGGCCTGGTTGCCCTGGTTGGTGACCGTCCCGGAGACCGTGACGGTGTCGCCGTCACCCGGGATGCTCGGCGTGACCGAGTCCACCGCGACACTGACCGTACGGGAGCCCGAGGCGGCCGGTACGGAGGTCTGCCCGGCCGCCTGGGCGGTCGGTACGGCGGGCAGCTGGAGCAGGCCCGCCAGCAGCGGCGCGCTCGTGAGCAGGACTCCTGTGCGCCGTAGCCATCGGCGGGCACGTGCGGGACGCGTCCCTGGGATGTCTGCCGCATCGGCCACGCGCTTCGCCCGTCCCTCGTCGTCGTCAGTGCTCGTCGGAATGTGCGTCCACGCATGGTAACGATGCCCGCTGAGGGGAAGTGCCGCGGACTGCTCCACAAGATCGGGAAAGGGCGGGGCGCTGGGCCCGCGCGCACGGATCAAGACGTCCCTATACGCACGTATGAACAGGACACCCCTATGTGCGCGTATTAAGGGGAGGGAGGCACATAAGGGGAGGGGAGGAAGGGGCGGGAGGGCTTCGCGGAGGGTCGGCGGAGGGCCATGGGGGGAGCCGGAGGGGAGCCGGAGAGGGGCCGGAGTGGGGCCGGGGTAATGGGGGCGACCGGTGTCCCCGGGGCCACGTACCCTTTTCAGTTGTGCCGAACGCCAACGAAGACAATCTCACCGCCCCGGGCCAGGTGGCCGACCGCGAGCCCGGCGACCTGCTGCGGATCACCCCTGTCGCCGACGATCTCGCCCGCCGCTTCCAGGCGGCCGGCTTCCGTCTCGCCCTCGTCGGCGGCTCGGTCAGGGACGCGCTGCTCGGCCGGCTCGGCAACGATCTGGACTTCACGACCGACGCCCGCCCCGAGGACGTCCTGAAGATCGTGCGGCCCTGGGCCGACGCCGTCTGGGAGGTCGGGATCGCCTTCGGCACGGTCGGCGCCCAGAAGGACGGCTACCAGATCGAGGTCACGACCTACCGCTCGGAGTCCTACGACCGCACCTCACGCAAACCCGAGGTGTCCTACGGGGACTCCATCGAGGAGGATCTGGTCCGCCGGGACTTCACGGTGAACGCCATGGCGGTGGCTCTCCCCGAGGGGACGTTCATCGACCCGCACGACGGCCGCGCCGATCTGGCCGCCCGGGTGCTGCGGACGCCGGGCACCCCGGAGGCGTCCTTCTCCGACGATCCGCTGCGGATGATGCGGGCCGCGCGCTTCGCCGCCCAGCTCGACTTCGCGGTGGCCCCCGAGGTCGTCGCGGCGATGGCGGAGATGAACGCCCGGCTGGAGATCGTCTCCGCCGAGCGGGTCCGGGACGAGCTGAACAAGCTGCTGCTCTCCACGCACCCCCGCAAGGGCCTGACCCTCCTCGTCGACACCGGCCTCGCGGACCGAGTGCTGCCGGAGCTGCCCGCCCTGCGTCTGGAGAGCGACGAGCACCACCGGCACAAGGACGTCTACGACCACTCGCTGATCGTTCTGGAGCAGGCCATCGCGCTGGAACGGAACGGCCCCGATCTCACACTGCGGCTGTCCGCCCTGCTGCACGACATCGGCAAGCCCCGCACCCGGCGCTTCGAATCGGACGGCCGGGTCTCCTTCCACCACCACGAGGTCGTCGGCGCCAAGATGACCAAGAAGCGGATGACGGCGCTGAAGTACTCCAACGACCTGGTGAAGGACGTCTCCCGGCTGGTCGAGCTGCATCTGCGGTTCCACGGCTACGGCACCGGGGAGTGGACCGATTCCGCCGTGCGCCGCTACGTCCGGGACGCGGGACCGCTCCTGGACCGGCTGCACAAGCTGACCCGCTCGGACTGCACGACCCGGAACAAGCGCAAGGCCACGGCGCTCTCCCGGGCCTACGACGGGCTGGAGGAGCGCATCGCCCAGCTGAAGGAGCAGGAGGAGCTGGACTCGATCCGCCCCGATCTCGACGGCAACGAGATCATGCAGCTCCTCGGCATCAAGCCCGGCCCCGCGGTCGGCGAGGCCTACCAGCACATGCTGGAGCTGCGGCTGGAGCACGGGCCGATGGAGCATGGCGAGGCGGTGGCCGCGCTCAAGGAGTGGTGGGGGGAGCGGGAGCGGGGGTGAGGCGGCCGGGTCCTCGCGGCCGGCGTTCTCCCGGGCACGCTGCCCGGCGTTCTTCTCGGCGTTCTTCTCGGACATGAGGGTGGGCCATGTTTCACGTGAAACATGGCCCACCCTCATGCATGTCCGGCGCTCATGTCCGTCCGGCTTTCATCCTGTCCGGCCCTCATCCCTGTCCGGAGCGAGCGGCTCGATGTTTCACGTGAAACACCGCACCCCCGGACCAGAGGACCCGGCCACAGCAGCGACCCGGGCCGCACCGGAGGTCCTGGCGAGGCCCTGCCTCAAACGGCCTTGAGGCACAGCAGGAACTCGGAGCCGTCCCCGGTCTGCGTATAGAAGCTCGTGGCTCCCTCGACCTTGCGGCACTCGGTCTCGGCCGTGAGGGAGGTGAAGGTGCCGTCGACCTTCTTCAGGACCTCCACCTCGGCGTCCGCGGAGGCGCACTCCACGATCTCCATCTCGTTCGAGGACGAGGAAGCGGACTTCAGACAGTCGCCCACGGCGGCCTGGTCGGCGTCGTCACGGCTGGCTATGAACGTGCCGATCGCCACACCGGCGACCACCAGGACGATGACGATGTTCTTGATGGTCTTGAAGCTGAGCTTGCGGCGCGGCTGCTCCGGCGGCGCGGGGGCGTCACCGAAGGGGTTGCCCTGCTGGGGGAAACCGGGCTGCTGGGGGATGCCGCCCTGCGGAGGAGTCTGGGTCTGACCCTGGGCGAAGGGGTTCTGCCCCTGCGGCTGGGCCGGTGGCTGGTTCTGGGCGAACGGGTTGCCCTGGGGCGGAGTTGTCACTTGGGAATCCCCCTGAACAGAAAGAGTGGACTAGCAGCGCGAATTGACCGCGCTTAAGACCCGCATAAGTTATCGGCCCCTACTGACACCCCAGCCGTTCCGGCCATGTCTGTGGCCTTCATGTGACACTTACCGTCGATCGAAGCGGGCCATAGCAGCCGCAACCACGGCATAGATGGCGGCGACGGTGAGTACCAGCGCCACGGACCGTCCGTCCGGCGGCAGCATCAACGCGGCGACTCCGGCCGCGCCCACGAAGGCGACATTGAACAGCACGTCGTAGACGGCGAAGATCCGGCCGCGGAAGCCGTCGTCGACCGTGGACTGCACGATGGTGTCCGTGGCGATCTTCGCGCCCTGGGTGACCAGCCCGAGCACAAAGGCCGCGATCAGCAGCGGCACGGTCGCGAACGGCAGGCCCAGCGCGGGTTCCAGGACGGCCGCGGACGCCGAGCAGACGACGATCCAGCCGATCGGCCCGAACCGGCCGACCGCCCAGGGCGTCATCACGGCCGCCACGAAGAATCCGGCGCCGGAGACGCCCAGCGCCAGCCCCAGCAGGGCGAGGCCGTCCTCGGTGGTCGAGGTGAGGGCGTAGCGGCAGAGCATCAGCACGGTGACGGTCAGGGCGCCGTAGCAGAAGCGCATCAGGGTCATCGCGCCGAGCGCCCACGCGGCCTCCCGGCGCCGGGGCGCGGCGAGGTGCCGTACCCCGGCCAGCAGATCGCGGACGGTGCCCGCGAGCGCCGCGCCGAGGCGGGGCTGGATCAACGTGGGGTCGGGGCCGAGGAGTTCGCGCGGGATGCGCAGGGCGGCGAGCGCCCCGCACAGATACAGTCCGGCGCCGACGAGGACCACGGCGGCGTCGGAGTCGGAGACCAGCAGCCGTACGACGAAGGCGGCGCCGCCGCCCGCGGTCGCGGCGAGTGTTCCGGCCGTCGGGGAGAGGGAGTTGGCGATCACCAGCCGGTCGTCGTCGACGACCCGGGGCAGGGAGGCGGACAGGCCCGCGAGGACGAAGCGGTTGACGGCGGTGACGCACAGCGCGGAGGCGTAGAACAGCCAGTCGGGGACGGAGCTGATCATCAGCAGGGCGGTGCCGGTGGCCAGCACGGTGCGCAGCAGATTGCCGTAGACGAAGACCTGGCGGCGGCGCCAGCGGTCGAGGAGGACGCCCGCGAAGGGGCCGACCAGGGAGTACGGGAGCAGCAGGACCGCCATCGCGGAGGCGATTTCGGCGGGGGTGGCCTGGCGCTCGGGCGAGAAGACCACATAGGTGGCGAGGCCGACCTGATAGGCGCCGTCGGCGCCCTGGGAGAGCAGCCGTACGGTGAGCAGTCGCCGGAAGTCCCGCAGGCGCAGCAGAACGCGCAGATCACGTACGACGGCCATGGGGCCCAGCCTCACATACGGGGAGGGTCCCCGGGTGCAATGCCCCGGGGACCCTCGGTGGACCGTCCCGGAACGGGAGCGCGGTGCGCCCGCCGTCCGGTCAGCGCGGTCGGGTCAGCGCTCGACCTCGCCCTTGATGAACTTCTCCACGTTCTCCCGCGCCTGGTCGTCGAAGTACTGGACCGGCGGGGACTTCATGAAGTAGCTCGACGCGGAGAGGATCGGGCCGCCGATACCGCGGTCCTTGGCGATCTTCGCGGCGCGCAGGGCGTCGATGATGACACCGGCGGAGTTCGGGGAGTCCCAGACCTCCAGCTTGTACTCCAGGTTCAGCGGGACGTCGCCGAACGCGCGGCCCTCCAGGCGGACGTAGGCCCACTTGCGGTCGTCCAGCCAGGCGACGTAGTCGGACGGGCCGATGTGGACGTTCTTCTCGCCCAGCTCCCGGTCGGGGATCTGGGAGGTGACGGCCTGCGTCTTGGAGATCTTCTTGGACTCCAGGCGGTCGCGCTCCAGCATGTTCTTGAAGTCCATGTTGCCGCCGACGTTCAGCTGCATCGTGCGGTCCAGGATGACCCCGCGGTCCTCGAACAGCTTCGCCATGACGCGGTGCGTGATGGTGGCGCCGACCTGGGACTTGATGTCGTCGCCGATGATCGGGACGCCCGCCTCGGTGAACTTGTCCGCCCACTCCTTGGTGCCGGCGATGAAGACCGGGAGGGCGTTGACGAAGCCGACCTTGGCGTCGATGGCGCACTGGGCGTAGAACTTCGCCGCGTCCTCGGAGCCGACGGGCAGGTAGCAGACGAGGACGTCGACCTGCCGGTCCTTGAGGATCTGGACGATGTCGACGGGCTCCTCGGTGGACTCCTCGATGGTCTCGCGGTAGTACTTGCCGAGGCCGTCGAGGGTGTGACCGCGCTGGACGGTCACGCCCGAGGAGGGCACGTCGCAGATCTTGATGGTGTTGTTCTCGGAGGCGCCGATGGCGTCCGCGAGGTCGAGACCGACCTTCTTCGCGTCGACATCGAACGCGGCGACGAACTCCACGTCACGGACGTGGTACTCGCCGAACTGCACATGCATCAGGCCCGGCACCTTGGACGCCGGGTCGGCGTCCTTGTAGTACTCGACGCCCTGCACCAGCGACGCGGCGCAGTTGCCCACGCCGACGACGGCTACGCGAACCGAACCCATTGCGGTTGCTCCCTGTGTGTGTACGTGATGTGTACTCGGTGTGAGGCCCTGGCGGGCGTCACATGGCGGTGTCACCGGGCGTATCCGGCCGGGGGACGTCCCCCGGCCGGGGCAGGACGCCCGGCGCTCCAGTGGTGTCCTGTGTGTGCTGCGGGTGCTGTGTGCTCTGCTGAGCGGAGCCGTCCGTGCCGGGTGCCCTGAGGTCCCGGCCGGCCCGCTCGCTCTCGATCAGCTCGTTCAGCCAGCGCACTTCGCGCTCCACGGACTCCATTCCGTGGCGCTGAAGTTCGAGCGTGTAGTCGTCGAGGCGCTCCCGGGTGCGGGCCAGGGAGGCCCGCATCTTCTCCAGGCGCTCCTCCAGCCGGCTGCGGCGGCCCTCCAGCACCCGCATCCGGACATCGCGCGAGGTCTGCCCGAAGAAGGCGAACCGGGCGGCGAAGGTCTCGTCCTCGTATGCGTCGGGGCCGGTCTGCGAGAGCAGCTGCTCGAAGTGTTCCTTACCTTCCGCGGTCAGCCGGTAGACGATCTTGGCGCGGCGGCCGGAGAGCGGGGCGGCGTGCGCCTCCTCGGAGGTGTGCCCCGGTTCCTCGATCAACCAGCCGTTGGCGACCAGCGTCTTGAGGCAGGGATACAGCGTTCCGTAGCTGAACGCACGGAACACTCCCAGTGATGTGTTGAGTCGTTTGCGCAGCTCATAGCCGTGCATCGGGGATTCGCGGAGCAGGCCGAGTACGGCGAACTCAAGGATCCCGGAACGCCGGCTCATGTCGCCTCCTCTCTGCCGCGGCCCGTCTCGCTCTGCTGTCCGACGGGCGCCGTGACGGTCTTTATGTCGAGCTGATGTATCGACTCGATACATCACGACGATAGAACGGCCTTCCGGGTGGGACAAGAGGGAGAACGGTGAACGGCGTCACATCACTGATTCGTAGGCGGCAAGTTGCCTGTTTTGGGGTGAACTTCGGGGCTAGGCGGGTTTTGACGGTGCGTAGTCTGTCCGCCATGCAGACCACCGGGAACCACGGGGCCCGTGGGGACGTCATGGTCCTCGGTGCAGTACGGAGTGAATGCGGTACCGCGCGCATCCGTACTTCGGGGGGACCGGAAACCAGCCGCTGTTTCCAGGCGCGCACGGATGCGCCTGCCCGAGGAGTAATCGTTCGATGAGCGAGCACCGTCGCAAACCGCCGCCGCCGCAGGGAGGCGGACGTGCCGCGGCCCGACGCGGCCCGAGCGCATCGCCCGCCGGCCACCGTGCGGCACCGCGAGGCGCCACCGGGTCTCCCTCCGACGCCTCTGGCTCGGGTCACGGGTCGGAGGATGAGGAGAGGCCCTACGGGGGCCGGGCCGAGGCCCGTCGCGCGGCACAGAGAAGTACCGGAGGGGGCCGTCGCAGAGCGGCCGAACCCGGCGGCCGGGCGGGCGCCCGGCGCGGGGCCGCGGCCAGAACGCGGGGCGCCGCGTCCGGCCGGAAGCGGATCATCGACTATCCGCGCGCGGACAAGGACGGCTGGCGCCGCTGGACGCCGTCCTGGCGGCTGGCGTCCGGCCTGAGCCTGGCCTTCCTGGGCAGCCTGGTCGCCGTCGCCGGTATCGGCTACGCGCTGGTCAGCGTGCCGAACGTGGCGCTGACGGCGACCGCGCAGAACAACGTCTACTACTGGAGCGACGGCTCCGAGATGGTGTCGACCGGTGGGGAGACCAACCGGCAGATCGTCAATCTGCCGCAGATCCCCAAGGCGATGCAGGACGCCGTGATCTCGCAGGAGAACAAGACCTTCGAGACGGACAGCGGCATCGACCCCAAGGGCATCGCCCGCGCCGTGTTCAACATGGCCAGGGGCGAGGACACGCAGGGTGGCTCCACCATCACCCAGCAGTACGTCAAGAACGCGATGCTGGACGACCAGTCCCAGACGCTCTCGCGCAAGTTCAAGGAACTCTTCGTCTCGATCAAGGTGGGCACCTCCGTCCCCAAGGACGAGATCATGGAGGGCTACCTCAACTCGGCGTACTACGGCCGCAACGCCTACGGCATCCAGGCCGCCGCGCGCGCCTACTTCAACAAGGACGCCATAGACCTGAACGCGGGCGAGTGCGCCTTCCTGGCGGCGACGCTCAAGGGCGCCACGTACTACGACCCGGCCGGTGCCACCAACATCGACCCCGCCGCCACCGAGGAGGCGAACAAGAAGCGGGCCCTGGGCCAGATGCAGGACACCCTCGACAAGATGGTCGAGTACGGCCATCTGAGCGCCGAGGACCGGGCCAAGTTCACCGAGCTTCCCGAGGTCCAGAACCCCCGCTTCAACACCGCGCTCAGCGGCCAGATCGGCTATCTGGTCGACCTCGCCAACGGCTACCTGGTCAACAACGAGGAGAAGACCGGTATCTCCGAGCAGCGGCTGCGCGAGGGCGGCCTCTCCATCCACACGACCTTCGACAGGAAGAAGGTCGATCAGCTGGAGAAGGCGGTCCAGGAGGTCCAGAAGGAGAACATCGACCCCGAGAAGCGCCCCGACGAGGACACCCACGTCCAGTTCGGCGGCGCGTCCGTCGATCCGGAGACCGGGGCGATCGTCGCGATCTACGGCGGTGAGGACGCCACCAAGCACTTCACCAACAACGCCGACCAGACCGGCGCCCAGGTCGGCTCGACCTTCAAGCCCTTCGTGCTGGCCGCGGCGATGAACTGGGGCATCAGAGACCCCGAGCTGGGCCCCGTCCAGGCCCAGGACGAACGCACCAAGGTCTCCCCGAAGAGCCTCTACAACGGCAAGAACAAGCTCAAGATCGAGAACTACGACGACTCCGTCTGGCGCAACGAGAAGGGCGAGGAGTGGCTCCAGGTCAACGACGGTGACGAGACCTACGGCGATCCGCCCAACTACGAGATCGATCTGCGGACGGCCATGCAGTACTCGGTGAACTCCGCGTATGTGCAGCTCGGCATGGATGTCGGCCTGGACAAGGTCAAGGAGGCGGCCGTCGACGCGGGTGTGCTGGAGAGCAGCCTCGCCGGTATCGACTTCCCGTCCTTCTCCCTCGGCATCTCCGACCCCAGCGCGATCCGGATGGCGGGCTCCTACGCCACCTTCGCCGCCAGCGGCAAGCAGAACGACCCGTTCTCCGTCACCAAGGTGACCAGCAAGGACGGCGAGATCTTCAAGTACGAGACGGCGCCGAAGCAGGCGTTCACCTCGCTGGTCGCCGACAACGTCACCGATGTGATGAAGACCGTGGTCGAGGACGGCACGGGCACCAACGCCCAGCTGCCGGGGCGCGAGGTGGCCGGCAAGACCGGTACCACCGACGACAACAAGTCGGCCTGGTTCGTCGGCTACACCCCGCAGCTGTCGACCGCGATCAGCATGTTCCGCTACCCGGACGACGAGACGGTGAAGAACCGTACGTTCCTGTCCATGTACGGGACCGGTGGCCAGGAGTCGATCCACGGCGCCTCGTTCCCGTCGGAGATCTGGCAGGCGTACATGGCCGAGGCGATGAAGGGCACCAAGGCGGAGAAGTTCCCCGAGCCCGAGCCCATCGGCGATGTCGTCAACGACGCCCCCTCGCCGACGCCGACCCCGACGATCACGGAGACCGAGGAGGAGGAGAGCCCCACGCCGACTCCGTCGCCGACTCCGACCCGGACCACGTCGTCGCCCTCCCCGTCCGCGACCTGCACCGACTTCTTCGGCTGTGAGGACGATGGCGGCACGGACAACGGCGGGACCGACACCGGAGGCACCGATACCGGCGGTACGGACGGCGGTGTCCCAGGGTCACCCGACCCATCGGCCACCTCATCGGCCAACGGCGGGAACAACGGCAACGGGAACGGGAACGGGAGCAGCGACGGCGGTCTCTTCGGAGGAACCGGCTAGCCGCGTTCTGCCTCCGGCGGTGACCGGTCGGCTGCCTACCGCTCCTCGCGGTAGCGGGTCGGCCGGTCACCGCTTTTCGCCGTCACTGGCAGTCACTGGTAGGCCGCCGCATACCGCCCCTCGCGGACGTTTCACGTGAAACACCTCGCTGTTCCACCTCTCCGCTTCACCTCGTCGCTTCATCTCGCCGCTCATCTCGCCGTTCATCTCGCTGTTTCACGTGAAACACGCTCCGCCGCAGACAGCAGGGCCGTCGCATCGACCGGATGCGGCGGCCCTCGCCGTTCCCCCAGCGGCGTACGGCAGGATGTCCCCCATGCCCAGTGCAGAAACGACGCAAGCGAGCGCGCGCGAGCCGGACACCGTACGTCCCACCAAGACGGACAAGGTCGCGGCGAGCGGCAGCGAGCTGATCGGCGGTCCCATCGGCCGGCGTGCCCTGCTCGGGACGTCCTGGTGGACCCCGGTACGGGTCATCGCGCTCGTGGCGATCGGCATGTTCGCCCTCGGCATGGTCCAGAAGGCACCCTGCTACGACGGGGCCTGGTTCTTCGGCGCCAGCTCGCAGTACACGCACGCCTGCTACTCCGACATCCCGCACCTCTACCAGGGGCGCGGCTTCGCCGATGGGCTGGTGCCGTACTTCGACCGGCTGCCCGGCGACATGGAGTACCTGGAGTACCCGGTGCTCACCGGGGTCTTCATGGAGGCCGCCTCCTGGCTCACCACGGGCAGCGGCACCATCCAGCACCAGGAGCAGTGGTACTGGATGGTCAACGCCGGGATGCTGATGGTGTGCGCGGCGGTCATCGCCGTCTGTGTCACCCGCACCCACGCCCGCCGTCCCTGGGACGGTCTGCTGGTCGCCCTGGCGCCCGCGCTGGCGCTGACCGCCACCATCAACTGGGACCTGCTGGCGGTCGCCCTGACGGCCGCGGCGATGCTGATGTGGTCGCGGGGGCGTCCGGTGGCCTTCGGGGTGCTCCTGGGGCTCGCCACGGCCGCCAAGCTGTATCCCTTCCTGCTGCTGGGACCGCTGCTCGTGCTGTGCTGGCGGGCGGGGAAGTGGCGCGACTTCGGCAAGGGCCTGGCGGGTGCCGCCGTCGCCTGGGTCGTGGTGAATCTGCCGGTGATGCTCTTCGCCTTCGAGGGCTGGTCGAAGTTCTACACCTTCAGCCAGGAGCGCGGTGTCGACTTCGGTTCGTTCTGGCTGATCCTCGCCCAGAACTCCAGTGACCCGCTGAGCACCGAGACCGTCAACACCCTGGCCACCCTGCTGATGCTGCTGAGCTGCGCGGCGGTCGCCGCCCTCACCCTGACCGCGCCGCGCCGGCCCCGCTTCGCCCAGCTGGCGTTCCTGATCGTCGCGGCGTTCATCCTCACCAACAAGGTGTACTCACCGCAGTACGTGCTCTGGCTGATCCCGCTGGCCGTGCTGGCCCGGCCGAAGTGGCGGGACTTCCTGATCTGGCAGGTGTGCGAGGTGGCGTACTTCCTCGGCATCTGGATGTACCTCGCGTACACGACCAGCGGCGACGCCCATAAGGGCCTGCCGACCGACGGCTACCACTGGGCCATCGCCGCGCATCTGGCCGGGACGCTCTATCTGTGCGTGATGATCGTCCGGGACATCCTGATGCCCGAGCGGGACGTGGTCCGGCTGGCCGGTGACGACGACCCGTCCGGCGGGGTGCTCGACGGGGCGCGGGACGTCTTCGTGATCGGACCGGCGGCGCGGGCGGCGGACCGGGACAGCGAGCGGGACGGGCAGGACGACGTTCCGCTGGTGTCCTGGGGCAGCCGTTCGCCCTGAGCGAACAACGCGCCCTGGGCTGGGCGGATGGAGAAAAGGGCCGTACGCGAGCTGTGCGTACGGCCCTTCCTGGTGCCCGGGGCGGGAGCGGCGCCCCGGAACGGGGTCAGCGGTCCACGATGCGGTCGAACTGGGTGGTGGTGTGCCGCAGATGGGCCACCAGCTCATCGCCGACCTTCGGCTCGGGCGCGTCCGACGGCACGAACAGGATCGACACCTGCATGTGCGGCGGCTCCGCGAACCAGCGCTGCTTGCCGCCCCAGACGAACGGCGCCAGATTCCGGTTGACCGTGGCCAGACCGGCGCGGGCGACGCCCTTGGCGCGCGGCATGACGCCGTGCAGCGCCTTGGGGGCCTCCAGACCCACCCCGTGCGACGTTCCGCCCGCGACGACCACCAGATAGCCGTCCGAGGCCGTCTTCTGCTGCCGGTAGCCGAAGCGGTCGCCCTTGGCGACGCGGGTGACATCCAGGACGGCGCCGCGGTACTCGGTGGCGTCGTGGTCGCCGAGCCAGAGCCGGGTGCCGATCCGGGCGCGGAACCGGGTCTGCGGGAACTGCTGCTGGAGCCGGATGAGTTCATCGGACTTCAGATGGCTGACGAACATCGTGTGCAGCGGCAGCCGGGCCGCGCGCAGCCGGTCCATCCAGCCGATGACCTCCTCGACGGCGTCCGAGCCGTCGGCGCGGTCCAGCGGCAGATGGATGGCGAAGCCCTCCAGCCGGACGTTCTCTATGGCGGCGTGCAACTGCGGCAGATCCTGCTCGCTGATGCCGTGCCGCTTCATCGAGGACATCACCTCGATGACCACCCGCGCGCCCACGAGGCCGTACACGCCGTCCACGGAGGACACCGAGCGGATCACCCGGTCCGGCAGCGGCACCGGCTCCTCACCGCGCCGGTACGGCGTCAGGACCAGCAGATCGGCGCCGAAGAAGTCCTTGATGCGCGCCGCTTCGTACGTGGTGCCGATGGCGAGGATGTCCGAGCCCATCCGGGTGGCCTCCTCCGCCAGCCGTTCGTGCCCGAAGCCGTAACCGTTGCCCTTGCAGACCGGGACGAGTCCCGGGAACTGCTCCGTCACGTGCTTCTGGTGCGCCCGCCAGCGCGCGGTGTCGACGTACAGCGTGAGCGCCATGGCCGGACCTGGAACCTTTCTCGTGGCTGCGGTGTATCAGAGATGAAGAGTGATGAGGTGGAGAGCGATGAGGTGAAGAGTGATGAACCTGCGGTGTATCAGAGGTGGGAGTGTGAGGGAAACAGGTGTTCCGGACTCAGCGGCGCGACATATAGATGTCGAGCGCCTTGTGGAGCAGCTTGTTGAGCGGGAAGTCCCATTCGCCGAGATACTCGGCCGCCTGCCCGCCCGTGCCCACCTTGAACTGGATCAGACCGAAGAGATGGTCGGACTCGTCCAGCGAGTCGGAGATACCCCGCAGGTCGTAGACGGTCGCGCCGAGCGCATACGCGTCGCGCAGCATCCGCCACTGCATCGCGTTCGAGGGCCGGACCTCCCGGCCGATGTTGTCGGAGGCCCCGTAGGAGTACCAGACATGGCCGCCGACGATCAGCATCGTCGCCGCCGAGAGGTTCACCCCGTTGTGCTGGGCGAAGTACAGCCGCATCCGGTTGGGATCCTCGGAGTTGAGGGCCTTCCACATCCGCTCGAAGTACGACAGCGGGCGTGGCCGGAAATGGTCCCGCACGGCGGTGATCTCGTACAGCCGCTGCCATTCGGGAAGGTCGTGGAAGCCGCCCTGGACGACCTCGACGCCGGCCTTCTCGGCCTTCTTGATGTTGCGCCGCCACAGCTGGTTGAAGTTCTTGTGGACTTCTTCCAGCGACCGGTTCGCCAGCGGCACCTGGTACACATACCGGGGCTGTACATCGCCGAAGCCGGCCCCGCCGTCCTCGCCCTGCTGCCAGCCCATCCGGCGGAGCTTGTCGGCGACCTCGAAGGCGCGCGGCTCGATGAAATCGGCCTCGGTGTCGCGCAGTCGCTTCACATCCGGGTTCTGGATGCCCGCCTTGATGGACGCGGCCTCCCAGCGCCGGATGATCACCGGCGGGCCCATCTTCACGGAGAAGGCGCCCTGCTGCTTCAGATGGGCCAGCATCGGCTGGATCCAGTCGTCCAGATTCGGCGCGAACCAATTGATGACCGGACCCTCGGGGAGATACGCGAGATAGCGCTTGATCTTGGGAAGCTGCCGGTAGAGCACCAGACCCACACCCACCAGCTCACCGCTGCGGTTGTCGAACCAGCCCAGGTTCTCCGCCCGCCATTCCGCCTTGACGTCCGCCCAGGCCGGGACCTGCATGTGGCTCGCCGAAGGCAGACTCTGGATGTACGCCAGATGCTGCTCGCGGCTGATGGTCCTCAGGGTCAGGCTCATGTCGGGGCGCTCCTCGGGCTGGTGTGTCCCCATGGGTACAGGGGCTCCGGCTCTCGCGCCGAAGCCTACTGCGCCCGGCCTCCGGCCCGACCGGGCGTACGGCCCCGGCGCCGCGGACGGCGGAACGCCCGGGGGGTGTGGTGGTGCGGTGTGGGGGGTTGGGTGGGGTTGCGCGGGGTTGTGTGGCGGGGTGGAGGGGCCTGGTGTGGGGGCACGGTGAGGTCGGCCGGGGGCGGGGTGGGAGCGGGCATTGTCTGGGGCGGCCGGGAGGCTGACTGGGGGGTGGTCGGAAAGTGGGGTGGGGACGGTTCGGCTGGAGCGTTCGTCGGGGCTGTTCGGCGGGGTCGTTCTGTGGGGCTGTTCGGTCGGATTTCGGCCGGACCGTTTGGCGGGACGGCTCGGCTGGGCCGTACGGGTCAGGAGACCGTCGGCCAGGGAGAGGCGGGGCGGGGGTGGGCCGGGGCGGTTGGCAGGGCCGTTCGGTGGGGCGGTTGGCCGGACGGTTCGCTGGACTGCTCCACCGGACTGCTCCACCGGACTGCTCGGCCGGGTCGTTCGGCTGTGCTCTCGGCCGAACCGCTCGGCCGGGCAGTTCGACCGGACCGTTCTGCCGGACCCCTTGGCCGGACCCTTCGGTCGGACAGTTCGGCCAGATCGCTCGACAAGATCGATCGGTCAGACCGCTCGACCAGTCCGCTCGACCAGACCGCTCCGCTGGGCCGTCCAGGTCAGAAGACTCCGCCGAAGAGGCCGCCGTGTGCCATGCCCAGGAAGAACCCGACACCGGAGAGGCCCAGGCCCAGGATCAGGCCGACGCGCTCACGGGTGGTGACCGAGACCCACTGTCCGTAGGCGCCGGTCAGGATCCCGATCAGCCCGGTCCAGGAGCTGAGCAGATGCAGGCTGTGGAACTGGGCGGTGACGAAGGAGAGGACACCCAGCGTCAGCGTCACCGCGAGCAGTGTGTCCGGGAGGGGGTGGGACTTGCCGTCGGTGGCGAAGAGGGATCCTGCGGTGTTGGGTCGCAATGCCTGTGCCATGGGGCACCTCCTGCGAAAGGGCGGCGCATCGTAGCGCCATACACACCCGTTGTGTACAGATTGTCGCCCCTCCCGGCCGGATTTCAACCGGACGCGGGTGTGCGGGTAGTCTGTACGGTCTGCACCGGTGTCTGCCCAGTCCGGGGCCGGGGCACACTGCCCAGGTCCGGAGCGGGAACGCCCCGACGACCCTCGATTGTCAGTGGCGCCGGATACCGTTGCGTACGCATCACAACCCTCCTGCCACGGAACGACCGTGGCCGCTGAGTCCAGAGGAGGTGGGTTCCATATGCGTCACTACGAGGTGATGGTCATCCTCGACCCCGATCTTGAGGAGCGCTCTGTCTCTCCGCTGATCGAGAACTTCCTTTCTGTCGTCCGTGATGGCGGCGGAAAGGTCGAGAAGGTCGACACCTGGGGCCGTCGTCGTCTCTCGTACGAGATCAAGAAGAAGCCCGAGGGCATCTACTCGGTCATCGACCTCCAGGCCGAGCCTGCGGTCGTCAAGGAGCTCGACCGCCAGATGAACCTGAACGAGTCGGTCCTCCGGACCAAGGTCCTCCGCCCCGAGACCCACTGAGCCTCGGCTCAGCTGATCCCGGGATTCGAGTAGCAGCAAGCAGCCAGCAGCAAACCCGCCGAGAGGTTCACCCATGGCAGGCGAGACCGTCATCACGGTCGTCGGCAATCTTGTCGACGACCCCGAGCTGCGCTTCACCCCGTCCGGTGCGGCCGTCGCGAAGTTCCGTGTCGCGTCCACTCCCCGCACCTTCGACCGCCAGACGAACGAGTGGAAGGACGGCGAGAGCCTGTTCCTGACCTGCTCGGTCTGGCGCCAGGCGGCTGAGAATGTCGCCGAGTCGCTCCAGCGAGGCATGCGCGTCGTCGTGCAGGGCCGGCTGAAGCAGCGGTCCTACGAGGACCGTGAGGGTGTGAAGCGCACGGTCTACGAGCTGGACGTCGAGGAAGTCGGGCCCAGCCTGCGCAATGCCACGGCCAAGGTCACCAAGACCAGCGGCCGGGGTGGCCAGGGCGGTGGCGGCGGCTTCGGCGGCGGCGGTGGCGGCGGCCAGCAGGGCGGCGGCTGGGGCGGTGGCTCCGGTGGCGGTCAGCAGGGCGGCGCTCCGGCCGACGACCCCTGGGCGACCGGCGCTCCCGCCGGTGGCAACCAGAGCGGCGGCGGTGGCTGGGGCGGAGGCTCCAGCTCCGGCGGCGGCGGTGGTGGCGGCGGCTACTCGGACGAGCCCCCCTTCTAGTACCTACGGGCCAGGCGCCCGTGGTCGAAGGCGGGTCGTACCCACACTTCTTGATCACACAGGAGAAACCCCATGGCGAAGCCGCCTGTGCGCAAGCCGAAGAAGAAGGTCTGCGCATTCTGCAAGGACAAGGTCCAGTACGTGGACTACAAGGACACGAACATGCTGCGGAAGTTCATTTCCGACCGCGGCAAGATCCGTGCCCGCCGCGTGACCGGCAACTGCACGCAGCACCAGCGTGACGTCGCCACGGCCGTCAAGAACAGCCGTGAGATGGCGCTGCTGCCCTACACCTCCACCGCGCGCTAAGGGAAGGGTGACCGAGACATGAAGATCATCCTCACCCACGAGGTCACCGGCCTCGGTGCCGCGGGCGACGTCGTCGACGTCAAGGACGGTTACGCTCGCAACTACCTGATCCCGCGGAAGTTCGCTATCCGCTGGACCAAGGGTGGCGAGAAGGACGTCGCGCAGATCCGTCGTGCGCGCAAGATCCACGAGATCCAGACCATCGAGCAGGCCAACACCGTGAAGGCCCAGCTGGAGGGTGTGAAGGTCCGTCTGGCCGTCCGCTCCGGCGACGCCGGTCGGCTCTTCGGTTCCGTCACCCCGGCCGACATCGCCTCGGCGATCAAGGCCGCCGGCGGTCCCGAGGTCGACAAGCGCCGTATCGAGCTGGGCTCCCCGATCAAGACCCTGGGCGCCCACGAGACGTCCGTGCGTCTGCACCCCGAGGTGGCCGCGAAGGTCAACATCGAGGTGGTCGCGGCCTGACGCCGCGCTCGGTGTAGTTGACAGAAGGGCCGTGCCCCGCCGGGTACGGCCCTTCTGCATGGCCGTAGTCGAGTCATAGCGGTAGTCACAGCCGTAGCCGTAGCCGTAGCCGTAGCCGTAGCCGTAGCCATGGCCGGATCAGGATCCGGCCGTGCGGTCGTGCCGGGCGATGTTTCACGTGAAACAGGGCGGTTGGGGTTAAGCGGGGCATGGTGGTGGATGGGTGCTCCGCCGGGGGCCGGGGGCCGGGGGCCGGGGGCAGCGTGGCAGGGGTCAGCGGGCCGCGCCCGTGACGATCCAGCGGCCGGAGCGGGTGCGCCACCAGAGGGTCAGCAGCCGCATGGTCATCATCAGCGCCATGGCCAGCCACAGCGCGGTCAGTTCCCCGCCGAGGGTCGGGACCAGCAGGGCGATAGGGGCGAAGACAACCAGGGTGAGGATCATGGCCCAGGCCAGATAGCGTCCGTCGCCCGCGCCCATCAGGACACCATCCAGGACGAAGACCACACCGCAGATCGGCTGGGAGAGCGCCACGACGATCAGCGCGGGCAGGGCCGCGTCGGTGACGGCGCTGTCGCTGGTGAACAGGGGCAGGAAGAGTGGGCGGGCGGCGATCACCAGGAGACCCAGGCCGATGCCCACGGCGATCCCCCACTCGACCATCCGGCGGCAGACCTGCCGGGCCCCCTCCACATCCCCGGCGCCCAGATGCCGCCCGATGATGGCCTGCCCGGCGATGGCGATGGCGTCGAGGGCGAAGGCGAGCAGGTTCCACAGGGACAGAACGATCTGGTGGGCGGCGATCTCGGCGTCCCCGAGCCCTGCGGCGACGGCGGTGGCGATCATCAGGATCGCGCGCAGGGACAGCGTACGGACCAGGAGGGGGACGCCTGCCTGGGCCGAGGCGCGTATCCCGGCGATGTCGGGGCGCAGGGAGGCGCCATGGCGGCGGGCGCCCCGGACGACGACGAAGAGATACGCGGTGGCCATACCGACCTGGGCGATGACGGTGCCCCAGGCGGAACCGGCGATACCGAACCCGGCGCCGTAGACCAGGACGACGTTGAGGACGGCGTTGGCGACGAAGCCGGCGATGGCGACGTAGAGCGGGGTCCTGGTGTCCTGGAGGCCGCGCAGTATGCCGGTCGCGGCGAAGACGACGAGCATGGCCGGGATGCCCAGCGCGGAGATGCGCAGATAGGTGATGGCGTAGGGGGCGGCCGTCTCGGAGGTGCCGAAGAGGCCGACGAGGTCCGGGGCGGTGGGCAGGACGACGGCGATGACGGCGGCGCCGAGCAGCAGGGCCAGCCAGATGCCGTCCATGCCCTGGCGGATGGCGGCCTGGAGGTCACCGGCGCCGACCCTGCGGGCGACGGCCGCGGTGGTGGCGTAGGCGAGGAAGACGAAGACGCTCACGGCGGTCAGCAGCAGGGCGGAGGCGACGCCCAGTCCGGCGAGTTGGGCGGTGCCGAGATGGCCGACGATGGCGCTGTCGGCGAGGACGAACAGAGGCTCGGCGACGAGTGCGCCGAAGGCCGGGACGGCCAGCGCGACGATCTCGCGGTCGTGCCGGCGCCGGGCAGCCTTGGGTGTCGGGGGAGCCTGTGTCATGAGCACAAATGTAATCGTCCACAGGTAAGAGATGCAAAGCTATTGCAACCCTTACTTGTGGTTGCGGTGTGTGTGTTCCTCCGTACGGCTTGAAGTGATCTTGGGCCGACCGGGGAAGTTTTTCTTCTGCACAGCCGGTGGATGGTGAAGTTGCAGGTCAGAGATGCTGTGCTGGGGGTTGGCCGGGCTTGTTCACAGCACTGTCCACCGGGTCGTGCACAGGTTTCGGGGACTTCTCCACAGCATCCGGGGCGTCGTCCACATGGCCTGTGGATAACCAGATTGGCTGACGGTGCTGAGGGGCCTAACGTGGTCCGGCGCCCTCTCCCTCCGACGGCTGACGAACCGTCACAAAACCGACGCGCCACAACCGGAGCCGGGCCTCTTATTTGTCAGTGCCGTGCCGTAGAAATGAAGAGCACGGCGAGGTCCGCTCGGCGGACGGGAGGAGGTGGCTCGGTGAGTATTTCCGAGCCCTTGGACGACCCGTGGGCCGACAGCGGTCCAGGTGATCGTCTGCCCTCCCGGCGCCGCGGCGAGGGCGGGCGGGGGCGCGACGACCAGCACGACCGGGGCCGGGAAAGCGGCGAGTGGGAGGGCGGTGGGACGTCCTTCGAGCGGGTTCCGCCGCAGGACCTCAACGCCGAGCAGTCCGTGCTCGGCGGCATGCTGCTCTCCAAGGACGCCATCGCCGACGTCGTGGAGATCCTCAAGGGCCACGACTTCTACAAGCCCGCGCACGAGACGATCTACCAGGCGATCCTCGACATCTACGCCAAGGGCGAGCCGGCCGACCCGATCACCATCGCCGCGGAGCTGACCAAGCGCGGGGAGATCAACAAGGTCGGCGGCGCGTCCTATCTGCACACGCTGGTGCAGACGGTGCCGACGGCCGCCAACGCCGAGTACTACGCGGAGATCGTGCATGAACGGGCGGTGCTGCGCCGCCTGGTGGAGGCGGGCACGCGCATCACCCAGATGGGATACGCGGCCGACGACGACGTCGACGAGATCGTCAACCGCGCCCAGGCGGAGATCTACGCCGTCACCGAGCAGCGCACCAGCGAGGACTATCTGCCGCTCGGCGACATCATGGAGGGCGCGCTCGACGAGATCGAGGCGATCGGCTCGCGCACGGGCGAGATGACCGGCGTACCGACCGGCTTCACGGACTTCGACTCCCTCACCAATGGTCTGCACCCCGGCCAGATGATCGTCATCGCCGCGCGTCCCGCCATGGGCAAGTCGACACTCGCACTGGACTTCGCGCGGGCCGCGTCGATCAAGAACAATCTGCCGAGTGTCATCTTCTCGCTTGAAATGGGACGCAATGAGATCGCGATGCGTCTGCTCTCGGCCGAGGCGCGGGTGGCGCTGCACCATATGCGCTCGGGCACGATGACCGACGAGGACTGGACCCGGCTGGCCCGCCGGATGCCGGATGTCTCGGCCGCCCCGCTCTACATCGACGACTCGCCGAACCTGTCGATGATGGAGATCCGGGCGAAGTGCCGCCGCCTCAAGCAGCGCAACGATCTCCGGCTGGTCGTCATCGACTACCTCCAGCTGATGCAGGCCGGCGGCTCCAAGCGCTCCGAGAGCCGTCAGCAGGAGGTCTCGGACATGTCCCGAAACCTCAAGCTCCTCGCCAAGGAACTGGAGGTCCCGGTCATCGCCCTCTCCCAGCTGAACCGAGGCCCCGAACAGCGCACGGACAAGAAGCCGATGGTCTCCGACCTGCGCGAATCCGGCTCCATCGAGCAGGACGCGGACATGGTCATCCTCCTCCACCGCGAGGACGCCTACGAGAAGGAGTCCCCCCGCGCGGGCGAGGCCGACCTGATCGTCGCCAAGCACCGAAACGGTCCTACGGCGACGATCACGGTGGCCTTTCAGGGGCATTACTCGCGGTTTGTGGATATGGCGCAGACGTGAGGGGGGTGGGAGGGCGCAGAGGCGGGGGCGGGGGCGCGGGTTTGAGTGGTGGCCGCGTTGCCGGGGCCGGGGCCCTGGCCGGTGCCTGAGCCGTCGCCCTCGCCGACGCACGGTCTTGCCGGAGCACGCTCTTGCCTGGGGCTCAACCCGGCGGCGTGACCGGGGACCTCATGCCGAGCCACTGTTCCGCGCCCCATGCCTCGAAGCGTTCGACCTCGGTGAATCCCAGCTTCGCCGCCAGACGCATCGAGCGGGCGTTGGCGGTCTGGGTGGCGAGCATCACCGGCTCACCGGGCAGTGCTGCGTCGAGCCAGCCGAGTGCTGCCGCGCACGCCTCGGCCGCGTACCCGGAGCCCCACGCCCGCGGCAGGAACAGATAGCCGAGGTCGGCCTTTCCCGCGGCGGCCGGGAGGCTGTGTCCCGTCGCCCTCCTGAGCAGGATCTGGCCGATCATCGATCCGTCGAGTTCGACGGCGAAGCTCCCGGGCCATCGCTGGGGCGTCCCAGGTATCTCGCGCTCAAGCTCGCCGCGCGGCCGGGGGCCGCCGAGGTAGGTGTGGACCTCTGGTGAGGCGAGCAATTCGATGAACGCCGTACGGTCCCGGGCCTCGGGCTCACGGAGCAGGAGCCTCTCGGTCCTGATCGGGGCAGGCGGCCAGTCCACGGATCCCAGATGCTCCATCCGCGCACGCTAACAGCGGCCGAATCGACCGAACGGGACTCTGCTTCGGCTGAGGGCGGATGCCTTCGCGGGGTCAGTCGCCCGAGCCCCCGCGGCCTCGTGACTCCGAGCGATACCGGGTGAGGGCCTCCCTGGCGTCCGGGACGAAGTGCTCGTGGCGGGACAGGGCGTGGACCTCGTCCTCCGGCAGCCAGGTGTGCCAGGCCACCTCCGTGGGGTGGGGGCGGATCGGTGCGTCGAGTACGACCTCGTGCAGGGCCAGCCAGTACGGGCTGATCGCGCCCTCGCACCGGAACTTGAGCACGAAGCGGGGACGTGCCTCGACGCCGATCTCCTCCGCGAGTTCGCGTGCGGCGGCGGACCCGTAGGACTCGCCCACGCCCACCGCGCCGCCCAGCATCCAGTTGAACCGGCCCGGGAACAGGGTCGCGTCGGATGGCCGGCGGTGGACGAGTATGCGGCCGGCGGGGTCGCGGCAGACTACCGTCGCGATGCGGTGGAGCCATTTGTGCCTGATGGCCTCCGCCCGGCTCACGACCTCCAGGACCTCGTCCTGCTCATTCACCCGCTCCACCAACTCGGTCCGTTCGGTTCGTTGGGTGCTCTGGGTGCTCTGGGTGCGTCGGGCTTGTTCGGTCTGCTCGGTCTGCTCGGTCTGCTCGTTCATGGGGGAACGGTGGCATGGGGGAGGTGATCCCGAGCGGGGGGCCTTGCGCGGACCTTGTACCGGCCTTGTGCGGGGCTCTCCGGGTGGCTTCGGGGTGTTTCGTGGGGGAAATGCGGTCGACGCCGGGCGGCTCGGGAGGTGGACTGGGGGTATGACGACACCTCACGAAGAACTGCTTCCCCAGACGCGCCGGGCGCTGCTGCACCGTATCGCCGTCGGACAGGCCGAAGGGCGGGCGCCGTCGATGGTGGCGGCCGTGGTGCGGGGCGGGCGGACGGTGTGGACCGGGGCGCGGAGTTCCGTGGACGGACAGGTGCCGGACGAGAACGTGCAGTTCAGGATCGGATCCATCTCCAAGACCTTTACGGCCGTGCTCGTACTGCGGCTGCGTGACGAGGGGCTGCTCGACCTCGCGGACCCGGTGGAGAAGCATCTGCCGGGCACCGGGCTCGCGGAGGTCACCATCGCCCAACTCCTCGCCCACACCGGTGGACTGGCCGCCGAGTCGCCCGCGCCCTGGTGGGAGCGGACCCCCGGCTCACTGCGTCCGGAGCTGGGCGACGTACTCGGCGAGCAGCCCCTCCTGCACCCGGTCGGTCGCAGGTTCCACTACTCCAACCCCGGATACAGCGTTCTCGGTGCCCTGGTGGAGAAGTTGAGGGGCGCGCCCTGGGAGCAGGTGCTCAGGGCGGAGGTGCTGGAGCCGCTCGGTCTGGACCGCACGAGCGGGCTGCCGGAGGCGCCGCACGCCGGAGGCTGGGCCGTGCACCCCTGGGCCGATGTGCTGCTCCCCGAACCCCTTGAGGATCTCGGTGTCATGGCGTCCGCCGGGCAGCTCTGGTCCACCGCCGCCGACCTGGCCCGCTTCGCCGTCTTCCTGGTCCAGGGCGACGAACGGGTGCTGAGCGCCGCGACGGTACGGGAGATGCGGGTCCCGGCGACGCCCGTCGAGGCCGCCGATGTCGTCGACGGGTCCAGCTATGGGCTGGGCCTCCAGCTCCAGCGGCATGACGGACGGCTGCTCGTCGGGCACTCCGGCTCGCTGCCGGGCTTCCTGGCGAACCTCTCCATCAGCGTGGACGACGATGTCGCCGCGGTCGTGCTGACCAACTGCACCTCCGGCCCGGTGACCTCCCTCATCGGCGCCGACCTGGTCCGTATCGTCGCCGAGGCCGAGCCCCGGATCCCCGAGCCGTGGCGGCCCCTCCGCGAGGTCGATCCGGCGGTCCTGGAACTCGCCGGGCAGTGGTACTGGGGGACCAACGGCTTCGCCCTGCGGGTGACCGCCGATGGGACGATCTCCCTCGGGCCGTTCAGCGGTGGTGGCCGCCGTTCCCGCTTCCGCTCCAACGGCGACGGCACCTGGACCGGGCTGGAGGGCTACTACGCCGGGGAGTTGCTGACGGCCGTACGCCGGTCCGACGGCTCGCTGAGTCATCTGGACCTCGGGTCGTTCGTCTTCACCCGGCAGCCCTATGACGAGACCGCTCCGGTGCCGGGTGGGGTGGACCCGGAGGGGTGGCGGGGGATCGGCTGACGGTGGCAGGTGGCGGGTGGCGGGGGATCGGCTGACAGCGGCAGGTGGCTGCGGCTGTGGCTGTGTCGTGGGGGGAGCCGGGTGGTTGGTGTGGTGGATGCCCGTCCGGCTTCTCGCGGGTGCCAGGGGTGGCCGGGCTTGTTTCACGTGAAACACGGCAGCCCTGGCATCCCCGGAGCCCCCCGTCGTCGGAGTCCTCCGCCGTCCGGCGACGACGCCCGCCCTCACAGCTGGAGCTTGAACCCCACATGGGACGCCGTGAAGCCCAGCCGTTCATAGAACCGGTGCGCGTCCGTCCGGGTCGCGTCCGAGGTGAGCTGGACCAGCTCGCAGCCCTGCTCCCGTGACTCCGTCACCGCCCACTCGATCAGCCGCGAGCCGAGCCCGCTGCCGCGCTCGTCCGCGTGGATCCGTACCGCCTCGATGATCGAGCGGGTGGCACCCCGGCGGGAGAGTCCGGGGATGATCGTGAGCTGAAGGGTGCCGATCACCCGGTCGTCGCGGACGGCGACGACCAGCTGCTGGTGCGGATCGGCGGCGATCCGCTCGAACGCGGCCAGATAGGGGGCAGGGTCGTCGGGTGACTCGCGCCGGGCGCCCAGCGGGTCGTCCGCCAGCAGGGCGACGATGGCGGGGATGTCCCCGGCCGTGGCGCGGCGTAGCTCAAGGTCTCCCATGCCCGCACCCTACGCGGGCACCTTCAGCGACTCGACGACCCGCACCAGCGGTGCCAGCTCGGGGCTCAGGGCGGCCTGGTCGAGGGCCTCGCGCAGCGCGGTGTCGTTGGTGGGCCGGGCCTCGGCGAGCAGGTTCAGGCCCTCCTCTGTGACATTGGTGTAGATGCCGCGGCGGTCGGTCGGGCACAGATAGCGCTCCAGCAGACCGCGGTCCTCCAGGCGGGTCACCAGCCGGGTGGTGGCACTCTGGCTGAGCACGACCGCGTCCGCGACCTGCTTCATCTGGAGATGGCCGCCGTCGCCGTCGTGCTGCCGGCTGAGTACATCCAGCAGGGAGTACTCGCGCACGCTCAGATCGTGCCCGGCCTGGAGCGCGCGCTCGATGTGCGCCTCGATCCTCCCGTGCAACAAGGAGAGGGCGCACCAGCCCTGGGCGAGGGCGGTCAGCGCGGGGTCCGTCGCTGTCATGGGTTTTCCTCCGTCCCGGAGCCACTGACGACCAGGATAGAGCAGGGCTGCAATATCCCGCTCTTGCAAGTATCGCGCGTCTGCAATTAATGTGGGCGCTGGCAAAGTGCATATGCAATCTCCCTGCCCGGGAACCTCCGGTCCGGCAGTCCTTCGGCCCGGCAGACGCCCGGCCCGGGAAACCCCCGGCCCGGCAATTTCCTCCCAGCGATCTCCTCCCAGCGATCTCCTCCTGCGGTCTTCACGCCCCCTCCCTTGGAAGGTCCACCCCTCTCATGCCTCTCGCGCTCCTGGCCCTTGCGATCGGGGCCTTCGGAATCGGCACCACCGAGTTTGTGATCATGGGCTTGTTGCCCGAGGTCGCGGCCGATTTCGGGGTCTCCATCCCCACGGCCGGTTTCCTGGTGACGGGCTATGCCCTCGGCGTGGTGCTCGGCGCTCCGTTGATGACCGTCCTCGGCACCAAGATCTCCCGCAAGCGGATGCTGATGCTGCTGATGGGCCTGTTCATCCTCGGCAATCTGTTGTCCGCCCTGGCGCCCGCCTTCGGCATCATGCTGACCGGCCGCGTGGTCGCCTCACTCGCCCATGGCGCCTTCTTCGGCATCGGCTCGGTCGTCGCGGCCGAACTGGTCGCCCCCACCAAGAAGGCCGGCGCCATCGCGATGATGTTCACCGGCCTCACGGTCGCCAATGTCGTCGGGGTACCGCTGGGCACCCTCGTCGGCCAGTCCGCGGGCTGGCGGGTCACCTTCGCCATCGTCGCCGGGCTCGGGGTGATCGGCCTGGTGGGCATCGCCCGGCTCGTCCCCGACCTGCCCAAGCCGGACGGCGTCCACCTGCGCCACGAACTGGCCGCGTTCAAGAACGCCCAGGTCCTGCTGGCCATGGCGATGACCGTCCTGGGCTTCGGCGGCGTCTTCGCCGCCATCACCTACATCGCGCCGATGATGACCCGGGTCGCGGGCTTCGCCGACGGCTCGGTCACCTGGCTGCTCGTCCTGTTCGGGCTCGGCATGGTCGGCGGCAACCTCGTCGGCGGCCGTCTCGCCGACCGAGCCCTGATGCCCCTCCTCTACGTCTCCCTGGGCGCCCTCGCCGTCGTCCTCGCCCTCTTCACCCTCGCCGCGCACGACAAGACCCTCTCGGCGATCAGCGTCTTTCTGATCGGCGCGCTCGGCTTCGCCACCGTGCCGCCGCTCCAGAAGAGGGTTCTCGACCAGGCGCACGGCGCCCCGACCCTCGCCTCGGCCGTCAACATCGGCGCCTTCAACCTGGGCAATGCCCTCGCCGCCTGGCTCGGCGGGATCGTCATCGCCGCGGGCCTCGGCTACACCGCCCCGAACTGGGTCGGTGGGCTGCTCGCCGCGGCGGCACTCGTCCTCGCCCTGATCTCGGCCGCGCTGGAGCGGCGCACGGGGGCGGGGGACGGCGGCGCGGTGGGGACGGGGGCGGGGTCGGGGATGGGGACGGGTTCCGCTTCCGGGTCGGGTGCGGGTACGAGCGTGGGTGCGGGTGCGGGTGCGGGTGCCGTACCGGCGGAGCGGGGAGCGGCCCCCGGGGTGGTCGGCAACTGACGAGGGGCGTGGATGCCGGACCAGGGGGCGGTGCCCGCCGGGGTCGGCTGCCGACGAGGAGGGTGGCAGGTCCCGGGGGTCGGCGACCGACCCGGTGGGGTGGGGGTGGGGTGCGATGGCTGTCGGCTCCGGCGGGCCGATGATTCAGGCCGACGATCGCTCAGCCTGCCGATCGCTCAACCCGCCGCCACCGTCAGCGGAGCGAACCGCTGGCTCCAGTCCCCCGGCAACTCGCCCATCCCGTACGTCATCACCGCGTTGAACGCCACGGGCGCCAGCCCCCGCTCCCGCGCCCAGGCCAGCAGCTCGGTGTGCCGTACGTCGATGTCGGTGCGCAGAGGGCGGTCCGTGTGGGCGGCGAGGGAGGTGACGAGGGCCTTCGCCGTCTCCGTGTCGTGGGCGATCAGCGGGCCGATGACATGGGTGTCCATGTTGGGCCAGGCACCCGCGTAACCGATGATCCGGCCGTCCTCCTCGGCGACCCGCAGCTGATCGGCGAAGGCGGGCAGCCGGGTGATCAGATGCGTGCGGTCGCTGCCGAACACCACGCCGTCCAGGCGGAGCAGTGCCGAGATGTCCTCGGCGGTGGCGGCCCTGGTGGCGACCCGGGGTGTCGGCCCGCCGGGGGTGAAGTGCCCGCGCAGCATCTCGGCCCGGCCGGTCGCCTTGAAGCCCAGCTCCTCGTAGAGGGGGCGGCCGTTCGGGGTCGCGTGGAGCGTCAGCGGGGTGGTGCCCATCTCCGCGATGACATGGCGCATCAACCGGCGTCCGACGCCTTGCCGGGCGTGTCGCCGGGCGACGAGCACCATGCCGATGGCCGCGAGGTCGGGGCGGCCATGAGGGCCGTACTCGGTGATGACACAGGCGCTGACGAGACCGCCGTCGGGGTCGTCGATGCCGTACCCCTGTCCTGCGGAGAGGAGCAGGCCCCACTTGTGCTCCTCGCGTGGCCACCCCCGGTCCTCGGACAGGTCGGCGCAGTCCTGAAGATCGCGACGGTTCAGACGGCGGATGGGCAGATCGGCGAGCGAAGAGGTGGGCACGCAGGTCAGGCTGGCCGAAGGGCGCCCTCGCCGTCCACCTGTTTCGACTGACACGTATGGCCATTTCGCCACGCAGGTGCCGGGCGGGGATGGGAGAGGGCCAGGATGGGACCGGGATGGGGCCGGATGGGCCCGGGACGGTTACCGCGGTCGCGGGCGAAGGGTGTTTCACGTGAAACATCGGCGAACGGGGGGAGTCGGGGTCGCGGGACCCCCGGAAGGTCCCCGGGCGTCTCGGGATAGCCTCGGGTGTCATGCCGAGACTGCATCTGTTCGACCTCGACGGCACCCTGCTGTTCGGGACGTCAGCGCCCCTGGAGATCTCACGGCAACTCGGCCTTGAGGCCGAGACGATGACGCTGGACCAGGAGATCGCTGCCGGACTGATCGAGCCGCCGCAGTACGCGGAGCGGATCTACGCCCTGTGGGCGGAACTGACCGACCCGCAGGTCACGGCGGCGTTCGACAGCGCCCCCTGGCTGGCCCGGATTCGTGAGGTCTGGGCCGAGATCGGCCGGGCGGGCGACTACTGCGCCGTCATCTCGCTCTCCCCGTCCTTCTTCGTGGAACGGCTGACAGGCTGGGGAGCGCACGCGGCCTTCGGCTCCCGTTTCCCCGCCGTGCCGTTCACCCAGCCCCTCGACCCCACTGGGGCGCTCAATGCGGCGGCGAAGGTACGGATCGCGGATCGGTTGTGCGCACAGTTCGGGGTGACCCGGGCCGACTGTGTGGCGTACGGGGATTCGGGGTCGGACCGGGAGTTGTTCGGCGCGGTACCGGTGTCCGTCGCGGTCAACGCCGATCACCATGTGGCCGGGATCGCGACCCATTCCTACGCCGGGAAGGATCTGTGGGATGCCTATGAAATGGTGCGGCACGCCCGGTAGTTGAAGGAACGGCTGGTTCGCCCCTGCCCGACCCCGCTTGGCCCTTCATGCCGAGGCCAGTGGGTACTTGTGCGCTCGGCGGCGGCCGGTATGGTCGACTCCGGTTCCCTGTGGGCAGGCATGCCGACCCGATGCAGGGCCGAAAACAGGGCGGATGAGCCGTACTGCGGCCAATGTCACACTCTGGCCTTTCTTGTCCGCGCGGACTGCATATACGGTTTGAATGTGCCGAGTTGGCCGCGCATTCGACACGGCAAGCCGTCTTCGAGGGAAAGCAGGCATCTTCCGACCGAGGAAGTGCACCGACCGACCGATAGATGTTCGAGGCGAGGCACAGCATGGACGCTCCGACCACCACGTCGGCCGACAACGGCACTTCCGGGGGCGGAGGCGGTTGGTTCACCCCGCGCAAGCAGCCCGCCCCGGCACCGGGCAGCGAGCAGGAAGCGGTGGAGGGACGCCGACTGGCCGGGATGCGGACGGTCCGCAAGCCCTCCGGGGGCTCGCGGGACGAGCCGGGCGATGGGTCGCCGGGCGGGCCGGGCGCGCGGGACGCTCTGGATACGCGGGATACGCCGATTGCGCCGATTGCGCTGGATACGCGGGATGCCTCGGCGGCTGACGTTGAGGTGGGGTCCCGGGCCGACGTCGAGGCGGAGGTCGAAGCCCAGATCGACGCGTCGGCCCCCGCGACCGCCACCGCCACCGCGACTGCCACCGGCGGGTACAGGCCGGGGCACCCGGGACCCATGCCGGAGGCCGAGCGAATACCGAGCAGCGCGCCGCCGACGGCCGAGCGGATCGAGGCGGGCCCTGTGCCGGCTGCGCCCACGTCGGCCCCTGCACCTGACGGGCCCACCCTGGCCGCAACGGCCCCTGCACCGGACGACCCTGCCCCAGCCGCAACCGCTCCTGCACCGGACGGCCCCGCCCCAGCCGCAGCCGCCCCTACGCCAGCCGCGACCACGCCGACCGCAGCGACACCCACGGCACCGACGGCACCGACGGCACCCACAACACCCGCACCAACCGTCGCAGCCGCCCCGGCAACACCCCCCGCTCACCCCTCCCCAGCGGGCCAAGACTCCGCGCCCCAGAAGGCCGCCTCCCTCACGCAGGCCCCGCCGCCCACCAACCCCGCGCTCCCGGCCCTCGCGAAGCGCGTCCCCGCCCAGCGCCCCGGCGTCCGCGCCGACATTCCCGTACGACCGTCCCAGCACCTCGCGCCCGAGCGCCCGCCTGAGCCCGCTGCCCAGGATTTCACCCGCCCGGCATCCACTCCCCGAGGATCCATCCCCCAGGGGTCCATTCCTCAAGGATCCTTTCCCCAGGGATCCGCGCCCCGGGGATCCGCCACCCACGAGTCCACCACCCCGGAACTCGTGCCCGCCTTCGCACCTCACGCTGCCGCCCCGCAGCTCGCCGGTCACCCCACTCCCCAAGACACCGCACCCCCCGAACCCTTCGCGCGGCTCGCCGAGCAGCCCGGGTCGCCCGATGCCGTGCTGATCCGGCGGACCATGGCCGAGATCGGCCCCGTCGCCGACAAGGTCACCTCGTACTTCTACGCCCTGCTCTTCGTCCGGCACCCCGATCTGCGGTCGCTGTTCCCGGCCGCGATGGACGCCCAGCGGGACCGGCTGCTCAGGGCGCTGCTGACCGCTGCGGAGCATCTGGACGACCGGCCGGTCCTCGTCGACTACCTCCAGAACCTGGGCCGGGGCCACCGCAAGTACGGCACCAAGGCCGAGCACTACCCGGCCGTCGGCGAGTGCCTGATCGGTTCCCTGAGCCGGTACGCGGCGGCCGTGTGGGACCCGGAGACCGAGGCCGCCTGGGTGCGGGCGTACACGACGATCTCGCAGGTGATGATCGACGCCGCCGCGGCCGACGAACTGCGTGCCCCGGCCTGGTGGCAGGCGGAGGTCGTCACGCACGAGTCGCGCACCCCGGACATCGCCGTCCTCACCGTCCGCCCCGACCAGCCCTATCCCTTCCTCGCCGGTCAGTACGCGAGCCTGGAGACGCCGTGGTGGCCGCGGGTCTGGCGGCACTACTCCTTCGCCTCCGCGCCCCGCTCCGACGGCCTCCTCACCTTTCACGTCAAGGCGATCCCGGCGGGCTGGGTCTCCAACGCGCTGGTGCACCGCGCCCGCCCCGGCGATGTCGTACGCCTCGGTCCGCCTGCCGGTTCCATGACCGTGGACCACACCACGGACAGCGGACTGCTGTGCCTGGGCGGCGGCACCGGCATAGCGCCGATCAAGGCCCTGGTCGAGGACGTCGCCGAGCACGGCGAGCGGCGGCCCGTGGAGGTGTTCTACGGCGCCCGCACCGACCACGACCTCTACGACATCGACACGATGCTCCGCCTCCAGCAGGCGCACCCCTGGCTCTCGGTGCGCGCGATCATCGACCAGCAGGCACGCCTCCAACTACCGGACGCCTTGCGCGAGTACGGCCCCTGGACGGAGTACGACGCCTATCTCTCCGGCCCGCCCGGCATGATCCGCAGCGGTGTGACCACCCTCAGGGACATCGGCGTCCCCTCGGACCGCATACGCCACGACTCCGTGGAGGAACTGGTGGCGGCGGCCACCTGACCCGGCAGGTCCCGCACCGCACCCCCGCGCATCGGCGCCCCGAGAAGCCGTGGCTCAGAGACCCCGTTCCGGTCAGCTGGGGCCAGGTCGGCCCGGATCAGGCCAGCCGAGATCAGGTCGGCCCGGATCAGGTCGGCGGGGATCCGGTCAGCCGGGATCAGGTCAGCCCAGATCAGGCGCGTGCATCGCCCGTACACCCTCGATGTTCCCGTCGAGATAGTGCCGCAGCGACAGCGGTACGAGGTGCACGGACGCGATCCCGACCCGGGTGAACGGCACACGGACGATCTCGTACTCACCGGCCGGCTGGTCCACTTCCGGGCCATGGCGCAGCGTCGGATCCATTGAGGCGAGGTGGCACACGAAGAAGTGCTGCACCTTGACCCCGGTCGCGCCGCCGTCCTCGCCGATGTGCTCGACGGTGTCGACGAAGCACGGCACCACATCGGTGATCTTGGCGCCGAGTTCCTCGTACACCTCGCGGTGCAGGGCGTCGACGACGGTGGTGTCGTCCGGCTCGACCCCGCCACCGGGGGTGATCCAATACGGATCCATGCCCGGCTTGGTGCGCTTGATCAGGATCAGGTCTTCTCCGTCCAGGAGAACGGCACGCGCGGTGCGCTTGACCACGGGTCGGACGGTCATGGGAGAAATGTGGCCCGGCTGGTTCCACGTGAAACATCGCGAGGCGTCACGCGCCCTGTGCGCACCGTAAACCCGGAGGCAATCCGCTGTTCACGCTGTGACTTGGGGGGACGGAGGTCGCTGAACTCGCGGGGCTGACCCTTGAAAGTCCGAGGCTGGCCCCAGGCGTCTCCGGTCATCCACCCCGGAGCCGTCCCCGATCACCGGCACGAGCCGCCCTCCTCACCCCTCCACTCCGACGCCGCCCCACCATCCCCATCCCCATCCCGACACCGCCCCGTCACTCCCCCCTCCGCAAGCCGGCCCTCGTCACCCCCACCCCACCGCCGCCCGCAGCAACCACTCATGCGCCCGCGCGATATGCGGCATGGCCAGGGTGCCCGTCCGCACCACCAGGAAGTACGTCCGCAGCGGCGGCACCGCCGGTTCGTGCAGCGCGATCACCTCCCCGCGCTCCAGCGCCTCCGCGCACAGATAGCGCGGCAGCACCGCGAGCCCTGCCCCGGCGGCGGCGCAGGCGAGGACGGCCCGCAGATCGGGCACGATCACCGTGCCGGACGCGGACGGCCGGGAGTCGAAGACGGCGGCCCAGTAGCGGGAGACGAACGGCAGCGACTCATGCACCTCGACCACCGGCAGGTGCTCCAGTGCGGGTGCACCCTTGTGCCGCAGGTTCTCGGGGCCGAACCGCTCGGCCCAGCGCGGCGCGGCGACCAGGATGTGCTCCTCGTCGCACAGCGCGGTCGCCGTGAGCAGGGCGCCGCGCGGACGGGCGGTGCTGATGGCCAGATCGTGATGCCCGGCGGAGAGCCCTTCGAGGGTCTCCTCGGCGGTGCCGAAGGAGGTCCGCAGGGCGAAGCCCTGGCCGTCGTCGCCGGTCAGTTCCACGAGCGCGGGCAGCGCCCGCTCCGCCGTGAACTCCGGGGGACCGGCCAGATGCAGGGTGCGCAGCAGGGACTCGTCGTCGAGGCCGGTCTCGGCGATCTCCACCAGGGCGTCGAGATGCGGGGCCGCCTTGTGGGCGAGTTCGTCGCCGATGGTCGTCGGGGTCACGCCGCGCGCCTGACGTAGGAAGAGCGGGCGTCCGAGCTGCCGCTCCAGGGTGCGGATCTGAGAGGTGACGGCGGGCTGGGACAGGCCGAGCAGCGCGGCGGCGCGGGTGAAGGAGCCGGCCCGGTGCACGGTCACGAACGTGCGCAGCAAGGCCAGATCCATGTCCCACACCTCCCTCCCCGCCCACCACTCTCCCCACCGGGAGCGGGGCCCCAACTATAAATTTGTCGATAGGCCGCTGTCGTTACTGTGATTGGACACTGACACTGAGTCAACTAGCCTTGGCCGCACGGTTCTTGGCGTAGGAACCGATGGCGGTCCGAGCCACGAGGGGGGAGGCTCGGACCGCCTTCACCTGCCCCGCGGGGCGCGTTCAAGAGCGATTTCCGGCCCGCCGCAGACATCTGGCGCCACCGCCCTCCACGCACTCCCTCTCTCCCCCTACGCCCCCGACGCCTCCAGCGCCCCCCGTACGTCCGCGATCAGATCCTCCGCGTCCTCCACCCCCACCGACAGCCGGACGAAGCCTTCCGCTACCGCGTCGCCGCCCCAGCGGCCCCGGCGCTCGGCGGTGGACCGCACGCCCCCGAAGCTCGTGGCGTCGTCGACCAGGCGCAGGGCCTCCAGGAACCGCTCGGCACGCGCGCGGGAGGGCAGCGTGAACGACACCACGCACCCATAGCGCCGCATCTGCCGCGAGGCCACCTCGTGGGACGGGTCGGTCGGCAGCCCCGGGTAGCGGACGCCGAGTTCTTCCGGCCAGTCGCGCAGGGCCTCGGCGACGGCCAGCGCGGTCGCGCTCTGCCGGTCGACGCGCAGCTGGAGCGTGGCGATCGACCGGTGCGCGAGCCATGCCTCCATGGGGCCGACGATGGCACCGGCGATTTTCCGCCAGCGCCGTACCGCCGCCATGGCCTCGGTGTCGCGGCCGGTGACATAGCCGAGCAGCAGATCGCCGTGTCCGGTCAGCTGCTTGGTGCCGCTGGCGACCGAGAAGTCGGCGCCCAGGGCCAGCGGGTGCTGGCCGAGCGGCGTGGCGAGCGTGTTGTCGACGGCGACCCGCGCCCCACGCGCGTGCGCCGCGTCGGCGAGGCGCCGGATGTCGCACACATCGAGCCCGGGATTGGACGGCGTCTCGATCCACAGCAGATCGGCCCCGTCGAGCACGTCCAGCTGGGCGTCGCCGCCGGTCGGCGCCGTACGCACCTCGATGCCGTACGCCTCCAACTGGGCGCGCACCAGCGGCAGCGCCTGGTAGCCGTCATTCGGCAGGACGACCGTGTCGCACGCGCGGAGCTGGGAGAAGAGCACGGCCGAGATCGCCGCCATGCCGGACGGGAAGACCAGCGTCTCGACGCCGTCCTCCCCGGGCGCCTCCAGCTCGCTCAGGGCGCGCTCCAGATGCGTCCAGGTCGGGTTCTCGTCCCGCCCGTAGGTGTACGGTCCCGTGGGCTCGCCAGGAAGATGGAAGTGAGCGGCGAAAACGGGCCCGGGGAGGGTCGGTTCGTACGGCACCGGCTCCGGGAGCCCGGCCCGCACCACGCGGGTGCCGTCTCCCGTCGGCGTGTCTCGGCGTGTCGTACCGGAATCATTCATACCGCTCGCCCTTCCTGCTGCTCTCTCACTGCGGCGAGCAGCCCCTCGCTCGCCGCCTCCACCATCTCAAGGCACTCCTCGAACCCCTCCATGCCCCCGTAGTACGGGTCGGGGACGTCCAGGTCGTCGTCCGCGGCGGGGTCGTACGCGCGCAGCAGGCGCACCTTGGCCGCGTCCCGCTCGCTCGGCGCGAGGCGGCGCAGCACCTTCAGATGACCGCTGTCGAGCGCGACGACAAGATCGAGACCGGCGAACCAGGACGCCTGGAACTGGCGTGCACTGTGACCGGCGTCATACCCGTGGGCCTCCAGAACGGCCACCGTGCGCGGGTCGGCCGGGTCGCCCTCGTGCCAGCCGCCCGTCCCGGCGCTGTCGACCACCACCCGGTCCTCCAGACCGGCGTCCGCCACCCTCGCGCGGAAGACGGATTCGGCCATCGGCGAGCGGCAGATATTGCCGGTGCAGACGAAGCAGACGCGGTAGGTCATGCCGTACGGCCCTCGTTTCGGATCGATGCGGATCGATTCGGATCGATCGGTGGCGGTGCGGAGCCCGGGGCGGTGGTGGTGCCCGGGGCGGTGGTGGTACGCGGGGGTCAGTCGGTCATTCCCCGTCGGGAAGGATCATGTTCAGCGCCCAAGAGACGATCGAGATGATCAGACCGCCCAGGACGGCCGTCCAGAAGCCCTCCACATGGAAACTCAGGTCGAGCTTGTCGGCCAGCCAGGAGGTCAGCATCAGCATCAGCGCGTTCACGATCAGGGTGAACAGACCCAGGGTGAGGATCAGCAGCGGCAGGCTCAGCAACTGAACGAGCGGCTTCACGATGAAGTTCACGACGCCGAAGATCAGTGCGACCACCAGCAGGGTGCCGACCTTCTTGCCGGTGCTGTCGCCGGTGAGCGTGATCTTGTCGAGCAGCCACACGGCAACCGCGAGGGCGCCCGCGTTGGCGATCGTCTTGACTACGAAATTCTTCATGTGTCTGATCGTTGCAGACCAGATCGGCTACGAGTACGGGCGTGAGGGCGACAAAACGATGAAGGCATTTCGGCTGGACGAACTGGAGGCGGAGCGCGCCGCCAATGACGGCGCCTACCTGCAGTTCCTGCGGGAGCGGAACATGTCGGCCGGACTGTACGCGCTCGACGCCGGCGAGCAGGACCCGCAGCAGCCGCACAACCAGGACGAGGTCTACTTCGTGGTCAGCGGCCGGGCCGCGATCACCGTCGGCATGGAGACGACCCAGGTCGCGCGCGGCAGCGTGGTGTACGTCCCGGCGGGCGTGGCCCACAAGTTCCACCACATCAGCGAGGACCTGCGGGTACTGGTGATCTTCTCGCCGCCGGAGGGCTGAGGCGGTACCCCGGATTCCCTAGGGGATCGGTCAGGGGAGGACAAGGGGTGCGAGGGCCCCGCGCGGACTTTGGCCGTCCTAGCATCGAGGGCAGAACATCACACGACCCGTCGGACGGGCGGCCGGGCCCAACCGGCACGGCACGGCCGACGGGTGGAGAGAGAAGGACGAGGGCGATGCGAGAGATCTTCGCGGGACTGCCGTGGTGGGTGAAGTGGATCGCGGTGCCGGTTGTCGCCCTGGTCGTGTTCGGCGGCCTGATAGCGACCGTCGTCGGCTTTGTGATCGGCCTGCTCTTCAAACTGCTGATCTTTGTGGCACTGGTCGGCGGACTGATCTACGTCGTACGGAAGTTCACTTCGAGTTCCTCGTCCCACGGCGACTGGTGAGCACGCGGGGGACCGGTGGGCACGCGGGGGACCGGTGGGCACGACGGGGCGCCGGTGACCCGGTGACCCGGTGACGGGACGCTTCCGACCCGGGTGACGTGGCTCACGGGGGCCCTGGGGTCTCACCCGGGTACCGGAGTTTCACCGGGTCCCTCGGGCGAGGGAAGTTTCCCGCAGGAGCCGACTTCCGGCCAGGACGGACGGTTAAAGTCCGGAGCCCGCCGCGGGAGCGACCGCGAGCGGTGACCTCCTCCCCTCCCGTGTTCCCCGCACGGGCCGCCCCCTCGCGCTCCGGGAGCCACTCTTGGCCACGGTAGACACCACCCCCGCAGGCATGGGCGCACTCCCCGCGCCCCGCACCCCCATCACACCGGTCCGGGCCGTCCCCGCACCGGCGCTGCGCGTACGACCCCCCGAGCAGCCCGCCCCGTCCAGCCCCCGCCCACTGCGACCCGGCGGTCTGACACCCCCGGTGCGCCAGCCGCAGCGCCAGCCCCAGCGGCCACCGGCGGACCCGGCGAACGGCGGCCCCCAGCCGCTCCCGTACACCCAGCCGAACTCACCACCGCAGACGTACACGCAGAATCGGCCGCAGGTACCCGCACCGGCACGGACTCCAGCACGCACTTCGGCACGGACTCCGGCACCAGTGCGGCAATCGGTACCGGTGCGGACTCCGGCAGCAGTGCGGCCATCGGTGCCGGTGCGGACACCCGTTCGGGCACGGCGGCAACTCCTCACCCCCACACCCACCCCCACATCCTCCCCGCAGACACCAGAGCCCCGGCGGCCGTCGCCATCGTTGTCGCCTCCGCCGCCGTCGTCATCTCCATCGACCCTCATCGGGTCCGTGCAGCGGGCGATGCGTCTCCTGGAGTGCGTGGCCGGGCATGAGCATGGCGCCCCGGCCAAGCGACTCGCCCGTGAGACCGGGCTCGCCCTGCCCACCGCGTACCACCTGCTGCGGACGCTGGCGCACGAGGGATATCTGCGGCGCGACAAGGGCCTGTTCTTCCTCGGCGAGGCCGCGGAGCGGCTCAGCGGCAGCGCGGCCCGGCAGAAACGTCGCAGCACCATGGCCGACGCCCTCGCGCAGTGGCGGGATTCCATCGGTGCGCCCGTGTACTACGCCATGTACCGGGAGGGCGAGATCGAGATCAACTGTGTCTCCGACAGTCCCGGCTACCCGGCGGTGCAGGAGTGGGCCGGCTTCCGTGAGACCGGTCATGCCCACGCGATCGGTCAGTGTCTGCTCTCCCAGCTCGACGAGGACACCCGCCGCGACCATCTCGACCGCTACCCGGTGCGGAGCATCACCCCGTACACCGTGCGTGACGAGAACGCCCTGCTGCGCCGCCTGGAACGGACGGGACGCATGGAACCGGTCGTGGAGCGGCAGGAATACGCGTTGGGGGTGGTGTGCGCCGCGATCCCGATCACGGTGGGCACCACGGCGGCGACCATCGCGATCTCCCTGCCCGTCCAGCAGGCCGACCGGCTGCTGCCCGCCACCCGTCAACTCCAGGGCGAGATCGGTCGCCTGCTGGGGTCACTCGCCTTCTCTATCAGTATCTGAAAACTCACTCCTTGTGATCTGCTGTGTACGTTCAGCAAGATGCCAAGAAATGTCGGGGTTCATTCCCGGCCAGTCCACCGGTACATGACGGGGTAGGCGATGCGCGAGTCCGCACAGACCGTTCAGGCAGAGGTCATGATGAACTTCCTCGTCTCCGAGGAACTGTCCTTCCGCATTCCGGTGGAGCTGCGCTACGAGGCCACCGATCCCTATGCCGTACGGCTGACCTTCCATCTGCCCGGGGATGCCCCGGTGACCTGGGCCTTTGGCCGCGAGCTACTGGTCGATGGCATGGCCGGCCCGTGCGGTGAGGGCGATGTGCATGTCGCCCCGGCCGAGGCGGACACCCTCGGCGAGACCCTGATCCGGCTTCAGGTCGGCAGCGACCAGGCCCTGTTCCGCTCCTCGGCGGCGCCGCTGGTGGCGTTCCTCGACCGTACGGACAAGCTCGTGCCGCTGGGCCAGGAGGGTGCGCTCGCCGATTTCGACGCGCATCTCGACCAGGCCCTCGACCGCATCCTCGCGGAGGAGCAGAGCGCGGGCTGAGCCATACGGCGACGGGGGTGGCGGAACGCTTCCTCAGCCGCCGGATGCGGGTCCGGGTGGAACCGGGGTGGGGTGAGGGTGACGGTGAGCTGGGGTTCGGGGGGTACGCAGGAACGGTTCTCCGAGGTGCTCTTGGAGGCAGCTCGGAGAAGCTTGCTCACCGCTTCCGCCGACGCCCCCGTCCGCTGCGGCCGAGCGCGGCAGCCGGGCGGTTGCCGGCCGGGGCCGCTCCCTCTCCCGCCGGGCCCGTCGTCAACCCCGCCGATCCCGCAGGCCCGGCGGGCGCCGCCTGTCCCACCGGCAGCCGACCCGGCGCCGGACGGTCGGCGGAGACGACCAGGGCGGCGAGGGCCGTGGTCACCGGCACCGAGGCGACCAGCCCGATCGAACCGACCAGGGTCCGGACGATCTCCTGGGCCACCAGCTCACTGTTGGCGACCGTCCCCACACTGCTCTGCGCGATCGAGAAGAGCAGCAGCAGGGGGAGCGCGGCACCCGCGTAGGCGAGGACGAGGGTGTTGACGACGGAGGCGATGTGGTCGCGGCCGATGCGGATACCCGCCCGGTACAGCCCGCGCCAGCCCATCGTGGGATTGGCCTCGTGCAGTTCCCAGACGGCGGAGGTCTGGGTGACCGTCACATCGTCGAGCACACCGAGCGAACCGATGATGATGCCGGCCAGCAGCAGACCGCTCATGTCGATCGTCGGATAGAGACCGTGGATCAGACCGGTGTTGTCGTCCGTGTTCCCGGTCAGCGCCGCCCAGTCGATGAACACCGAGCCGAGCACACCGATCAGCAACAGCGAGATCAGGGTGCCGAGCACCGCGACCGAGGTTCTCGCCGACAGCCCATGGCACAGATACAGCGCGATCAGCATGATCGCGCTCGCCCCGACCACGGCGACGACCAGCGGGTTCGAGCCCTGGAGGATGGCGGGCAGGATGAAGAAGTTGAGAATCAGGAAGCTGATGGTCAGCGCGACCAGCGCCATCACACCGCGCAGCCGTCCGACGAGCACCACGGCCAGCGCGAAGATCCCGGCGAGCACCGCCATCGGGACCCGCCGGTTGATGTCCGCCACCGAGTACTGGAGATCCTCGGGCGCGGACGGCTCGTACGCGACCACGACCTTCTGGCCCTGCTCCAGCTGACGTGACTGGTCGGGCTGGACGATCTCGGTGAATGTACGGCCCTTGTCGTCGCCGGTGTCGACCCGGATCGTCGCGCGCTTGCAGGTGCCGTTCGCCTGCTGGACGGCGGAGGAGCCCTCGGCGGTGGAGGTGTCGCCGGTCGGGGTGCCGCCGGAGCCGTTCACCGTGGCGCAGTCCACCTGGTCGACCTGGGTGACCGTGGCCTCCTGGGTCTGCCGGTCGAACCCGACGCCGGTCCGCTCGTGCGCCGGGGCACCCCCGGGCCACAGCACCGCGAGCCCGACCAGCACCGCGACACCGAACGGTACGAGGATCGCGGCGATGATCTTCCGCAGATGAGCGGAGACGGGGGTGGCGGGGCCGTGACTGTGGCTGTGAGAGTGACCGTGCCCACCGCCGGATGCATCGCCGGATCCGCCTCCATGCGTGCCTCCGCCCGCGCCACCCTGACCGGGCCCGTCGCCGTGACTGTGCGGGTCACCCTGACCGTCGTCTCCGTGACTGTGACGGTGACCGTGGCCATGACCGCCGGACCCGTCATCGGCGCCTTGCCCGGCACCGGGGTTCGGCCCGTAGGACCCTTGGGTGGGCCCCGGCCCGAAGCCCTGCCCCTGGGGCCCGCCGAAGTCCTGCGGCCGGGGCGGAGGCCCACCGAAGCCCGCCCCTGGCCCGCCGGGCCACCCTTGCTCGCCCGGCCCAGTCATCCGCCCCTCACGCCCAGGCATCTGCCCACCGGGCGGGTGCACTTGCCCACTCGGCCGGGGAACCTGCCCACCAGACGACCTCCCGGCCGAACCGGCTCCGCCGAACCCCCCGGGCCCACCGAACCCGCCCCGCCCACCGGGCCCCTCGGGACTTCCCGACCGATCCCCTGGCCCCCCTGACCGACCCCCAGGACCCGCGAACCCACCCCCAGCCCCACCCCCACCCGGCACAGCACCAGACGCACCCCCCTGAGCCCGCGCCCCAAGCCGACGCACGGAACCAGTCTCATAGTCCGGCCCGGAGCCCGCCCCAGAGCCTGCACCGGACCCACCCCCAGACCTCTCAACGGACCCTGATCCCAGCGCTGATCCCAGCCCCGAGCCGGCCCCCGTCCCCAGCCCCGATCCGGCCCCCGCCTCCACCCCCGAGCCAGAACCGGCCAAGTGATCGGACGGCCCGGACGGCGAGGACGGCCCGGACGGACCAGCCGACCCGGACAGACCGGCCGACCCGGACGGAGGACCATGCGGTGGCCCGGACGGAGGGACGAGAGGATCCTGCGGTGTGGTCACCGACCGATCATCGCAAGAACGGCAGGGGCCCTCTGTTCACCGCGCCCGAATTGACGCTAGCGTGGAGGCACCTTTGTACACGCGGGAGCTCGGAGCACCGGGCTGAGAGGGCGCTGACCTTCGTCTTCGCGATGTTTCACGTGGAACATCAGCCACCATGAGTGATGAATCCCATGGAACACCGGCAGACGGACATCGCTGCGTCGACCGCTGAACCTGTTACCGGGTAATGCCGGCGTAGGGAGTAGGTCTCATGACCATCAAGGACACAAGCACGCCTGCCTCCCCGCAGACCCCAAGCTCCAGCGGGGTCTCCGAGGGCGGAGAGGCCGGGAAGTCCGTCGGCTGGCACAAGGCGTATGTCGAGGGCAGCCGCCCCGACCTGCGGGTGCCGGTCCGCCAGGTGCACCTCACCAACGGGCGGTCGGTCACGCTGTACGACACATCGGGCCCGTACACCGATCCGCTCGCCGAGACCGATGTCCGCCGGGGACTGGCTCCGCTGCGGGAGAACTGGATCATCGCCCGCGGGGACACCGAGGAGTACGCGGGCCGTCCCGTCCGCCCCGAGGACGACGGGGTCAAGCACACCTCGCCGCGCGGCGGGCTGCGCAATCTGGACGCGGTCTTCCCCGGCCGCCCCCGTCAGCCGCGCCGTAGCCGTGACGGCGCCGCGGTGACTCAACTCGCCTATGCCCGCCGGGGCGAGATCACCCCCGAGATGGAGTTCGTGGCGATCCGGGAGAACGTGGCGCCCGAGGTCGTCCGCGAGGAGATCGCGGCGGGCCGGGCCGTGCTGCCCGCCAATGTCAATCACCCGGAGATCGAGCCGATGATCATCGGCAAACGGTTCCTGGTGAAGGTCAACGCCAATATCGGCAACTCGGCGGTGACCTCCTCCATCGAGGAGGAGGTGGAGAAGATGACCTGGGCGACCCGCTGGGGCGCCGACACGGTCATGGACCTGTCCACCGGCCGCAATATCCACACCACCCGGGAGTGGGTGCTGCGCAACTCCCCCGTCCCCATCGGCACCGTCCCGCTCTACCAGGCCCTGGAGAAGGTCGACGGCCGGGCGGAGGAGCTGACCTGGGAGGTCTACAAGGACACGGTCATCGAACAGGCCGAGCAGGGCGTGGACTACATGACCGTCCACGCGGGCGTCCGGCTGCCGTACGTACCGCTCACCGCCAACCGCAAGACCGGGATCGTCTCGCGCGGCGGCTCGATCATGGCGGCCTGGTGCCTGGCCCACCACAGGGAATCGTTCCTCTACGAGAACTTCGAGGAACTCTGCGAGATCCTCGCCGCCTATGACATCACCTACTCACTCGGTGACGGTCTGCGGCCGGGCTCCATCGCGGACGCCAACGACGAGGCGCAGTTCGCGGAGTTGCGCACGCTCGGGGAACTCAACCGGATCGCTAAGCGTTTCAATGTACAGACCATGATCGAAGGCCCGGGGCATGTCCCGATGCACAAGATCAAGGAGAACATCGACCTTCAGCAGGAGATCTGTGATGAAGCTCCGTTCTATACGCTCGGCCCGCTGACGACGGACGTCGCCCCGGCGTACGACCACATCACCTCCGGCATCGGTGCCGCGATGATCGCCTGGTGGGGCACGGCCATGCTCTGCTACGTCACCCCCAAGGAACATCTGGGCCTGCCCAACCGTGACGACGTCAAGACCGGCGTCATCACCTACAAGATCGCCGCCCACGCCGCCGACCTCGCCAAGGGACACCCCGGTGCCCAGGACTGGGACGATGCGCTGTCCGACGCCCGTTTCGAGTTCCGCTGGGAGGACCAGTTCAATCTGGCCCTCGACCCGGACACGGCCCGGGAGTTCCACGACGAGACCCTCCCGGCGGAGCCCGCCAAGACGGCCCACTTCTGCTCCATGTGCGGCCCGAAATTCTGCTCGATGAAGATCTCCCAGGACATCCGCCGACAGCACGGCGGGTCGAAGGCGGAGATCGAGGAAGGCATGGCCCAGAAGTCGAAGGAGTTCGCGGCGGCGGGCAACCGGGTGTATCTGCCCCTCGCCGACTGAGTCACCAGGGCCGGGGCCAGCCGGTCGACCGAGTCGCCGGGGAGCGGGTACTGGCTACTGGGGACGGGGAATGGGGACCGGAGTCGACTTGCCGACTGGCCGGGTCCGGTGTCCCCTCCTGCCGCAGAGGTTGCGGGAGAGGGGACGCCAGGGGCCCGGGCGGTCGGCAGACTGGGGGAATGACATCGAGTTCTCTGAGCAAGGGCGCCAACCTTCCGGTCGACTCCGCCCAGGTGTGGGTCGAGCTGTGCTGGACCGGAGGGCCCGGAGTGCCGGACGTCGACGCCTCCGCACTGCTGCTCACCGCTGCGGGGCGGGTGCGTGGTGACGCCGACTTCGTGTTCTACAACCAGCCGCATCACGCCTCCGGGGCCGTCACCCACCAGGGAAAGCAGCAGACGGGGGCGGGGTCGACGGACACGGTCGGGGTGAACCTCGGCGCGCTGGAGCCGGACATCGAGCGGATCGTGCTGTGCGCCTCGGCGGACGGCGGGACGTTCGGCCAGGTGCCGGGGCTGACCCTGCGGCTCCTGGACGCCGGGACCTCGTCGGAGCTGGCCCGGTTCGAGATGGCGGCGACGACCGAGACCGCGTTCATCGGGGGTGAGCTGTACCGGCGGCAGGGAAAGTGGAAGTTCCGTGCCGTGGGCCAGGGCTATGCCTCCGGGCTCGCGGGACTTGCGACGGACTTCGGCATCAGTGTCGACGAGCCGGAGAGCGCCCCGCAGACCCCGGCTCCCACCTCCACACCCACGCCCACCCCGGCGGCACGGGTGCCAGCCCCGGCCACTCCGCCCGCACCCCCGATACCCCAGGCGGCTCCCACCCAGCCCGCGCCCGGCCCGTCAGGGGCCTCCGGTCCCCGCCTCACCAAGGGCGAGGAGCAGCTGCCCGTGGACATGCGCAAGCGGCTGTCCCTGCGCAAGGAGCAGGTGGCGGTCAGTCTGCGCAAGCACGGCGCGGAGGGCGTCGTCGCACGGGTGATCCTCGTGCTCGACGCCTCGGGGTCGATGTCGCCGTTGTATACGCGCGGGGTGGTCGCCGATGTCGTGGAGCGAATGGCGGCGGTGGCGGCGCAACTGGACGACGACGGGGAGATGCAGGCATGGACGTTCGCGTCGAACCCCGCGCGGCTGCCCGATCTGCGGCTGGGGGAGCTGCCCGAGTGGCTGCGCCTGCATGTCCGGGTCGGACAGCTGAGCCTCTTCGGCCGCAAGAAGCCGCAGCGCGGGCTCCAGCCGGGGCAGGTGGACATGCGGGCGGTGGGTATCCAGAACGAGGAACAGAAGGTGATCGCCGAGGTACGCGACTACGTGAGAGGGCATCCCGCCGCGGCACCCACGCTGGTGCTGTTCTTCTCCGACGGCGGGGTCTATCGCAACGACCAGATCGAGAGGGAGCTGCGGGAGGCGGTGGAGGAGCCGGTCTTCTGGCAGTTCGTGGGACTGGGGAAGGCCAACTACGGGGTGCTGGAGCGGTTCGACACGCTGCCCGGCCGCCGGGTCGACAACGTCGGCTTCTTCGCCGTGGACGACATCAGCTCGGTCCCCGACGCGGAGCTGTACGACCGGTTGCTGTCGGAGTTCCCGAACTGGATCACGGCCGCGCGCCGCGCGGGGATCCTCTGACACTGGCGGGATCCCTGGCCCACGACACCACCACCAAGGCAGCCCACCCACCCAACCACCACCAAAACAGCCCACACACCCACCCACCCACCACACGCACACGCCCCCGCCACGGCACGCCGTGAGGACCGTCACCGGTCGGTGCCTGCCCGCCCCCGTCGGCGGGTGTACCGGCTCGGTTCCGGTCCGGCGGCGTCCGTGCGGGAGCGCAAGGGACGCGGGGCGGGACTACTCCGGCTTGTGCTCCGGCCCCCCGAAGTCCGGGCTGGTGTAGTCCGGACTGCTGAACCTCGGGCGGGAGCCCGAGGAGCCGTCGCCGGGGCTGGTGAAGCCGGGGCGGTCGTAGCCCAGGTGCGGCATCCGGCCGCTCGGTGCGGACGGCGCCGTACTGTGCAGGGCGGCCGGGCCGGGAGCGGTGGCGAGCGCATCGCGCAGGAACGGCATGATGCCGCGCTCCAGCAGCGCATCGCGCCAGGCTTCCCTGGCCTGTGCCACCTCCCCTCCCGGTTCGCCGTAGGGACCGCTCTCCCTCGACGGCCGGTTGCGTAGCGCGGTGATCAGCAGTCCGACGGCGGCGATCAGGATCGCCACGGCGGTCACCCCGCCGAAGACCCAGCCCGTGGTGAGCAGGGTCTCGCCGAACGTCAGATCGGGCGCGACCATTCTGAGGAGATATCCGACCAGCAGAAAGATCGCCGCGGCCGTACCGGCGAGGACGGGAGCCAGCACCGCGACGACGGCGACGACACCGGCGCCGGCGGTCTCTCCGACCTCCCCCATGGTGGCGGCGAGCCCCACCGGACCCGACCCCGGACCCGACTCATGGGAGCCGGAGTCATGCAGGGGTGACGGGCCGGACGGCGCCGGATGGCGCACTTCCTCGCGGACCTTCACATAGTGCTGGTACTCGATCGCCGCGGCGGTCGTTATCTGGGCCGTGGCGTTGAGTGCCATGGTGCGCAGTTGTTCCGGGTTGAGCCGCTGGCCGACCGATGCCAGCTCCGGACGGTGTGGTGCGGAGCGCAGCGCCTCATCGAGGATCCGCTCGTACTCTTGGCGGTCCTCGCTCAGCAGGTGCTGCGGAACGCTGTTCATGTGCATCCCCCGATGCTCCGTAGGGCTTGGGGCTCGCATGCGGACGAGCCGTCGGGCAGAAACGGAGGGGAGCCTGCTACGGATAAGCCGATGGTAGAGCGGCGACGGCACACGGTGACAGGGGGTTTACCGAAATTGCCCAGTGTTCCGCGCGGTCGTACGCCGTTCCGGTGGGACGGTTGGGAGGGGTCGCCTGCCCGGAAAAACGTCAGCCATGCAGGGGAAGTTGCTGCACCAGCAGCTTTCCGGCCATGGTGACTCCGCCGTCCATGGCGATGGCGAGGCCACCGGCGTAGAGATGCGGTCCCTCGACCGCGGGCCGGGACTCGTCCTCACCCTCCTCGGAACCCACTTCGCCCAGCAGATACGGAATCGGGCTGTGGCCATGAACGATCCGGGTGCCGCCGTACGTATCGAGCAGGGATCGTACGGCGTCGGCGCCGCCCTCGTCGCGGAAGGAGAAGCGCTTGGTGAACTTGCGGAAGAGGTCCCAGACTTCGTCCGGATCGTTGCGGGTGAGGGTCTCGCGGACGGTGTCGTTGACTTCTTCGATGGACCGGCCGTAGTCGAGATAAGCGGTGGTGTCCGAGTGGACGAGGAGATGGTCGTCGATCTCCTCCATGGCGTCGAGCCGGGCCATCCACTGGAGATGGTGGTCCTGGAGGCGGTCCATGTCGACCTTCTGGCCGCCGTTGAGCAGCCAGGCGGCCTGGAAGGTGGCGGTCCCGGCGCCGGAGTTGACCGGGGTGTCGCCGAACCGCTTGGCGCCGATGAGCAGCAGTTCGTGATTGCCCATCAGCGCCTTGCAGTAGCCGCCGGCGGCGGCGGCCTCGGCGGACAGCCGCATCACCAGATCGATGACACCGATGCCATCGGGGCCGCGGTCGGTGAAATCGCCGAGGAACCACAGCCGGGCGGTGCCCGCGCACCACTGTCCGGCGTCGTCGATCAGACCCTGCTCATGGAGCGCGGCGACGAGTTCATCGAGGTAGCCGTGCACATCACCGACGACATACAGCGGGCCGGACCCGGCGTCGGGATGCTCGGCGGCGGCGGTCTCGGCGGCCGGGGTGACGGTCACCTGAAGAGTGTCCCCGCGGTTGATCACCGGCAGGTCGCGCTGGGTCGGCGTATAGCCCTCGGGCTCGTCGAGGGGCTGCGCGGCCGGAGTGGAAACGGCCGGCGCCGGGGCCTCGGCGGGGTGCGCGCCGGGGGCGTACGGGCCGGCCTCATGGACGTACGCGGGCACCCGGAAGTCGCGCAACGTCGCCGTCCGCTCCACCTCGGGTCCCTGACCGGCCCCCTGAGTCATCGACCCCTCCACCATCGCCGCCGCTGCACCGCATCGGACTGCCTGGTCGCAGCGGCCCGCGGTGTCGTGGGCCCATCATAGGAATGCGGATCGTGCCATGTGATGACCCAGGGGTGGTGAATCGGAGCAAGACTCCTGTTCACCGCGGCTTTCGCCCCGATTGGGTCGGGCTTTGCCCTCCCTCCGCCGGGTGGGACGGCCCCTTGACGGGACGGTTCCAGTTCCACTGGGCGGCCACCACGCGACCGCGCGCGCATCGCCGACCGGCACGCCCTTCCCGGAACGCCCTGGGGCCGGGCGACACCCTGGGGGCCGAGCACCGCACGCCCGGCGACGCCGATGTCGACGCCGACTGCCGCACCCTCGCCCCTGCCCCTGCCCCCGCCGATGCCGACTGCCGCACTCCGCAGACGCCCGCTCCCGCCCCCGTCGGCCCCTCGGTACAGCGCCGCGAGGCGCCCGGCGCGGGACACGCCGAGGGCGGGACCCCGGCGACCGCCGCTGTCCCGCCCTCGTGCCCGGCCCGGTGCCACGCCGCGGCGCTACCGGTTCTCCGGTGACCTCGGCGGGCTGACCGTGGTGCGCGGCGACCGCCGCTGGGACGACGTCCGCACGATCAGTTCCGTCGGTATCACCTGCTCGACCGGGTGGTCGGTGTCGACGCCCTCGATGGCGTCGATGAGGAGCTGGACGACGGCCGTGCCGATGCGGCGCGGCTTCAGGGAGAGCGTGGTGATGGGCGGCTCGGTGTTGGCGTACACCGTGGATTCGCTACAGCACACCAGTAGCAGATCGTCCGGGACCCGCAGTCCATAGCGGCGGGCGGCGGCCAGCAGATCGGTGCCGTTGGGGTCGAAGAGTCCGTACACCGCGTCCGGGCGGTCCGGGCGGGCGAGCAGACGATCGGCGGCGACGGCGCCCGCGCACGGGTCGTGGGCGGGGTACGCCTCGTACACCGGATCCTGGCCCACGCGTTCGCACCAGTGAAGGTATGCGGTGGTGGAGAGATGGGTGTAGGTGTCGGTCGTGGTGCCGGTCAGCAGGCCGATCCTGCGGGCTCCGGCGTCGGCGAGATGGTCGAGGATGCCGAGTACGGCGGCCTCGTGGTCGTTGTCCACCCACGCGGTGACCGGCAGCGCCCCGGCCGGGCGGCCGTCGGAGACGACGGGTAATCCCTGCCGTACCAGTTCGCTGACCACCGGGTCCTGGTCGGACGGGTCGATGACGACCGTGCCGTCCAGGGCGACGTTGGACCAGACGTCGTGGCGTGAGGTCGCCGGGAGGATGACGAGGGCGTAGCCGCGGGCGAGCGCGGCGGAGGTGGCGGCTCTGGCCATCTCGGCGAAGTACGCGAACTCGGTGAAGGTGAAAGGTTCATCCCCGTACGTCGTCACGGTCAGGCCGATCAGTCCCGACTTGCCGGTACGGAGGGTTCGGGCCGCCGCCGAAGGGCGATATCCGAGCCGGTCGGCGACCTCACGAACGTGGCGTCGGGTGGCATCGGGGAGTCTGCCCTTGCCGTTCAGGGCATCGGAGACGGTCGTGATGGACACTCCGGCGGCGGCGGCCACGTCTCTGATGCCCGCTCGGCTCGGCCGGCTGCCTCGACGTGAGGTTTCCGCGCGGCTCACCTGGTGCTTCCCTGCTGCTGTCATGGCGAGCCGATAGTAGGGCTCAGGCGGCGGGGTAGGGCGGGCGCATATGCACCCGTTGACAGGCACGTTTCTGCATGGTCTCACGGGATGAAATGCCTTGGAATGTAAGGGACTTGGCGGCGTTTAGTGCAGTACGTGACTTGTCGGCGAGCACCCGCCTGCCAAGTGCCCGATGTTTCGAAGAGGTCTCAACTCACCTTCACGGGGGATGCGCGCCACGGCGCGAGCCACCGGCGCATAGATATATGTGAGGCGCCCCCTGCATTCGTACAGGTTCGTGCGGTGATGCCCCTGATGCCCGTGAGGAGGGTGGGACTCGTTGGAACGGTGGGGGGAGGGGTGGTGAACTCTGGGGGTGGGGGTTCCTTGGAGCCCGTTCCCGGAAAGCCGCCTCTCCGCCGACCGCTACGCAGCGCGGCCGAATCCTCCTAAGGTATGCAGTATTGGATGCCGGGGGCAGCGATGGGCCGCCGGTGGTCGCGAGGAGGACTGCGGTGACCGAGACGAGCCCCAGGCTGCGCGCCGTGCTGGAGGGGATCCCCACCTACAAGCCGGGCAAGCCGGCCGCCTCCGGGGGGCCGGAGGCGTACAAGCTGTCCTCCAACGAGAACCCCTACCCCCCGCTGCCCGGGGTGCTGGAGCGGGTCTCGGCCGCCGTCTCGTCCTTCAACCGCTACCCCGACATGGCCTGCACCGGGCTGATGAACGAGTTGTCGGACCGGTTCGGGGTGCCGCTCACGCATCTCGCCACCGGCACCGGCTCGGTCGGTGTCGCCCAGCAGCTCATCCAGGCCACCGCCGGCCCCGGCGACGAGGTGCTCTACGCCTGGCGGTCCTTCGAGGCGTACCCGATCATCACGCAGATCAGCGGGGCCCGGTCGGTGCAGGTGCCGCTGACCGGCGGCGAGGTGCACGATCTGGACGCCATGGCCGACGCGATCACCGAGCGGACCCGGCTGATCTTCGTCTGCAACCCCAACAACCCCACCGGCACCGTCGTGCGGCGGCCCGAGCTGGAGCGGTTCCTGGACCGGGTGCCCGGCGATGTCCTGGTGGTGCTGGACGAGGCGTATCGGGAGTTCATCCGGGACCCCGAGGTGCCCGACGGCATCGAGCTGTACCGGAACCGGCCGAACGTCTGCGTGCTGCGGACCTTCTCCAAGGCGTACGGCCTGGCCGGGCTGCGGGTCGGTTTCGCCGTGGCGCACGAGCCGGTGGCGGCGGCGCTGCGCAAGACGGCGGTGCCGTTCGGGGTGAGCCAGCTCGCGCAGGAAGCGGCGATCGCCTCGCTGCGGGCGGAGGACGAGTTGCTCGGGCGGGTCGGTTCGCTGGTGTGCGAGCGCACCCGGGTGGCCGACGCGCTGCGCGCCATGGGCTGGACGGTGCCGGACACGCAGGCCAATTTCGTCTGGCTGCGGCTGGGGGAGCGTACGACCGCGTTCGCCCAGGCGTGTGAGCGTGCGGGGGCCGTGGTGCGGCCGTTCGCGGGCGAGGGGGTCCGGGTGACGATCGGCGAGACCGAGGGGAACGACATCTTCCTGCGGGCGGCGGAGGGGTTCCGCAAGGAGCTGTAGCGCTCCGCTGGTCTGCTGGGGGGCACGGCTCGTAGAGGGCACAGGTCGTAGAGGGCACGGCGTGTCGGGGGCGCCGTGCCCTTTCGTATGGCCTTGGTCGGTTTCGTATGCCGCGATCAGTTCTGGATCACCAGCCCCATCCGACTGACCGGATCACCACCCCCATCCAAGATGGGGACCCCCTGTCAAGAGTCGAAAATCGGTACGTCATAATGGCTTGTGAATGTGAACGCGTTCACAAGCGTGTCCCGGTTGCTCCCTGGTTGGGTGTGACATAAGGGGCAAACTGCCACTGTGTCCACGGCTGTAAGGAGACTGACGACGTGGAAATGGCTTTGGCGCCAGAGACCCTGGCGCGTTGGCAGTTCGGCATCACGACCGTCTACCACTTCCTGTTCGTCCCCCTGACGATCTCGCTGGCCGCTCTCACGGCCGGACTCCAGACCGCCTGGGTGCGCACGGAGAAGGAGAAGTACCTCAGAGCCACCAAGTTCTGGGGCAAGCTCTTTCTGATCAATATCGCGATGGGCGTGGTCACCGGCATCGTCCAGGAGTTCCAGTTCGGTATGAACTGGTCCGACTACTCCCGGTTCGTCGGTGACATCTTCGGCGCCCCGCTCGCCTTCGAGGCGTTGATCGCCTTCTTCTTCGAGTCGACCTTCATCGGGCTGTGGATCTTCGGCTGGGACAAGCTGCCGAAGAAGATCCATCTGGCCTGTATCTGGATGGTGTCGATCGGCACGATCCTGTCGGCGTACTTCATCCTCGCGGCCAACTCCTGGATGCAGCACCCGGTCGGCTACAAGATCAACGGAGAGCGCGGCCGGGCCGAGCTGACGGACTTCTGGCTGGTACTGACCCAGAACACCGCGCTGGCCCAGGCGTTCCACACGCTCTCGGCGGCCTTCCTCACCGGCGGCGCGTTCATGGTCGGTATCGCGGCCTTCCATCTGGTGCGCAAGCGGCACATCGGCGAGATGCGGACCTCGCTGCGGCTCGGCCTGGTGACCGTGGCCATCGGCGGACTGTTCACCGCGATCAGCGGCGACACCCTCGGCAAGATCATGTACGAGCAGCAGCCGATGAAGATGGCCGCCGCCGAGGCCCTCTGGGACGGCGAGGCGCCGGCGCCCTTCTCGGTCTTCGCCTACGGCGATGTCGACGAGGGCCACAACAAGGTCGCCATAGAGATCCCCGGCCTGCTGTCCTTCCTGGCCCACAACGACTTCAGCTCGTTCGTCCCCGGCATCAACGATGTCAACAAGGCCGAGCAGGAGAAGTACGGACCCGGTGACTACCGGCCCAACATCCCGGTCGCCTACTGGGGCTTCCGCTGGATGATCGGCTTCGGGATGACCTCCCTGGCCATCGGACTCCTCGGGCTGTGGCTGACCCGCAAGAAGTTCCTGCTCTCCCGGCAGTACCGGACCGGCGAGGACGAGGTGCCGAACCTCGTGCTGCTGCGCAAGCCCCTGGGCGACCGGGTCGGCAGGTGGTACTGGCGGATCGCGATCTGGACCCTGGCCTTCCCGCTGATCGCCAACTCCTGGGGCTGGATCTTCACCGAGATGGGCCGCCAGCCCTGGGTCGTCTACGGGCTCTTCCAGACCCGGGACGCGGTCTCCCCCGGTGTCTCCCAGGGCGAGGTCCTCACCTCGATGATCGTCTTCACCTCGCTGTACGCGATCCTCGCCGTGATCGAGGTCAAGCTGCTCGCCAAGTACATCAAGGCCGGGCCGCCCGAGCTGACCGAGGCCGATCTCAACCCGCCCACGAAGATCGGCGGCGACTCCCGTGACGCCGACAAGCCGATGGCCTTCTCCTACTAGGCCGAGGGAGCTGCACAGTCATGGAACTGCACGACGTCTGGTTCGTCCTGATCGCCGTCCTGTGGATCGGCTACTTCTTCCTGGAGGGCTTCGACTTCGGGGTCGGGGTGCTCACCAAGCTGCTGGCCCGCAACCGGCCCGAGAAGCGGGTGCTGATCAACACGATCGGCCCGGTCTGGGACGGCAACGAGGTGTGGCTGCTCAGCGCGGGCGGCGCGACCTTCGCCGCCTTCCCCGAGTGGTACGCCACGCTCTTCTCCGGCTTCTATCTGCCGCTGCTGATCATCCTCGTCTCGCTGATCGTGCGGGGGGTGGCCTTCGAGTACCGGGCCAAGCGGCCCGAGGAGAAGTGGCAGCGCAACTGGGAGAACGCGATCTTCTGGTGCTCGCTGATCCCCGCCTTCCTCTGGGGCGTCGCCTTCGGCAACATCGTGCGCGGAGTGAAGATCGACCAGGACTTCGAGTACGTGGGCAATGTCTGGGATCTGCTCAACCCGTACGCCCTGCTGGGCGGGGTGGTGACGCTGACCCTGTTCACCTTCCACGGGGCGGTGTTCACGGCGCTGAAGACGGTCGGTGACATCCGGGAGCGGGCGCGCAGGCTGGCCCTGTGGGTCGGTCTGCTCACCGCCGTGGCAGCGCTGGCGTTCCTGCTCTGGACGCAGGTCCGGGACGGCAACGGCTGGAGCCTGATCGCCCTGGTCGTGGCGGTGGTGGGGCTGGTCGCGGCGCTCGGGGCCAACCAGGTGGGGCGCGAGGGCTGGTCGTTCGCCTTCTCGGGGGTGACCATCGTCGCCGCCGTGGCGATGCTGTTCCTCTCGCTCTTCCCGGATGTCATGCCGTCCTCGCTCAACGCGGACTGGAGCCTCACGGTCTCCAACGCCTCGTCGAGTCCCTACACCCTGAAGATCATGACCTGGTGCGCGGCGATCGCCACTCCGATCGTGCTGCTGTACCAGTCCTGGACCTACTGGGTGTTCCGCAAGCGGATCGGTACGCAGCACATTGCTGACCCTGTGCACTGAGTCCGGCCGCTTGTGCTGGAGTCCGGCATCGGGCACTGAGTCGGGCATTGGGCACTGTGTCCGGCATCGGGGGGTGTTTCACGTGAAACATCCCCCGAGTCACCCCCCTCCGAGTCACCCCCTGAGTCACCCCTCTGACTCCCCCCTGATCACCCCGTTCCCGTTGTCATCGGATCGGACCGAAGGGCCTGTTTCACGTGAAACCAATCGATCCCCGCTTGTTGCGCTACGCCCGAGCCACCCGGCTCTTCCTGGTGGCGGTCGTCGGTCTCGGTGTCCTCGGGGCCGGTCTGGTGATCGCCCAGGCCATGCTGATCGCCGAGGTGGTGGTCGGCGCCTTCCAGGGCGGGCTGCCGGTCGCCGAACTGCGTACTCCCCTGCTGTTGCTGGTGGCCGTCGCGGTCGGGCGGGCGCTGGTGTCCTGGCTCACCGAACTCGCCGCACACCGGGCCGGCGCGGCCGTGAAGTCGGAGCTGCGGGGCAGGCTGCTGGAGCGGGCCGCCGCGCTCGGCCCCGGCTGGCTGAGCGGACAGCGCACCGGCTCGCTGGTCGCCCTCGCCACCCGGGGCATCGACGCCCTGGACGACTACTTCGCCCGCTATCTGCCGCAGCTGGGGCTCGCGGTGGTCGTTCCCGTGGCGGTGCTGGCGCGGATCGTCACCGAGGACTGGGTGTCCGCCGCGATCATCGTCGCCACCCTGCCCCTGATCCCGGTCTTCATGGTGCTGATCGGCTGGGCCACCCAGAACCGGATGGACCGTCAGTGGCGGCTGCTGTCCCGGCTGTCGGGGCACTTCCTGGATGTGGTGGCGGGGCTGCCGACGCTCAAGGTCTTCGGCCGGGCCAAGGCGCAGGCCGAGTCGATCAGGCGGATCACCGGCGAGTACCGGCAGGCGACCATGCGGACGCTGCGGATCGCCTTCATCTCCTCCTTCGCGCTGGAACTGCTCGCCACCATCTCGGTCGCGCTGGTCGCGGTCACCATCGGGATGCAGCTGGTGCACGGTGAATCCGATCTCTACACCGGCCTGGTGATCCTGATCCTGGCGCCGGAGGCGTATCTGCCGCTGCGGCAGGTGGGCGCGCAGTACCACGCGGCGGCCGAGGGGCTGGCGGCGGCCGAGGAGATCTTCGAGGTGCTGGAGACACCGGTGCCGGAGCCGGGTACGGGGGCTGTCCCGGAGGGTGCGGTGGCCTTCGAGTCGGTGACCGTCCGCTACCCCGGCCGGGGCGCCGACGCCGTGTCCGAGGTGTCGCTCACCGTGGCACCCGGCGAGACGGTCGCGCTGGTCGGGCCCAGCGGCACCGGCAAGTCCACGCTGCTGAACGTGCTGCTCGGGTTCGTCCGGCCGAGCGCGGGCCGGGTGCGGGTCGGCGGTACCGACCTGGCCGATCTCGACCCGGAGCAATGGCGGTCCCGGATCGCCTGGGTGCCGCAGCGCCCGCATCTGTACGCGGCGAGCATCGCCGAGAACGTCCGCCTCGCCCGCCCCGACGCCGATGACACCGCCGTACGGCGGGCGCTCGCGGACGCGGGGGCGCTGGAGTTCGTGGACGCGCTGCCCGAAGGCGCCGGGACGGTGCTCGGCGAGGACGGGGCCGGGCTGTCGGCGGGGCAGCGGCAGCGGCTCGCGCTGGCCCGCGCGTTCCTCGCCGACCGGCCCGTCCTGCTGCTGGACGAGCCGACGGCCGCGCTGGACGGGGAGACCGAGGCCGAGGTCGTCCGGGCGGTGGGGCGGCTGGCGACCGGGCGGACCGTGCTGCTGGTGGTGCACCGTCCGGCGCTGCTGGCGGTGGCGGACCGGGTGGTGCGGCTGACGGAGGCGGCGTCGGGGAGCGGGAGCGGGGCGCTGCTGGAAGCTGGGGGCGGGGTGGCTCGGCCCGCCGCCCTGGAACCGGTCGAGGAGGCCGACGAGATCGAGGCGTGGCCGTTCGACGGGGTGCCCGGTGCCGCCGTGGTCCGGCGTCCCGAGGACGAGGCCGCCGAGGTGCCCCGGCCGGGCCGGACGGGGCATGTGCTGGCGCGGGTGCGGGCCATGTCCGGCGCCCGGCGCGGCCGGCTCGGGCTGGCGCTGCTGCTGGGGAGCCTCGCGCTCGGCAGCGCGGTCGGGCTGATGGCCACCTCCGGCTGGCTGATCTCCCGCGCCTCGCAGCAGCCGCCGGTGCTGTATCTGATGGTGGCCGTCACGGCAACCCGGACCTTCGGCATCGGCCGCGCGGTCTTCCGCTACGCAGAGCGGCTGGTGTCGCACGACGCCGTGCTCAGGATGCTCGCCGACACCCGCGTCGCCGTCTACCGGCGTCTTGAGCGGCTGGCGCCCGCCGGGCTGCGCCGGACCCGCCGGGGCGATCTGCTGTCCCGGCTGGTCTCCGATGTGGACGCGCTCCAGGACTACTGGCTGCGCTGGCTGCTGCCGGCCGGTGCGGCGGTGGCGGTCTCGGCCGCGTCCGTCGGCTTCACGGCCTGGCTGCTGCCCGAGGCGGGCGCGGTGCTCGCGGTGGGGCTGCTGCTGGCCGGTGCCGGGGTGCCGCTGATCGCCGGGGCCGTGTCCCGGCGCGCGGAACGCCGGATGGCCCCCGCCCGGGGCGAACTGGCCACCCGGGTCACCGATCTGCTCACCGGCACCGCCGAACTCACCGTCGCGGGCGCCCTGCCCGCCCGTACCGCGAAGACGAGGGAGGCGGACGCGGTGCTCACCCGGATCACCTCGCGGGCCGCCACCGCGACCGCCCTCGGCGACGGACTGACCGCGCTGATCACCGGCCTCACCGTCGCCGGGGCCGCGCTGGTCGGCGTCCAGGCGGTGGCCGCCGGGCGGCTGGACGGGCTGCTGCTGGCCGTGGTCGTGCTGACCCCGCTCGCCGCCTTCGAGGCGGTGCTCGGCATGCCGATCGCGGTCCGCTTCCGGCAACGCGTCCACAAGAGCGCCGAGCGGGTGTACGAGGTGCTGGACGCGCCGGAGCCGGTACGGGAGCCGGAGCGGCCCCGGCAGGCACCCGCCTCGCCGTTCCCGGTCGTCCTCAAGGGGCTCACCGCCCGGTACGCCGGGCAGGACCGGGACGCGCTCGCCGGGGTCGACCTCACCCTCGGCGAGGGCCGCCGGATCGCGGTCGTCGGCGCGTCCGGCGCGGGCAAGTCCACGCTGGCGCAGGTGCTGCTGCGGTTCCTGGACGCGGATGCGGGCGCGTACACGCTGGCCGGGGTGGACGCGTACGCCCTCGACGGGGACGACGTACGGGCGCTGGTCGGGCTGTGCGCTCAGGACGCGCACCTCTTCGACAGTTCCGTCCGGGAGAATCTGCTGCTGGCGCGGCGGGACGCGACCGAGGCGGAACTGCGGGACGCGCTGGGCCGGGCCCGGCTGCTGGAGTGGGCCGAGGGGCTGCCGGACGGGCTGGACACGCTGGTCGGGGAGCACGGGGCGCGGCTCTCGGGCGGCCAGCGGCAGCGGCTCGCGCTGGCCCGGGCGCTGCTCGCCGGATTCCCGGTGCTGGTCCTGGACGAACCGGCCGAGCATCTCGATCTGCCGACCGCCGACGCGCTCACCGCGGATCTGCTGGCCGCGACGGAGGGCCGGACGACCCTGCTGATCACCCATCGGCTGGCCGGACTGGACGCCGTGGACGAGGTCGTCGTCCTGGACGCGGGACGGGTGGTGCAGCGGGGGACGTACGCGGAGCTGGTGGCGGTGGAGGGGCCGCTGCGGGAGCTGGCGGCGCGGGAGGCGGAGACGGAGGGGCTGGTGGGGGCGGGGGCGTAGGTGTGGGTGTGGGCATCGGGATGGGGCCTGGGGATGGGCCTGGGCGTGGGCGTAGGCATCGGCCTGGGCGGGGTGTCCATGAGTGAGGGCCGGTAGGCGTTCGGTGGCTTTCCGGTCCTCCCGCTTTCCATGGCAAATGGGACTAATTACCCTCAGGGCATGGCAGCTGTCGTCCCGTCCTCCGGCTCCCCCGAGCCCCTCGCCCCCGGTGAGGGGCTCCCCAGCAGGCCGGGTGGACGGGTCGCGCGGCTGCTGGAGGCGATGCGGGCGGTCGGCAGCGGCCTGGAACTGCACTCCACGCTGGACCGCATCTGCGAGACCGCGGCCTCCCTGACCGACGCCCGCTACGCCGCGATCGGCGTGGTCGCCGAGGACCGGGACGGCCTGGCCGACTTCGTCTACCACGGCATCGACGCGGAGACGGCCCGCCGGATCGGCCGTCTGCCGGACGGGCACCGGGGGCTGCTCGGGGCGCTCATCCACGACCCGGGACCGGTACTGCTGGACGATCTGAGCGGCGACCCGCGCGCCTGCGGCTTTCCCGCGCACCACCCGGCGATGCGCAGCTTCCTGGGCGTCCCGATCCGGGTGCAGGGCGAGATCTTCGGCAATCTCTATCTCTCCGAGAAGCGCGGCGGGGGCCCGTTCGGGACCGATGACCTGGGCATGGTGCGGGTGCTGGCCACCGAGGCGGGCATCGCGATCGGCAACGCCCGGCTCTACGAGGCCGCCAAGCAGCGCGAACGGTGGATCGACGGGTCGGTCGCCGTCACCACCGCGCTGCTGTCCGGGCAGGACGCGGACGACGCCCTCCAGGTCGTCGCCGAGCAGGCCCGGCGCCTGTCCGGGTCGGCCGCCGGGTTCGTACTGCTGCCCGCCGACGAGGGCGGGCTGGAGATCGTCGCCGTGGCCGCCGCCGACCGGTCCGCCGGGGCCCTCGGGCGGGTCATCCCGCCGGACAGCCGGATCGTCGCCGAACTCCTCGTCGGACAGGCCGTGTTCCTGGAGGACGCCGCCACCGACCACCGGATGGTCACCGACCTCGCCCAGCTGTACGGGCCGACGATGATGCTGCCGTTGCAGAGCGACGGCCGGGTCCTCGGCACCCTGGTGCTGCCCCGGGCGCGCGGCGAACGCCCCTTCACCGAGGCCGAACGCACCCTGGCGATCCAGTTCGCCTCCCAGGCGGCGCTGGCGCTGATGATGGCGGAGGCCCAGCGGGACCGGGAGCGGCTCGCGGTCTACGAGGACCGCGACCGGATCGCCCGTGACCTGCACGATCTCGTCATCCAGCGGCTGTTCGCGACCGGCATGATGCTGGAGAGCGCGCAGCGCCGCTCGGTGGTGCCCGAGGTGCGGGATGGGGTGGGCCGGGCGGTGGACGAACTCGATGTCACCATCCAGGAGATCCGCACCGCGATCTTCGCGCTCCAGCAGGGTCCGGCCGAGGTGCCGTCCGGGCTGCGCACCCGGGTGCTGCGGGAGGTCAGCACGGCCGCGGTGCCGCTCGGCTTCAAGCCCGCGCACCGGTTCATCGGCCCGCTGGACACCCTGGTCGGCGAGCCGACCGGCAAGAACCTGATCGCCGCGCTGCGCGAGGCGCTCTCCAACGCCTTCCGGCACGCCGGTGCCTCACGGATCGAGGTGGTGGTCGACGCAACGGTACGGCTCCCGGACGGCCGGGAGGGCGTCCGCCTCACCGTCGCCGACGACGGGGTCGGCATCCGCGAGGGCGGCCGGCGCAGCGGACTGCGCAACCTCAGGCTCCGCGCGGAGTCCCTGGGCGGCGACAGCTGGTACGGGCCGGGCATCGGACCGGAGGGGGGCGGGGCGACGGTGGTGTGGGAGGCGCCGTATTGAACGCCGGGGTGTGGTGAACGCCGGGGTGTATTGAACGCTGGGGCGGGTGGGGTGGTGGGCGCTGGGGTGGGGTGGGGTGGTGGATGTCCGGCCGGGTGGGGCTGGTGGACGCTGGGTCGGGCGGGGCGGGGCGGGGTGGTGGATGCCGGGCCGGGGCGGGCCGGGTGATGGACGTCGGCCGTGGGAGGGCGCTGGATGCCGTATCTGGGCCGGGTCAGGTGGTGGACGACGTGGTGTCGGGCCGTGGTGCCGGGCCGTGGGCCGGACGCTGAGCCGCGCACCCGTCGCCGTCCGTTTCCACCCGTCCGCAGCAACCCGTCCCCCGGCCGTACGACGTGAACGCGCCCGCTCCCGTCCCGCGGGCCACGATCGCTGACATGCGCTCACTTCGCCGTCGTCCCCTGCTCGTCACGGTGCTGTTCTGCGCCGCGGCCGTGCTCGCGGCCCGCCCGACCGGTCCTTCGGCGGGCGGGGACGGCTCGGTCGCGGCACAGGTGGCCCGGCTCTACGCGGACGCGGCGACGGCCAGTCGGCAGTACGAGGAGGGTCGGCAAGAGGCGGAACGCCAGCGGGCCGAGGTCCGGCGGCTGGAGGGGCTGCTCGGCGAGCGGCGGCAGGAGATCGTCGTCCTCCACGAAGACCTCGGCCGGATCGCGCGCGCCCAGTACCGCGACGGCGGGGGGCTGCCGCTGGCCGCGCGGATCGTCCTGGCCCACAGCCCCGAGGAACTGATGCGCCGACAGCATGCCCTCGCGCAGACGAACACGGCCGTCGGGCAGGCCGTAGACAAGAGCGTGCGCGCGGAGAAGCTGCTCGCGGCCGACGAGGCGAGGGCGGCGGCTGCCTGGCGGGACCTCCAGGAGCACACCGCCGAACTGGCCGAGTTGAAGCAGCGCATCGAGGCCAAGCTGGAGCGGGCCCGGGGGCGGTTGCAGGGCGAGGCCGACGCGTCTGCCGCGGCGGGCAGTTGCCGGGGCGCGGTTCGGCTGGACCAGACGCCGGAGGGGTTCACGGCGGGCTGGGTGACGCCGGTGGAGGGGTATGAACTCTCCGCCGGGTTCGGCAGCGGCGGGGTGCGCTGGGCCGACCGGCACACCGGGCAGGACTTCGCGGTGCCGATCGGTACGCCGGTGCGGGCGGTCGGGGCGGGGCGGGTCGTCCGGGTGAGCTGCGGCGGGGCCTTCGGCATCCAACTCGTGCTCCAGCATCCGGGCGGGTCCTACACGCAGTACGCCCATCTCGCGTCGGTGGCCGTGGACCAGGGGGAGCGGGTGGCGGGCGGCCAGTGGATCGGCCAGTCCGGCACGACCGGCAACTCCACCGGCCCCCATCTGCACTTCGAGGTACGGGTCACCCCGGAACCGGGGTCGGGGGTGGATCCGGTGGAGTGGCTGCGGGGGAGGGGGGTGGGGGTGTGAGCCGGGCGGCGGCGCGGGGCGGCGGCGGGTGGGCGTGAGCCGAGAGGGAGGTCCGGGCGCCGGACCGCGTCGGACTGCGCCGGACCGCGTCGGACCGCGTCGGCTGCCCCGCTATCCCACCCGCTCCCTCAGCATCCGTTCGATCACCACGGCCACCCCGTCCTCGTTGTTGGCGACCGTGCGCCCCGAGGCCGCGGCGATCACATCCGGGTGGGCATTGCCCATGGCGTACGACCGGCCCGCCCAGGTCAGCATCTCGACATCGTTGGGCATGTCACCGAAGGCCACGACCTCCTCGGGCGAGATCCCGCGCTCGGCGCAGCACAGGGCGAGCGTGCTGGCCTTGGAGACTCCGGGCCCGCTGATCTCCAGCAGCGCGCTGGGGCTGGACCGGGTGACATTGGCGCGGTCGCCGAGGGCGGTCCGGGCGAGGGTGAGGAAGGCGTCGGGGTCGAGCGTGGGATGGTGGGCGAGGATCTTCAGCACCGGCTCGCCCGCACCCGGAGTGTCCCCGCGCAGGAGTTCCTCGGCCGGCGCCAGCACATCCGGTATCTCCATGTGCAGCTTGGGATAGTCCGGCTCCTGGTTGAAGCCGTACGTCTGCTCCACCGCGTACACCGTGCCGGGCGCCGCGTCCCGCAGCAGCCGTACGGCGTCCAGCGCGTTGTCCCGGGCCAGGTCGCGCACCTTGACGAAGCGGTGGGCGCCGGGGCCACCGTGCAGATCGACGACGGCGGCGCCGTTGCCGCAGATGGCGAGGCCGTGCCCGTGGACATGGTCGCTGACGACATCCATCCAGCGGGCCGGGCGGCCGGTGACGAAGAAGACCTCGATGCCCGCCTCCTCGGCCGCCGCGAGGGCGGCGACGGTACGCGGGGAGACCGACTTGTCGTCGCGCAGCAGGGTGCCGTCGAGGTCGGTGGCGATGAGTCGGGGCGGCGCGGCGGCGGCCGGGATGTCGGGCTGTCGAGTCGCTGAGGTCACCGGGTCATTGTCGCGCATATGCCAGTACGACTGGGTGGGGGTACGTGGGTGGGTGGGGGCGGGGGGCGGGGTGGGGGCGAGGTGTGGCTGGTGGGTTGCGGGGCGCCCTGTGCCGAGGATCGTCCGCCCTGTCCCCAGAACCGTGCGGACCCGACTTCCAGGACTGTCCCCCCGGGCTCCCGGGCTCCCGCTCCCAACCCCCCGGAGAGTCCCCCCACCTACCCCAACTGCGCCACCCCCTCCATCGCGATCTGCTCGAAGATCTTCTGGTCCGCCGCGAAGTCCGAGTCCGGGATCGGCCAGTGGACGACGATCTCGGTGAAGCCGATCTCGCGGTGGCGTCCGGCGAAGTCCACGAACGCGTCCAGCGACTCCAGGGGCCGGGACCGGTCCGGGGTGAACCCGGTGAGCAGGATCTTGTCCAGGGCGTTCACCTCCCGGCCCAGTTCGGCGCAGGCGTCGGCGAGTCGCTCGGCCTGGCCGCGCAGGGCACGGACCGACTGCTCGGGGGTGCCGGTCTCGTAGAGCTGGGGGTCGCCCGTGGTGACCCACGCCTGGCCGTGGCGGGCGGCGAGGCGCAGTCCGCGCGGTCCGGTCGCGGCGACGGCGAACGGCAGCCGGGGCCGCTGCACACACCCTGGGATGTTGCGGGCCTCGTGCGCCGAGTAGTAGTTGCCCTCGTACGACACGGCGTCCTCCGTGAGCAGCCGGTCGAGCAGCGGGACGAACTCGCCGAACCGGTCGGCGCGCTCCCGGGGCGTCCAGGGCTCCTGGCCCAGCGCGGTGGCGTCGAAGCCGGTGCCTCCGGCGCCGATCCCGAGGGTGAACCGGCCGCCGGAGAGGTCGTCGAGCGAGATCAGCTCCTTGGCGAGGGTCACCGGGTGGCGGAAGTTCGGCGAGGTGACCAGCGTGCCCAGACGCATCCGCTCGGTGACGGTCGCGGCGGCCGTCAGTGTCGGGACGGCCCCGAACCACGGGCCGTCGCGGAAGTTGCGCCACGACAGATGGTCGTAGGTGTACCCGGTGTGGAACCCGAGCTGCTCGGCCCGCTCCCAAGCTTCCCGACCCCCCTCCTGCCAGCGGCGATGCGGAAGGATCACGGTGCTCAGGCGCAGGTTCATGGATCCGAGCCTAAGCCTGCCGCGCCTGTTTCACGTGAAACAGTCACCTCACCCCATCTCACCTCACCGCACCTGCCCACTAAGCCACGGTGTGAGGCTGATCATCGTGATCAGCTCCTTGTAGGTCCGGTCGCCGGGCAGCGGCACGATCAGGCGGAAGCCGGCCGGGAAGAAGCGGCCCTTGACATAGGCCAGGCCGCCGAAGACCGAGCGGAGGAAGTCGGGCACCTCGTCGCGGGGGATGTCGTGGAACTCCACGCCGTCGACCTTGATCAGCGCGTCGTCCTCCGGAAAGAGCCGGACATCCACCACGGGGGAGCCGCCGAACTCGACGTAGGCCTCGTGCGGCAGCGAACCGTCCGGGTCGGTGGTCACGCCGACGCCCGCCGCGCTGCGCCGCGAGGTCTGGTCGGCGCCGATGTCATGGCCGACGTGGATCTCCCGCCCGTACTCCTCGGCGAGGGCACGGAGGGCGGTGACGGCGGCCTCGGTGGTGGGAAGGTGCTCCATGGGCACGATCATGCGATGAAACGCCCGCCGGGCGCGAGCCTGCCTCGCCCTCGCCGGGCCGCCTGGCATGGGTGCGCTCAGGGCCCGTCGGGCCGCCTGGCGCGGGTCCGCTCAGCCCTCGTCGGGCCGCCGGGCAGGGGTCCGCCGAGCCCTTCCTCGGGCTCACACCCCGGGCCGCCGGGCGCGAGCCCGCTCAGCCCCCTCCGGCCAGCCCCCTCCGCCACCGCCCCCGCCACCGCCACCGGCGCTCCCGCCCCCGGCACCGCCCCCGCCACCGCCTCCGCCACCACCACCGGCGCCCCCGCCCCCGCCCCCGGAGAACCCCAGATACCCCGCCGGTACCCCCTTCGTCAGCCACACCCCGTTCGCGCTGACCTGGAACACATGGCCGTCCCGGTGCATCGCGCCGGAGTCGACGGTGAGTACCACCGGGCGTCCGCGGCGGGCGCCGACGCGGGTCGCGGTCTCCCGGTCGGCGGAGAGATGCACATCGTGCCGGTTCATCGGCCGGAGGCCCTCCGCGCGGATCGCGTCGAGATACCGGGCGACCGTGCCGTGGTAGAGGTACGCCGGTGGGGTGGCCGGGGCGAGGCCGAGGTCCACGTCGATGCTGTGGCCCTGGCTGGCGCGGATCCGGGTGCCGTCGACCGCGAACCGTTTCTTGTCGTTCGTGGCGACCACCTGGTCCAGTTCCTCGCGGGTGAACCGGAAGCCGTGGGCCGTCGCCGCGGCGATGAGGGTGTCGATCTCGACCCAGCCGCCCGCGTCCGGCTCCAGCCCGATCCGCTCGGGCTGATGGCGAAGGTGCTTGGAGAGGTACTTCGACACCTTCACGGTACGTCGTTCGTCCATCCCGTCAGGGTGCCGGGCGAGACCTGAATCACGCATATGATTTTTACGGCCCAGGTTTGATCCACAACCAACAGTAGTTTTCCACAGGGGAATTGGTGATTCTGTGGACAACTGCCCTTCGGTTTTAGGGTCTTTCGCGAAAAAGGGTTGGCTGTAGGTGATTTGGTGAACGCACAGGTTCCGGCCAGGACTTAATCAACTCCCCTCCCTACACCGGAGGTTCCACCCGGGCCAGCGCGCGCAGCGCCCCCGGCAGGAAGCGGGACAGCAGCCGTGCCCCGCGCGCCTCGGGCGTCACGGCAATCACCGCCTCATTGCGCACCACGGCCCGCAGAATCGCGTCCGCGACCTTCTCCGGCGGGTAGTTGCGCATTCCGTACAGCCGCGCGGAGCGCTTCCGGCGTCGCTTCTCCTCCTCCGCGTCGACGCCCGCGAAACGGGCCGTGGAGGTGATGTTGGTGTTGACCAGGCCGGGGCAGACGGCGGTGACTCCGATGTCCTGACCGGCGAGTTCGGCGCGCAGACACTCGCTGAGCATCAGGACGGCCGCCTTGGTGGTGCTGTAGGCGGGCAGCGCCCTGGACGGCTGATAGGCCGCCGCCGAGGCGATGTTGACGATCTGGCCGCCCTGCCCGCGCTCGGCCATCTGGCGTCCGAACAGCCGACAGCCGTGGATCACTCCCCAGAGATTGACGTCCAGCACCTGGCGCCAGTCGTCGGTGGTGGTGTCGAAGAACGAACCGGACAGCCCTATACCGGCGTTGTTCACCAGGACGTCCACCACGCCGTACTCCGTGGCGACCTTCTCCGCGAGCTTCTCCATGGCCTCCTCGTCGGAGACGTCCACGGTCTCCGGCCAGGCGTCGGGGGCGCCGATCAGCCGGGCCATCTCGGCGGTCCTGGCGGCCGTTTCACCGTCCCGGTCGACCGCGACCACCCGTGCCCCGGCCTCCGCGAACGCGAACGCCGTGGCCCGCCCTATGCCGCTGCCCGCGCCCGTGACCAGCACCAACTGCCCGCCGAACCGGTCGGCATGGCGGCCGGTGGCGGTCCGTGGCTCGGGCCTGCCGCCCTCGACGCCGCTGATGAACTCCTCGATCCAGGCGGCGACCTGCTCCGGCCGGGTGCGCGGGATCCAGTGCCGGGCGGGCAGGGTTCGACGGGTCAGCTGCGGAGCCCACCGTTCCAGATCGTCGTAGAGCCGCTCGGAGAGAAAGGCGTCGTCGAGGGGGGTGATGAGCTGCACGGGGGCGTGGGCGTAGGCGTCGGCGCGGGGACGGCTCAGACGGCGGCGAACGTTGTCGCGGTACAGCCAGGCGCCGTGCGCGGCGTCCTCGGGGAGCGAGGCGGTGGGGTAGCCGTCGCCGGAGACCCGCTCCAGCCGCTCCAGCATCCCGGGCCAGCGCCTGCCGAGCGGGCCGCGCCAGGCCAGCTCCGGGAGGGCCGGGGTGTGCAGCGCGTACACGTACCAGGACTTGGCGCCCTGGCTGAGGAGTTGTGCGGCGCGGCGCGGGGTGGGGCGCTTCAGACGGGTGCCGATCCAGTGGCCGAAGTGGTCCAGGGACGGGCCCGACAGGGAGGTGAAGGACGCGATCCGCCCCTCCGCGCGCTTGACCGTCACGAACTCCCAGGACTGCACCGAGCCCCAGTCGTGCCCCACCAGATGCACCGGCCGATCCGGACTGACCGCGTCCGCCACGGCCAGGAAGTCATCGGTCAGCTTCTCCAGGGTGAACCCACCGCGCAGCGGACGCGGGGCCGTCGACCGGCCATGGCCGCGGACGTCGTACAGCACCACATGGAAGCGGTCGGCGAGCCGGGCGGCGACCTTCGACCAGACCTCCTTGCTGTCCGGGTAGCCGTGCACCAGGACGACGGTCGGGGCCGCGCTGTCGCCCAGTTCGGCCACGCACAGCTCGACGCCGCCGGTCGCCACCAGGCGCTCCCGCGCGCCTTCCAGCCCGACCGTGTCCTTCGGGTCCTTCGGGTCCCTCAGGTCCTTCGGGTCCCTTGGGCCTCTCACATCCCTCGGGTCTCCCAGATCCCTCGGGTCTCCCGGGTCCCCCGGGTTCCCCACATCCCTCAGGTCTCCCGGGTCTCCCGGGTCCCCCGCATCCCTCCGGCCCATGTCATCCTGGTTGTTCATTTCTCCTCCGCCCAGCGCCGCACATGCGGCAGATCGTCGTCCAGCCAGAAGGCGCTCTCCTCGGGGTCCTTCGCGTCGGTGACCACGAGGATCTCCTCGAACTTGGCGCCGGTGCCGCGGAACCCGAGGTGCGGCTCGACCGCCCACAGCCCCGGCCGTGGCGGATGATCGGAGAAGCGGTACGGCGACCAGAGCGGTGACCAGCCCTCGCGGTGCCCGTGCAGGGCGTCGGCCGCGAGCCCCTTCAGGGACTGGGTGCCGAACCCGAAGACCTGCGGTGACCAGCGGCGTTGCTTCACCTGGTCCACCTTGTGGGCGATCACCCCGAACGGATAGGCGCGATGCCGGTTGGCATGGCCCTGGCGGACCAGCAGCCGGTCCACGTCCTCGTAGATCTCCCGCAGCGACCGCCGCTCCCGCACTTCCCGCAGAATCAGCTCCCGATGCGCCTCCAGGTCCGCCATCAGCCTGTCCTGCAACGGGTTCGGGCCGAGCGAGCCGGAGTAGCCGATATCGGCGGTGTACCCCTCGAACACCGGGGCCATGTCCAGGATGAACGGCATGCCGGGCTCCAGCGCCCGGTTCGTCGGGAAGAACTGGAGGGGGATCCGGAAGTTCACGAACGCCGTGCGGTCGCCGAACCAGGCGAACGGCAGATGGAACCAGTCCCGCACCCCGCGCTCGCGCAGCCACATGCGCTGCATCCGGGCCGCCTCACGCTCGGTCACCCCAGGCGCGAGCCGCGCGGCGACCGCCTCGGCGCACTCGTACGCCAGCCGCTGCACGGTACGGAAGCCACGCAGCCGGTCCGCGGTGTACCCGCCGGTCACCGCCGTCGTCCCCGTCATCCCGGTCGTCGTCGTCATTGCCATCGTCATCGTCATCGCCGTCGTCATCGCATCCCCGCCCCACCGGTCGCGGTACGTGGTCGTAACTTGACGTTGCCGAATCTCGCACTTGTTAGAGTCTGCGTCAATAAGGCGGGGGTCAGTCGGCTCTCCGGGGTTCCCCGGCCGACTCTGCGGGGGGTCCCCCGAGAGGCTTTCCGAACGCTCCCCCGAGACTCCTCCGAGAACCCCCGAGAAGTTCTCCGGGGGACCCGCACCCCCCTTCAGGGGGACCTTAAGGGTCCCGTACGACTCCAGGGTGAGGAGAAGACGGCTCTCCGGGTTGACGACCGGCGTGGCCCGCGTCACTACCGTTTTCCCTGTGACTGTGATCGCGACCGAAAGCCTGAGCAAGCGGTTCCCCCGGGTGACCGCTCTTGACCGGCTCTCCGTGGACGTCGGGCCCGGTGTGACCGGACTCGTCGGAGCCAATGGAGCCGGCAAGTCCACCCTGATCAAGATCCTGCTGGGTCTGTCCCCCGCCACGGAAGGCCGCGCCGAAGTGCTCGGCCTCGACGTCGCGACCAAGGGCGCCACCATCCGCGAGCGCGTCGGCTACATGCCGGAGCACGACTGCCTGCCGCCCGATGTCTCGGCCACCGAGTTCGTCGTGCACATGGCCCGGATGTCCGGCCTCCCGCCGACCGCCGCGCGCGAGCGCACCGCCGACACCCTGCGCCATGTCGGGCTCTACGAGGAGCGCTACCGCCCCATCGGCGGCTACTCGACGGGTATGAAGCAGCGCGTCAAACTCGCCCAGGCGCTGGTCCATGACCCGCAACTGGTCTTCCTCGACGAGCCGACCAACGGCCTCGACCCGGTCGGCCGCGACGAGATGCTCGGCCTGATCCGCCGGATCCACACCGATTTCGGCATCTCGGTCCTGGTCACCTCCCACCTCCTCGGCGAGCTGGAGCGCACCTGCGACCATGTGGTGGTGGTCGACGGCGGCAAGCTGCTGCGCTCCAGCTCCACCACCGACTTCACCCAGATCACCACCACCCTCGCCATCGAGGTCACCGACTCCGACACCCACCCGGACGGCACCCGCGCGATGCGCGAGGCCCTCCTCGCGCGCGGTATGGAGGTCCAGGCCGGCAGCGGACTGCCCGGCGCCGGGCACATACTGCTGCTCACCGCCCGCGGCGAGGAGACCTACGACCTGGTCCGCGACCTGGTGGCCGACCTGGGCCTCGGTCTGGTGCGCATGGAGCAGCGCCGCCATCACATCGCCGAGGTCTTCACCGACGAACCGGCCGCCGAGCCCGTCGGCCCGCCCGGCAGTGAGCCCGTCGGCCCGCCCGGCGGCGAGTCGGGCAGCCCGCCCGGCGGCGAGTCGGGCAGCCCGCCCGGCAGCAAGTCCGGCAGCGCGCCCGGCAGCGAGTCCAAGGAGGCCGTCGGCCATGGCCGTTGAGCACCCCGTCGCCCCCGCCCCGGGCGACCAGACCCGTATCCACAACATCGGATACCGCAACTACGACGGCCCCCGCCTCGGCCGCGCCTACGCCCGCCGGTCGCTGTACTCGCAGTCCCTGCGCGGCTCCTACGGCCTCGGCCGCTCGGTGAAGTCCAAGGTGCTGCCGATGCTGCTGTTCGTGGTGATGTGCGTGCCCGCGGCCATCATGGTCGCCGTCGCGGTCGCCACCAAGGCCAGCGAACTACCCGTGGACTACACCCGCTACGCCATCGTCATGCAGGCCGTGATCAGCCTGTTCGTCGCCTCGCAGGCACCCCAGTCGGTCTCGCGCGACCTGCGCTTCAAGACCGTTCCGCTCTACTTCTCGCGGCCGATCGAGACCTCCGACTACGTCCGCGCCAAGTTCGCCGCGCTGGCCTCCGCGCTGTTCATCCTGACCGCCGCCCCGCTGCTGGTGCTCTACCTCGGCGCGCTGCTGTCCGAGCTGGACTTCGCCGACCAGACCAAGGGATTCGCCCAGGGACTCGTCTCCGTGGCTCTGCTCTCACTGCTCTTCGCCGGCCTCGGCCTGGTCATCGCGGCGGTCACCCCGCGCCGCGGCTTCGGCATCGCCGCCGTCATCGCCGTCCTCACCATCTCCTACGGCGCGGTCTCCACGCTCCAGTCGATCGCCGAGGTGCAGGGCAGCGAGAGCGCCGTGCCCTGGATCGGCCTGTTCTCGCCGATCACCCTGATCGACGGGGTGCAGACCGCGTTCCTGGGCGCCGGATCGGCGTTCCCCGGCGGCAACGGCCCCTCGGCCGCCGAGGGCGTGGTCTTCGTCCTGGTCGCGCTGGGCTTCATCGCCGCCTGCTACGGCCTCCTGATGCGCCGCTACCGAAAGGTCGGACTGTGACCACCCTCTCCATCGACCATGTCTCCCGCTGGTTCGGCAATGTGGTCGCGGTCAACGACATCACCATGACCATCGGCCCCGGCGTCACCGGCCTGCTCGGCCCCAACGGCGCCGGAAAGTCCACCCTCATCAATATGATGGGCGGCTTCCTCGCCCCCTCCACCGGCACGGTCACCCTCGACGGCCGGCCCGTCTGGCGCAACGAGCAGATCTACCGGCACATCGGCGTCGTCCCCGAGCGCGAGGCGATGTACGACTTCCTCACCGGCCGCGAGTTCGTCGTCGCCAACGCCGAACTGCACGGCCTGGGCGACCGGGAGGCGCGGAAGGCGCTGGCCACGGTCGAGATGGAGTATGCCCAGGACCGCAGGATCGCCACCTACTCCAAGGGCATGCGCCAGCGGGTGAAGATGGCGTCCGCCCTGGTCCATGAGCCCTCGCTGCTGCTGCTCGACGAACCCTTCAACGGCATGGACCCCCGCCAGCGCATGCAGCTGATGGACCTGCTCCGCAGAATGGGCGACGAGGGCCGCACGGTGCTGTTCTCCTCCCACATCCTCGAAGAGGTCGAGCAGCTCGCCTGGCACATCGAGGTCGTGGTCGCCGGACGACACGCGGCCAGCGGTGACTTCCGCAAGATCCGCCGGCTGATGACCGACCGGCCGCACCGCTATCTGGTCCGCTCCAGCGACGACCGCGCGCTGGCCGCCGCCCTGATCGCCGACCCGTCCACCTCCGGGATCGAGGTCGACCACGCCGAGGACGCGCTGCGCATCCAGGCCGTCGACTTCGGCCGGTTCACCACCCTGCTGCCGCGGGTGGCCCGCGACCACGGCATCCGGCTGCTCACGGTCTCGCCGTCCGACGAGTCCCTCGAATCCGTCTTCTCGTATCTCGTCGCGGCGTAGGAGGCCGAACAATGTACGACCCCACAGTCGCCCGGCTCACCTACCGGGCCCTGCTCGGCCGGCGCCGCGCCCTGATCCTCGGCGCGCTGCCGATGCTGCTGATCGTGATCGCGGTCATCGTGCGCGCCTTGGTCGGCGCGGACGACCAGACCTCGTCCGATCTCCTCGGCGGGCTGGCGCTGGCCACGATGGTGCCGATCATCGGTGTCATCGCCGGAACCGGCGCCATCGGCCCGGAGATCGACGACGGCTCGGTGGTGTACCTGCTGTCCAAGCCACTGAAGCGGCCGACGATCATCTTCACCAAGCTGATCGTGGCCATCGCCGTGACCATGGTCTTCTCGGCCCTGCCGACCCTGATCGCCGGATTCATCCTCAACGGCAACGGCCAGCAGATCGCCGTCGCCTACACGGTGGCCGCGCTGGTCGCCTCCATCGCGTACGCGGCGATGTTCCTGCTGCTGGGCACGGTCTCACGGCACGCGGTGGTGTTCGGGCTGGTCTACGCGCTGGTCTGGGAGGCGCTGTTCGGCTCCCTGGTGCCCGGCGCGCGCACCCTGAGCGTCCAGCAGTGGTCGCTGGCCGTGGCCCAGAAGGTCTCCGGCAATGAGCTGGTCACCTCGGATGTCGGCCTGACCACGGCGACGATCCTGCTGGTCGCGGTGACCGTTCTGGCCACCTGGTACGCCGGGCAGAAGCTGCGCACGCTGACGCTGGCCGGGGAGGAGTGAGACATCCGCCGGTCGGCGGACGCCGCGGGTGCGGCCCTCGTTCATCACCGTTCACAAGGGTTCTTGACGGGGGCTTCACCGGCAGCGGGGCACACTGGCGGAACGGGACGCAGGCGATGCGTCCCGAGAAATGACGGCCGGGCGCCGGTGGCGCGTCGCCGTCGGACACCGGAATCCACGGGGGAACGCGGGTCGGGAAGGAACGGGGATGGCAGACAAGACGCCGGCCACCGGTGGCCGTGACGAGGGGGACTGGGACGGCGACCTGGTCCTGGACGAGGAGTTCATACGCTCCGCGGAGACCTCCGAGCCGTCCGCCCGAGCCCGGATGCTGGCCGCCCGCTGGCGCCGTGAGAAGCCGGAGCCGCAGCCCTGGCGCTCGGACGAGCCGCCCGCGGGCTGGTTCTTCAGCAAGGCCCGCCGCCGCGGGTGGCGCCGCCGGTAGAGCGGCCGGTGGCGGGGCGGCCGGCAGCCGGGCGCGGGCGGACCGCCCGTGCTAATTCGGTGGCGGTCAGCCCTCGCGCGCGGGCACAGTGAAGATGTCCACGACGCCGGATCGGACCGGCGTGACGAGCGGGGAGGGGAGTGGGGCGATGTCGATGCACGACAGTACGTCCGGCTCCCGTCAGGGTGGCCCGCGGCGGACTCCGGAGTAGTTACGCCTCCGTCGAGTCCGGCCGTTGAGGAGTCACCCGGGGCGGTCGCTTCGAGCACGTGACGCCCCGGCGCGGGCGCTTCACGTGGACCGCCCTCCCGGAGGATTGGCCGAGTGGTAAGGCACGGGTCTGCTACGCCCAGGTCGGGTCCTGAAGGCCCGCGCACGTTCGAATCGTGCATCCTCCGCGCTGGAGTACCGACAGAAGAACGCCACTGACGCGGACGCGGTCCGTCAGCCCAGCAGCCGTTCCAGCACCACCGCGATGCCGTCCTCGTCGTTCGCGGTGGTCACCTCATCGGCGACCGCCTTCAGCTCGGCATGGGCGTTGGCCATGGCGACACCGTGCGCCGCCCACCCGAACATCGGCACATCGTTGGGCATGTCGCCGAACGCGATGGTGTCGGCCGACTTGAGGCCGAGCCGACGGGCGGCGAGCGAGAGCCCGGTGGCCTTGGACAGCCCGAGGGGGAGGAGTTCGACGATCCCCTCACCGGCCATGGCGACAGTGACGAAACCACCGGCGGCCCGGCGGGCGGCCTCGGCGAGCGCGTCGTCGGAGAGCGTCGGGTGCTGTATGTAGATCTTGTTGAGCGGGGCGGTCCAGAGATCGGACGCGTCCGTGAAGGGGACGGCGGGCAGGGTGCCCTGGAGCGCGTAGCCGGGGCCGACCAGTACATCGCCGTCCAGGCCGTCCCGGCTCGCGGCCAGGAACAGCGGGCCGGTCTCCGCCTCGATCTTCGCCAGCGCGAGGGCCGCGAGCTGCCGGTCCAGGGTGACCGAGGTGAGCAGCCGGTGCTCCCCGGCGTGGTACACCTGCCCGCCCTGGCCGCAGACGGCGAGGCCCTGGTAGTCGAGGTCGTCGAGGATGGAGCGGGTCCAGGGGACCGCGCGGCCGGTGACGACGATGTGCGCGGCGCCCGCCGCGGTGATGGCGGCGAGGGCGTCACGGGTGCGCGGGGAGACCGACCCGTCGGAGCGCAGAAGCGTTCCGTCCAGGTCGGTCGCGATCAGCCGGTAGGCCAGGCCCAGGCCCTCCGCGCTCACTTGGCCACCGGTTCCAGGACTTCCCGCCCGCCCAGGTACGGGCGCAGCACCTCGGGGACCCGGACCGAGCCGTCGGCCTGCTGGTGGTTCTCCAGGATCGCCACGATCGTGCGCGGTACGGCGCACAGGGTGCCGTTGAGGGTGGCCAGCGGGCGGACGGTCTTGCCGTCACGCATCCGGATGGCGAGGCGGCGGGACTGGAACTCGGTGCAGTCCGACGTCGAGGTCAGCTCGCGGTACTTGCCCTGCGTCGGGATCCACGCCTCGCAGTCGAACTTGCGCGAGGCCGAGGAGCCGAGGTCGCCGGAGGCCACGTCGATCACCCGGAACGGCAGCTCCAGGGCGGTCAGCCACTGCTTCTCCCACTCCAGCAGCCGCTGGTGCTCGGCCTGGGAGTCCTCCGGGGCGACATACGAGAACATCTCGACCTTGTCGAACTGGTGGACGCGGAAGATGCCCCGGGTGTCCTTGCCGTGCGAGCCGGCCTCGCGGCGGAAGCACGGGGAGAACCCGGCGTAGCGCAGCGGGAGGCGGTCGGCGTCGAGGATCTCGTCCATGTGGTAGGCGGCGAGCGGGACCTCGGAGGTGCCGACCAGATAGAGGTCGTCCTTGTCGAGGTGGTAGACGTCCTGCGAGGCCTGGCCGAGGAAGCCGGTGCCCGCCATCGACTGGGGGCGGACCAGGGCCGGGGTCAGCATCGGGGTGAAGCCGGCCGCCGTGGCCTGGGCGATCGCCGCGTTGACCAGGGCCAGCTCCAGCAGGGCGCCGACGCCGGTGAGGAAGTAGAAGCGGGAGCCGGAGACCTTGGCGCCGCGCTCGACGTCGATCGCGCCGAGGAGGGTGCCCAGCTCCAGATGGTCCCGGGGGGTGAAGCCCTCTGCGGCGAAGTCGCGGTGCGTGCCGTGCGTCTCCAGGGTGACGAAGTCCTCCTCGCCGCCGACAGGGACGTCGGGGTGGATGAGATTGCCCAGCCGGGCGAGGAGTTCCTGGGTCTCGGTGACGGCCGCGTCGCGCTCGGCGTCGGCGGCCTTGACATCGGCGGCGAGTTGGCCGGCCTGCTTCAGCAGCGCGGCCTTCTCGTCGGCGGTGGCCTTGGGGATCAGCTTGCCGAGCTGCTTCTGCTCGGCGCGCAGCTCGTCGAAGCGCACGCCGGAGGACCTGCGCCGCTCGTCGGCGGAGAGGAGGGAGTCGACGAGGGCGACATCCTCTCCACGGGCGCGCTGGGACGCGCGCACACGGTCGGGGTCCTCACGGAGCAGGCGAAGGTCAATCACGCGCCCCAGGCTACCGGTGAGCGAGGAGCGCCCACGACTCATAAAGGGGTGGTGCGGCTTACATAGGGTTATGGGGGAATTGCCGCATGTGTCAAGAAAGATCTGCCGGATCCCTGGAACGGGGGAGCCGGGCGGCGGCCGGTTGACCGGAATTCCTTGTGGAGAAAGGGACTTGGGGGTTCGGTTGTCCACAGTGATCCACACCCTCCGAAGAGTTATCCACAGGCTGTGCGGAAGATCTGTGGACATCGGAATTGATCACTTCGAAGGTCGTGATCAACAACGGGAATTCCCTGCTGAAACCTCCCTTAAGCCCACGTTCGAGTGGAAATGAGTAACTCTCAAGAGTTGCCCGAGGGAAAACAGTGGACGAAGGGTGATGCGCGCGCCGGTGGACAGGGTGGGGGTGAGTAGAGCGATTTGTCGACCAGGTTCCGGCGCCGTGTCGACTTGTCCCCAGGTCGAGAAGCCCACCTGTGGATAACTTCTGTGGATAACGAAAATCAGCAGGTAGGACCGGTGTGGCGGACGTGGTGAGAGTGGCGGGTGTGACAGCTGTGACAGGTGTGGCGGGTGTGACGGACGGGATCACCGAGGTGAGGGGGAGGAGAGGAGGAAAGACGGGAACCCCGGAACCCCTCTAGAACCGTCCGTCCTGGCAGCGCGCCACCCAGTCCGCCGCCGTCACGAACTCCTCGTCCGACGTCCCGATCAGCGGCGGCCGGACATCCGCCGTCGTCGCATCCGCACGCGGGTACGAGCCCAGGAACCGCACCTCGTGGCAGATCCGCTTCAGCCCCATCAGGGCCTCGGCCACCCGCCGGTCGGAGATATGGCCCTCGGCGTCCACACAGAAGCAGTAATTGCCGATTCCGGCGCCGGTCGGACGGGACTGGAGCAGCATCAGGTTGATGCCCCGGGTGGCGAACTCGCCGAGCAGATCGCGCAGCCCGCCCGGGTGGTCGTCGCGCTGCCAGAGCACCACCGATGTCTTGTCCGCGCCGGTCGGTGCCGCGGGCCGGGCCGGGCGGCCCACCAGCACGAAACGGGTCTGCGCGTTCTCCGCGTCGTGGATCCCGGTCTCCAGCGCCTCCAGCCCGTAGCGGGCGGCGGCGAACTCGCCGGCGAAGGCGGCGTCGTACTGCCCCTCCTGGACCAGCCGGGCCGCGTCCGCGTTCGACGCGGCCGACTCCCAGTCGGCGTCCGGGAGGTTGCGGCGGAGCCAGTTGCGCACCTGCGGCTGGGCGGCGGGGTGCGCGGAGACCGTCTTGATGTCCGCCAGCTTCGTACCGGGCCGGACCAGCAGCGCGAAGGTGATCGACAGCAGCACCTCGCGGTAGATCGTCAGCGGGGCGCCCGCGACCAGCTCGTCCAGGGTGGTGGTGATACCGCCCTCGACGGAGTTCTCGATCGGTACGAACGCGGCCTCGGCCTCCCCCGCGCGCACCGCGTCCAGCGCGGACTGGACGGACACGTAGGGGATCAGCTCCCGGGTGGCGGTCTCCGGAAGGGTGCGCAGGGCGACTTCGGTGAAGGTGCCCTCGGGACCGAGATACGCGTAGCTCGCTGGCATGGGTTCACCCTAATGGGCCTGGGGAGGCAGGTTTGACCTCTCCCACGGCGGGCCACTCTTAAGGGCTACCAGGCGGCCCCCCCGGTTCCTCACCGCACCCGGTTCCTCACCTCACCCCTCCAGCAGCCCCTCCCCCACATACCCCCCCTCCGCCGCGCCCCCCGGCACCGCGAACAGTCCGCTGCTCTCATGGCGGATGAAGGCCGACAGGGCGTCCCCGCGGTCCAGCTTCCGCTGCACCGGCACGAAACCGCGCAGCGGATCCGCCTGGAAGCACACGAACAGCAGCCCCGCGTCCGCCACCCCGTCCGCGTCGAAGCCGTCGTGGTACGAGAACGGCCGCCGCAGCATCGCCGCGCCCCCGTTCTGGTCGGGCCGGGTGATCCGGGCATGGGCGTTGATCGGCACCAGCAGATCGCCCCCGGCGTCGACCTTGTCCAGCTCCATCTCGGTGGTCTCGGTGCCGTCCGCGCCCGCCGACAGCGCCGCCCCGTCCGTCTTCCGCCGCCCGATGACGTCCTCCTGCTCCTTCACCGGGAGGCCCTCCCAGTCGTCCAGCAGCATCCGGATCCGGCGTACGACGGCATAGGTGCCGTCCGCCATCCACTCCGGGTCCTTGGTGGGCGCCGCCGGGACCCAGATCCGTTCGTCGAAGTCCGGCTCCGACGGCAGCGGATTGCGGGTGCCGTCGACCTGCCCCATGAGGTTGCGGGTGGTCATGGGGTGGGCGGTGGCGCCGGGTGAGCGGTTGAAGCCGTTCATCTGCCAGCGGATCCGGGCGGCGCTGCCCGCGTCCTTCTGGATCGCGCGCAGGGCGTGGAAGGCGACCAGGGCGTCGTTGGCGCCGATCTGTACCCAGAGGTCGCCATTGCTGCGGGCCCTGTCGAGCCGGTCGGAGGAGAAGTCGGGGAGGGGGTCGAGGGCGACCGGGCGCTGTGATTCCAGTCCGGTGCGGGTGAAGAAGCTGTGGCCGAAGCCGAAGGTGACGGTGAGGGCGGACGGCCCGGCGTCCAGGGCCACGCCGGTGTCGTCCTGGGTGGCGGGCTCGCCCGCCATCAACCGCCGGGCGGTCTCCGACCAGCGGCGCAGCAGCGCGGTGGCCTCGCTCCGTCCCGCGCCGGGTGCCAGGTCGAAGGCGGCGAGATGACCCCGGGCGTGCATGGCCGTGGTGATGCCGGGCTGATGTTTCACGTGAAACTTCGCCTGCTCGGTGCCGACGGAGGTGAGCGGGGTGGCCCCGGCGGGGGCGGCGGCATAGCCGACGGCCCCGCCCGCCGCCGCCCCGAGCACCAGCCCGGTGGCTCCGGCGGTACCGAGCAGGGTTCGTCGGGAGATGCCGCCGCTGTCGCCGCCGTTGCCGATGTCGCTGCCGCTGTCCTGGGGCGGCACCGTCTTCTGCCGGGGGCGCGCCTTTTGCCGGGGGCGCGTTTCTTGCCCGGCCTGCGGAGCTGACTGCTCGCCGGTGGCCCGGCGGGTGGTGTCGTGGTCGGCCGTGTCGTCGGCCGCGGTGTGGTCGGGCATGTCCGTACTAGCCGATCTGCGCGTTCTTGGAGACGGTCACCTGGTCGATGTCGGAGGTCCGTACGGTCACCTCGACCTGCCATCCGCCCGCCATCGGGATCTGGACCCCGGCGGCCGACCAGTGGCCGGTGGTGATGTGGTCCGGGACGACGGGCAGCGGCCCGATGTCCTGGGCCTTCAGCGTGAAGGCCAGCTCGATCTCGGGGAGGTCGAAGGCGCGTCCGTTGGGCCGCTCGGCATACACATGCACCTCATTGGCGCCGACCCGCGCGGGATCGAGGTCGACCCGCACAAGCCCCTTGCCGTCCTCGCCGCCGGTGTCGAACGGCAGGTCCAGCGTCACCGCGCCGGTCGAGGCCGCCGGGGGGTCGGTGGCGGCGGGGGAGGCGGCGGACTCGGCGTCCAGTTCCGTACGACCCGGTTCGGTCGAGGTCAGGACGGTGGTCACGGCGAGCAGGACGACCGCGACCCCGGCCTCGGCCAGCACCGAGCGGCGCAGCCCGAACCGGTTGGGGTCGGCGTCCCGCAGCCGCTTGCGGGTGGCCGTCTCGGCGGCGACCCGCTGCCGGGCGAGCTGCGCGGCCCGCTGGGGGTCGCCGGAGCCCTTGTTCTTGCCGGCCTTGTCCCGGCCCCCCTTGTCCTTGCCCTGCTCCTTCGCAGGGGAATCGGCGGCGGCGCCCACCGTCGCCTTCGCTTTCTCCTTCGCCGCCCGGGTCCCCGCCCGAGTCCCCGCCCGGGTTCCCGTCCCCGTCCCCGCCCCCGCCGTCTTCCGCTTCGCGCCGGAGGCGACCGTCACCTCCGCCAGCCGGGCCGTCCACCGCCGCGACAGCCAGGCGATCCCGACCAGCACCGCCACGAGACCCAGCTTGACCAGCAGCAACTGGCCGTAGCGGGTGTCGGTGAAGGCGGCCCAGGAGCCGAGCTGACGCCAGGACTGATAGACCCCGGTCACCACCAGGGCGACCACACTGCCGAAGGCGACCTGGGAGAAACGGCGGACGGCGGGAGCGTCGAGGGGCGTCTCGGCGGGCGCCCGGTACAGCGCGACCAGCAGCGTGCACAGCCCGCCGAGCCAGGCGGCGACGGCGAGCAGATGCAGGACGTCCACCGGCATCGCGATACCGGTCTGGATCCCGGTGGAGGCGTGCTCGGCCATTGCCCAGCTCGCCGCGAGCCCGGCGGCGACCACGACCCCGCCGACCGCCAGCCCGAAGGTCAGATCCCGCTTCTCGGCGTCCTCCCGCTTGTCGTACGCGCCGAAGAGCACGGCGATGAACAGCGCGGCGGCGGCGAGCAGCAGCAGCCGGGAGACCAGCGCGGCACCGGTCTTGGTCTGGAGGACATCGCCGAGCAGATCCAGATCGACGATGTCCCCGACCTTGCCGGAGCCGGTGTACGAGCCGCGCAGCAGCAGCAGCCACAGCGTGGCGGCGGTCAGCGCGACCCATCCGGAGACCACCAGCCGCTGCACGGCCCGCACCCCGGACCCGCGCTGCCAGCAGGCCAGTACGAAGGCCGCGCCACCGGCCAGCACGATGAAACCGGCGTACGAGACGTACCGGCCGATGTCGTAGAGGGTGCCCACGACCCCGCCGCCGTTGTTCTGGTCGTCCACGGTGACCGAGGTCGCGGAGGGGGCGCCGATGGAGAAGGTGTAGGCACCGGCCACGGGATGGCTGTCGGCGGAGACGACCTGGTAGGTGACGGTGTAGGTGCCGTCGGGCAGCCCGGAGTGCAGCTTGAGGGTGTACGCGGTGTCGGTGGGGTTGGTGGGTGCGCCGGTGTCCGCGCGCTCACCCTTGGGGCCGAGGACGCGGATGCTGCCCTCGGGGGCGGAGACCGGCTCGGAGAAGGTCAGCGAGACCTGCGCCGGGGCCTGCTCGACCACCGCCCCCTGCTGGGGGTCGCTGCTGGTGAGCGCGGCATGGGCGGAGGCCGGTGCGGCGCCCAGGAAGAGCGCGCCGGTCACCGCCACGAGCAGCAGCACCAGGCTGCGCAGCCGGGGGGCGATGGACTGCGTCAAGGGTGGTCCCTCCCTCAGTGGCCGGATGAATGGTCTGCCGACGACCCGCCGGACGACGCCGACTGACCGGACGACTGACCGGACGACTGGTCAGAGGACTGACCGGACGACTGATCGGACGCCGGGGTGTACGTCGCCGCCTTCACCGGAATCTCGACGTCGATCGGTTCGATACCCGCGAAGTGGAGCTTCACGGCGACCTTCTCGCCTTCCAGCGGCTTGTGCGTCAGCTTTTCGAACATCAGATGGTTGCCGCCGCTGGCCAGCTCCAGCCGACCGCCCGCCGGAACGGCGAGGGACTCGACCTCGCTCATCTTGCCGTCGACCGTCTCGTGCACGGTCACCTCACCGAGATCGCTGGTCACGGAGACCAGCTCGGCCGCCTGCCCGCCCTCGTTGGAGACGGTCAGGAAACCGGCCGCCATGGAGTCGGAGACGGGCTGGGGCATATAGGCGGCGCTCACGGCGAGATCCGGGCCCTCCGACGAACCGGACCCGGAGTCGGAACCGGACCCGCAGCCGACCATCAGCAGCCCGCCCATCAGCAGCCCGGCGACAACCGTCCCCGCACCCCGTCCGCCCCGCTCGCCCAGTCCGCCCCGCTCGCCATGTCCGCCCCGCCTGTCCCGCCCGCCTCGTCCGGGAAGCCTCACGGGTTCTCCCCCTTGATCAGCTTCGGCAGATCCTTGGTGTAGTCGTCGACGGTGGCGTCCTCGCCGTAGAGGACATAGCCGCCGTCGGTCTTCGGGGAGAACGCGACGACCTGGGTGCCGTGCGTGGAGACGACCTTGCCGTCGGCGTCCTTGGTGGGCGGCTCGATGGAGATGCCGAGGGTGCGGGCGCCCGCCTGGATGGTGGCGAAGTCGCCGGTCAGCCCGATCACCTGGGGGTCGATGCCCTGGAGCCACTCGCCGAGCGCCTCGGCGGTGTCCCGCTCGGGGTCGGTGGTGACGAACACGACCTGCAACTCGTCCTGTTCGGCCTGCGGCAGCTGCTTCTTCGCGACCGCGATGTTGTTCATGGTCAGCGGGCAGACATCGGGGCAGTTGGTGTAGCCGAAGTAGATCAGCGTCGGCCTGCCCGCGGTCTCGGCCCGGAAGTCGTACGACTCGCCCCGGGTGTCGGTCAGCACCAGGTCGGGCTTCTCGAACGGCTTGTCCAGCACGGTCGCCGCCTGGTCCGAGGGGGCCTCCTCGGAGACCACGGTGACCGGCGAACCGGAGTCGTCGCCGCTGCCGCAGGCCGAGAGGGTGAAGGCGGCCGTGGCGAGCAGGGCCGCCGCCGCGAGAGTGTTCTTGCGCATGACGAAGGATTTCCTCTGGGAGAAGTTCCGGGCGGGCGGCGGGACCGTACGACCACGGCCCCGCCGCCCACCGCTGGGACGGACGTCAGACGGAGGTACCGGCGCCGGTACCGGTGCCGGCCGGGGTGTCGCGGCGCCGGCCCGCGAGCACGCCGTACGCCACCCCCGCCGCGCCGACGGCGATCCCGGCGATGCCGAGCACCCGGGCGGTGGTGTCGGTGGAGTCGCCGGACCTCTCGGACGCGGTGGAGGCACTGGCCGCGTTGGCGGCGTCCGCGGCGGGTTCCTCGCCCGCCCCGGCGGCGGAGCCGTGGTGATCGCCGGTGGCGGGGGACAGGGCGAGTACCGGAGCCGGGTTGTCCGGCTCGTCCTGGCCCTCCTGCGGCACCTCGATCCAGCGCACGACCTCGTCGTTCGAGTAGGTCTGGAGGGCCTTGAAGACGAGTTCGTCGGTGGTGTCGGGCAGGGCGCCGACGGAGACCGGGAACTTCTGGAAGAAGCCCGGCTCTATGCCCTTGCCGGTGGCGGTCCAGGTCACCTTGGTCACCGCCTCGGTGATCTGCTGGCCGTGCGACTCGATCGGCTCGTCCAGCTCGGACCGGGTCACCTCGGCCTTCCAGCCCGGGACCGGCTCCGGCAGGACCGAGGACAGCGGGTACTCCGCCGGGAAGTTGACCTCCAGCTTGGTGGTCGAGGCGTCGTCGCGCTCATTGGGGACCTTGAAGTCGACGACCGCGTAACCGCCCTGGGCGGCGGTCCCCTCCGGCTGCACACTGACATGCGCGAGGGCGGGTGAGGCGAGGACGACGACGGCCGCGGCGGCGACGGCCCCGGCGGCGGCGATACGGGAAGCCTTCATGGGGTGAGGCACTCCACTTCGGGTGAGTGATCCGTTGGAGAGGAAGTTGGGAGAGAGAGTTCGGAGAAAACGTTCGGAGAGGAAGAGGCGTGGGCGCGCACGACGGCGCCGCGCGACACGGCACCCCACTCCAGGTCTCCGAAACTCCGAAACTCCAGGTCTCTGAAACTCCAGGTCTCCGAAACGCTGGATCTCCCGGAAGAACCCCTCACGCCCCACACACGGCGGGCGGAGATATCGGTGTCGCGTCAGACGGCAAGGGCGTACGCGGCGGAGCCGTACGCGGTGCCGGGCGGACCGCGCCGCACGACGGAGTGCTGAAGCGCCTCGGCGCACGGCTCGGGAGGCGCGAAGTCGGCGGCGCGCACGGCGCGCGGACCGTTCTCCGGTGCGGCCGAGAGCCCCGCGCACAGGGCGCGCACCAGGGCGAGGGCCATACGCAGGGCCCGTACGGGCGCCATCTCGGCCCGTCCCCGTTCCACCCCTTCCCTCCCCTGGACGGAGAGGGCGATGAGCCGCAGCAGCGCCAGATCGCCACGCCGCAGCAGCCAGCCCGCGGCGACCGCCGCCAGGACATGGCCCAGCAGCATCGGCAGGGACGGCAGCAGCACGGCGGAGGAGAAGACGGCGGCGTCCACACCGCCGGACACGGCGGCGTCCGCGCCACCCGACACACTGGCGTCCGCCCCGCCCGACAGCGCCTCGCCGGGGTGGTGCGCACCCCCCGCCCCCGGCATCAGCCGGGCCTCGGTCAGGATGCGCTGCGCCTCGGCCGGGCTGAGCGCGCCGGACGTGGTCCCGCACACCAGCCGCGCCGCCCGCTCGACGAGCGAGGCGTCAGCGGCGGCACGGGCCGCTTCCACGGTGGCCTCGGCCGTACGGTGCTGGCCCAGCCCGAAGAGACTGTGCAGGGCGAGCTGCCCGACGGTCAGCAGCCCGGCGATCCCGCCCAGCGACCGGCGGCGCCCGGCGAGCGGCACAGCGACCGCGAGCACCCCGGCGAAGCCCGTCCCCAGCGCCCACAGCGGTACCGCCGCGCAGGACGCCATGGCGTGCCCGACCGCGGACAGCACGACGCAGACCGCGGCGAACACCGCGGCCCGCAGCATCCGGAGATCTCTCCCGGCACGTGCCACATGCGGTGGCGGTGGCGGTAGGGGGGCAGTCATGGCGGCCTCATCATCGCACTGGCCCCCCGCCCGCCCCTTACCCGCCCCCTACGGCAGCCGTCACCAGGATCCCGGATCTCCCGGACGATCACGACAGCCGAAAAAGTCCGGGAAGTCCCGGCAAGACCCTCGGCCGAACGGCCGAAACACCCGATACGCGCGGGCCGTGTGATGCCCCTCGCGCCCCACATACACCGGGCGCCACCGCCCTCGCATCCGCTGTATGGGCGGAGTCACCGAGAAATCGCGATTGCGTACGGGCGTGGGCGGCAATACGTAACGGTATGTCGAGCCGCGGCCAGGAGGCTGGAGCATGAGCATCTGGTGGTCACTCCATCTGCGGCGCGAGGCTGCGAGCGTTCCGCTCGCCCGGCGCCTGCTGCTCGGCACCATGGAGACCGCGGGCGTCGACCCCGACGTCTCGTACGACCTCTCCGTGGCACTGAGCGAAGCGTGTGCGAACGCCGTCGAACACGGCGGTGGCAGTGCCCCCGGCGCGTTTTCGGGGGCCTATCGCGTCACGGCGTATCTCGATGGCGAGATGTGCCGTATCGAGGTCACGGACTCCGGCCCCGGCTTCACGGCCGACCGTCCGCCCCGCCCGCCGTCCATGGCCATGGCCACGCCCGTGGCGATGGACGAGGCCGAGAACGGCCGGGGCCTCTATCTGATCCGTGAACTCGCCGACCATGTCCACATCGCGAACAAGCCCGGCCGGGGCGGCGCGGTGGTCAGCTTCGACAAGCTGCTGAAGTGGCGCAAGGACGCGCCGCTGATGGCCGTATAGCGCGCCCCTGCCCCGGTGCCGACGCCCAGCGGACTCCCAGGAAGTCCTGACACGGCCCTCACCGCACTGCTCCGTAAAGTACGACGATGCAGATCGGGGCGGATGAGGCGCTGGCGCAGACGGCTGTTTCGGCACTGACGGCACAGCTGGTACTGGCACCGAAACCGGGCCTGCCCGACCCCCGCGACCTCGCCGGGGCGGCCGGAGGCCGGGACCACGGCACCCTGCGCTGGTCCGCGAAGGCGCTGGCGCCCGGACTGGCGGCGATGGCGGCGGCGGCCCGCCGCACCGGCGAGCCCACGGCGGAGCTGCGCGCGGAACTCGGCGCGATCGGCCGCTGCGCGGAGCACACGGTGGGGCTGGCGGGCGGCGGACACCGGGGCGCCCTGTGGACGCTGGGGCTGCTGGTCGCGGCGGCGGCGCTGACGCCCGAGGGCAGCCCCGAGGACATCGCCCTGACGGCCAAGCGGATCGTCGCCCACCCGGACCGCCGGGCACCCCGCAGCCCGTCCCGCGGATCGACGGTGTCGGCGACGTACGGGGCGGCGGGGGCGCGGGGCGAGGCGCGGGCCGGGTTCCCTCATGTCCGCCGGGCGCTGACGGCCCTGGCGGCGGCCCGAGCGTCCGGCGCGTCCGAGGGCGACGCCCGCATGGACGCGCTGCTGACGGTGATGTCGACCCTCCAGGACACGGAACTCCTCCACACGGCGGGCCCGCGCGGCCTCCGGCACGTCCAGTCGGGGGCGCGGGCGGTCCTCGACGCGGGCGGCACGGCGACCCCGGCCGGCCGCACAGCCCTGACCACCCTGGACACCGACCTCACCGCCCGCTCCCTGAGCCCCAGAGGCACGGCCCCCCTCCTCTCAGGAGCCCTGTTCCTGGACACGAGAAGATAAAACGCCCCTCACCCGCACCCCCCCCTCACCCGCCACTCACCCGCACCCGGCCCCCCCACTCACCCTCACCCGCACCCAGACCCCCCACTCACCCTCACCCGCACCCGACCACCAAACCTCACCCCTCCACCACCGAAGCCATCCAAGCCTCCACCGCACCAGCCTCCCGAGGCAGCGCAGCGCTGAGGTTCCGGTTCCCCTCCCCCGTCACCAGCAGGTCGTCCTCGATCCGCACCCCGATCCCCCGATACTCCTCCGGCACGGTCAGATCGTCGGCCTGGAAGTACAACCCCGGCTCCACGGTCAGGCACATCCCCGGCTCCAGCACCCCGTCCACATACGTCTCGGTCCGCGCGGCAGCGCAGTCGTGGACGTCCATGCCCAGCATGTGCCCCGTCCCGTGCAGCGTCCACCGACGCTGGAGCCCCAGCTCCAGCACCCGCTCGACCGGCCCTTCCACCAGCCCCCACTCCACCAGCCGCTCCGCCAGCACCCGCTGGGACGCGTCATGGAAGTCCCGGTACTTCGCGCCCGGCTTCACCGCCGCGATCCCCGCCTCCTGGGCGTCGTAGACGGCGTCGTAGATCTTCCGCTGGATGTCGGTGAACCGCCCGTTGACCGGCAGCGTCCGGGTCACGTCCGCGGTGTAGTACGTGTGGGTCTCGACGCCCGCGTCGAGCAGCAGCAGATCACCGGAGCGGACGGGCCCGTCGTTGCGCACCCAGTGCAGGGTGCAGGCGTGCGGCCCGGAGGCGCAGATGGAGCCGTAGCCGACGTCGTTGCCCTCGACCCGGGCGCGCAGGAAGAACGTGCCCTCGATGTACCGCTCGGAGGTCGCCTCGGCCTTGTCCAGGACGCGGACGACGTCCTCGAAGCCCCGTACCGTGGAGTCGACGGCCTTCTGGAGCTCCCCGATCTCGAACTCGTCCTTCACGAGGCGCTGCTCGGAGAGGAAGACCCGCAGCTCCTCGTCGCGCTCGGCGGTGACCTTGTCGGTGAGGGCCGCCTCGATCCCGGCGTCGTGCCCGCGCACCACCCGCACCGGGCCGGTGGCCTCGCGCAGGGCGTCCGCCAGCTCACGCACATCGGAGGCGGGGATGCCGTACAGCCGCTCCGCCTCGGTGAGCGAGTGGCGGCGGCCGACCCACAGCTCGCCCTGGCCGCTGAGCCAGAACTCGCCGTTCTCCCGGTCGGAGCGGGGCAGCAGATAGATCGTCGCCGTGTGGCCCCCGGCGCCGCGCGGCTCCAGCACCAGGACGCCGTCCTCGGTCTGGTTGCCGGTGAGGTACGCGTACTCCACGGACGCCCGGAACGGGTACTCGGTGTCGTTGGAGCGGGTCTTGAGCCGACCGGCGGGCACGACGAGGCGGTCGCCCGGGAAGCGGGCGGAGAGCGCGGCACGCCGGGCGGCGGTCTCGGCGGCCTGGGGGATCGGCGCGAGGTCGTGCAGCTCGGTGTCGGCCCAGCCGGACTTCATGTTCTCGGCCAGCTCGTCGGAGACACCGGGATACAGCCCGTTCTTGCGCTGCTTGACCGGCTTGTCGGACTCGGCCTCAGAGTCGGTCCCCGGCTCGATGTCCAGGTTCTCCGGGTGCTCCGGGGTCTCCGGGTTCTCCGGGGTGAGCTGGTCGGCCACGGTGATCCTCCTGGGATCTGGGATACGGCATCAGTGGGGCGGGCCCGGACACGGCATGGGCCCCGTCCATCGTACGGACGTACGGAAGGGGAGCCGACACCCGGAATGCCCGTTACGTGCAGCGACCACGCGCCTACGCGCGACCCGCGCCGGCGACCATCCGCCTACGGGCCACCCGCGCCGACGACCATCCGCCTACGCGCCACCCGCGCCGGCAACCACCCGCGCCAGCGACTATGCGCGCCAGCGACTATGCGCCCGGCGCCCGCTCCCCGGGGCGCGCCCCGCCCACCCGACAGGCGCCCTACTCGAACCGCGCCGCCAGCATCACCACATCCTCCTCGCTGTCCACCGCCCCGCCCACCCCATCCGCCTCATCCGTCCCGTCCGGCAGGACCGTCCGCAGGATGTGGTCGGTGAGTGCCTCGGGGTCGTGGCGGACCGCCCTGGGGACCCCGGCCGCCGCCGCGTGCAGCCGGGCGAACGCCCGGTCGACCGGGTCGCCGGTGCGCTGGAGCAGTCCGTCGGTGTAGAGCAGCACCGTCTCGCCGCTCTCCGCCTGGACCTCCACGCTCGGCGCCTCCCAGCAGGCGAGCATCCCGAGCGGCGCGGAGACGGAGGTCTCGACGAACTCGGTGCGCCGCTCGCCGATCAGCAGCGGCGGGCAGTGCCCGGCCCCGGCGAGGGTGAGCTTGCCGAGCGCCGGCTCGACATAGGCGAACAGGGCGGTGGCCGAGCGGGCGGGCTCGGTGAGCCGCAGCAGCAGCTCCAGATCGGACAGGACGGCGACCGGGTCCTCGCCCTCCATCACCGCGTACGCGCGCAGCGAGGCCCGCAGCCGCCCCATCGCGGCGACCGCGCTCGGCCCCGACCCGGTGACCGAGCCGACCGCCAGCCCGAGCGCCGCGTCCGGCAGCGGCAGCGCGTCGTACCAGTCGCCGCCGCCGCGCGGCCCGGTGCGGTGCCGGGCGGCGAGCTGGACGCCGGAGACGCGCGGCAGCCGGGAGGGGAGCAGTTCCTCGGCGATGGTGGCGAGGCGGGACCGGGTGCGCTCGACCTCCAGGAGCCGGGCGAGGTGCTCACCCGCGTACCGGATGTAGAGCCCGGCCAGATGACGCATCCGTTCGACCGGCTCGGCGGGCTCGTCGTACAGCCAGACGGCGGCACCGAGCCGCCCGGCCCGCTCACCGGCCAGCGGCAGGGCGTAGCAGGCGGCGTAGCCCAGCCGGGCGGCGACCTCGCGGTGGCGCGGATCGAGCCCCTCCTCGGCGAACAGATCGGCGCGCACCACCTCGGTCATCGCGCCGGGCGGCCCGGCCGGGGCGTCGAGGAGGGCGCCGTGGGGCAGGGAGGCGCGCGGGACGGTCTCCAGATGGCCGAGGTCGGCGGGGGCGAGGCCGAGGCCGACGGTGGAGCGGGGGCCGAGTCCGTCGGCCGGTTCCAGGGCGACCAGTCCGCGGCGGGCGCCGACCAGGGCGGCTCCGGCGCGCAGCAGTTCCTGGAGGGCGTCGGGGAGGGTGTCGGTGCGGGCCAGGCGCTCGGTCAGCTCATGCAGGGTGGTGAGGTCGGAGACCCAGCCGGCCAGCCGGTCCTGGAGCAGGGCTCCCGCATCGGAGGCGACCGCCGACGGTACGCCCGGCGGGGCGGCTGGGGCGCCAGAGGTCACGGGCGCGGGCGCGACAGTGTGGGCGGGTGAGGGAACCGTGGAATCGATTCCGGCCACTTTCGGAGGGTGCGGGGCGGTCATGGTGTCCGGCTTTCCGGCCGGTGCGTACTGCTCCAAAGCATCGCAAACCCCCATGTCATTCTGCGTCGCTAGCAGTGTCTCCACATGTACACGCACTCGTGAGGGGATGTCCAGCATTGTCCTGCTGGGATTCCTGGTGTCCAGGGGTCCGACGGGACGAATCGCTGTTCCCCTTATGGAAAGGCAAAGTTGGCTTAAAACTGACTCATGTATCGGGTGATTGGGGTCGACTGGCCTTGCTCGACGGAGCGTCACAGCGGTCGTGATGGGTACGTACTCGGTGAAGGCCAGGGGTGGTTCGGGGATACCCGGAACCTGGTGACGGAGCCGGGCGTCTTAGCCACCGACGACCGTGCCCCATCCTCTCGTGGTGGCGGCGAAGAGTAAGAGCGCGACCCGAAAACGCCAGACTTCGCCACCCCACGCCACGTCCATGCTTGTGAAAGAGCCTCTGGCAGAGCTTCTGCCAGAGCTTTTGACCGAAGCGGCTGGATGCAGCTGGACGCACTGAGAAGACGCGGCCGGCCGCAGTATGGACGCGACGGCAGCGGACGCAGCCGATGCTCGACCCATAGGGGTCCCCGTGCTCACGGCAGGGGTGTGATGCGCCCATAGGTACGCACAGCGAAGTGATCGACACATGGTGTGAAGGCACATGGTGTGAATGTGGCCCACGGTGTTGCCAGGCGTGCAACGGAAAGGAACGAGCGCTCATGCGCGAGATCCTCGGAAGGCGACGCAGGCTCCTGTCCAGGCGGAACGACGGGAGACCTGAGCTGGTCGGCGCGGCTTTGACCGTCGCGACGCAGTGGCAGTGGCCGATACTCCCCGGTGTGGCGGCCGACCCACAGGGCCGGTCCCGCTGCGGCTGCCCCGACCCCGAGTGCACGGTGCCCGGAGCCCACCCCTTCGACCCCGGACTGCTCGCGGCCACCACCGACGAGCGCATGATCCGCTGGTGGTGGGCGAACCGCCCCACCGCCCCGATCATCCTCGCCACCGGTGGCACCGCGCCCTGCGCGGTGAGCCTGCCCGCAGCCGCCGCAGCGCGCGCCCTTGCGGCGCTGGACCGGATGGGCATCCGGCTCGGCCCGGTCGTCGCCTCGCCCACCCGCTGGGCGCTGCTGGTCCGGCCGTACTCGATGGAACAACTGGGCGAACTGCTGTACGCCAAGGACTTCGTCCCCGGCTCGCTCCGCTTCCATGGCGAGGGGGGCTATCTGGCCCTGCCGCCGTCCGTCACCGGCCAGGGCGAGATCCACTGGGAGCGCGCACCGCTGCCCGGCTCGGCCTCCCCCTGGGTGCCCGATGTGGAGGCCGTGGTCGACGCGGTCGTCGAGGCCCTCACTCGTACGGGTGTGAGCGCGCCCGAGTTGTAGGGGTGTCGGGCGCCGCCGGAACCGGGCGCCCGTCCCCGCTCGTTATCGTCCCTCGCATGAACCCCCGTCTTCTCGCCCTCGCGGGCCTCGCGGTGTGTGCTGTCGTCCTGCCCCTGGCGGTGGCGTCGGCAGGACCGGTGGGCGGCGAGGGCGGCACCCGGGGGGAGACCCTCGTACGGCAGAACGAGAGCGAGGACGAGGGCGACGTCTCCGGCGGTGAGCGGGTGGACCCGAAGGCCCCGGCGGGAACCACGGACGGCGCCGCAGTACCTCCCTCTGCCCCCACCCCCACCCCCGCTGTCTCCGGCTCCCCGCTGACCCTCGGTCTCGGGCTCGCCACCGCCGCCCGCTGCGGCCCCGAACTCACCTCGCCCGACGGCATCGAGGCGCAGACCTGCGTCCTGACCCAGGGCGAGGACACCTGGGCGCGCACCTACTACCGCAACGCGACCGGCGACGCCCTGACCGCCGTCCTCACCCTCATGGGCCCCGGTGGGCGGACGGTGACGTTGCGCTGTCCGGTGGGCGGGGGCGATGAACCGGCGGAGTGCTCGACGCCGAGGGAGCGGACGCGCGGGGCACTGGAGCACTACTCGGCGGTCGCGGAGTTCGCGGACGCGGCGGGTACGGGGCCTTCGCTGCTGCGCTCGGGGAGCAACTCGGCCCGTCCGGCGAGCGGTTGACCGACGGGAGCGGCGGGGGCCGGACGCGGCGGCGGCGTGGGGCATGAGAAGGCCCGGTTGCTGGCGACGGGGGATGCACCAGCAACCGGGCTACTGGAACGGTAACAAGAGATCGGCTGTTAGCAAATTCGATCTCGGCATTTGCCCGCCCCTCAGGACGCCGACTGGCTTGTTGCCGACGGGAGTTGGCGCGGGAACGCGGGCCGGACAGTACGGCGCGGCGGGCTCCGGAAAGGGGGTGCGGCGGCTGACCGACCGATCAGCCGCCGCACCCCCTTCCCCGCCGCCGCAGGGATCTTGTCGGCTCAGCTGAGGGTGACCTGACGGTTGGTGAGGCCGCCGCGGGCGCGGCGCTCGTCGCCGGTGAGCGGCTCGTCCGACGCCAGCGCGACAGCCAGCCGCTCGGCGAACTCCGCGGCCGGCTTCTCGATGTCCTCGGCGCTCGTCGCGCTCGGCAGGTCCCAGACCGGCACGGTGAGGCCGTGCGCCCGGAAGGAGCCCACCAGCCGGGTGCCCTCGCCGAGCCCGGAACGCCCGGCCGCGTGCAGCCGGGCGAGCGCGTCGAGCAACTGCTCCTCGGGGTGCGGCATCACCCAGCGCAGATGGTTCTTGTCGGGGGCCTCGCACCAGTAGGCGGCGTCGACGCCGGTCAGCTTGACGGTGGGGATGGCGGCGGCGTTGGCCCGCTCCAGGGAGGCGGCCACCTCCGCCGAGGCGTTCTCCGCGTCCGGCACCCAGAACTCGAAGCCGGTGTGCACAACTGGCGCGAACGTGCCCTCCGGGTCCAGCAGATCCTGGAGGCGCGGCCCGTCGGCCGGAACGCGGCGCGACTGCACCGGCGTACCGGGCGCGGCGGTCAGGGCCTGGGCGAGGGTGTCGGCGAGGTCGCGGCTGATGTCGCCGGAGGCGGTGTCGTTCTGGAGGCCGATCAGCACCGAGCCGTCGTCGCGCCGCAGCGCGGGCCAGGCCATCGGCAGCACCGTGGCGAGCGTGATCGACGGGACGCCGTCCGGCAGCCCGTCCCTGAGGTGCAGTTCGGCGGTCGCGGCCGGCACCAGTTCGCGCAGCGCCACCCAGTCGCACTCACCGGGCAGGCCCTCGAACGGCCGCTGCACCAGCTCCGTCACGGCCTGCGCGGCGGCGCGGCCATGACAGGCCTTGTAGCGGCGGCCACTGCCGCAGGGGCAGGGCTCACGCGCGCCGACGACCGGTACCTCTCCATCCGTGAGCTGCGGGCGCGCGCCCTTCGACTGGGGTCGCTTCTTGGCCATGGTGGATGTCTCCCGGAGACGGCTCTTCTGGTACGGGCGCGAGCCTAGTCGCTCGGGTGCGGGGGGTGGGTGTGTGGAGGGGGGTGGGGGGCGGAGGGGGCGCGAGGGAAGGGGTGCCGCTGTGCTTCCGGGCGTGGGTCGGCGGCCGTACCGGCCGGGAGCGCAGGCGGTGGGCGCGCGGAGGGCGGGCGGTGGGCGCGCGGAGGGCGTGGGAAGGGTTACGGGGAGGGGCATGGGAAGGGGCACGGACGTGGCCCAGGAGCCGCACGGGTACGGCCGACCGGCGTGCCGGGCGGGGATGAACCGCCCGTCGGCCGGTCGGCCGGTGTGCGCCGAAGCGCCTTGCCCGCGTTAGGGGTCGTGGCCCGCGTTCGCGTCCCCGCCCGGCGGATCAGCCGGGCGGATCAGGCCCTGCGGACCGGCCCCAGGACTGGCCCCAGGGGCCGGCCTCAGGACTGGCCTCAGGGACCAGCCCCGCGGATCAGTCCAGGTCGTCGAACGCGTCCGCGAAGTCCAGGTCGGGGATCGCCGAGAGTGCCGGCGCCCCGACCCGGGTCGCGAAATCGTCGCGGCGATGGCCGGACCGCCGGTCGCGTACATCGTCGTGGACCACGACCCACACCGTGACCTCGCCGCGGGCGTCGTCCCGGACGCCCCAGTCGTCGGCCAGTGCGGTGATGATGTTCAGCCCCCGGCCGCCGTGGGCCGTGACCGACGGGGTCGCCGGTGCGGGGCGGGTGGGGCCGCCGCCGTCCGTGACCTCGACGATCAGCCGCCCGCGCGGGTCCACCCGCCAGGCGGCCCGGACGTCGCCGTCCCCGGCCAGGGCATCGCCCAGGGGCCGGCCGTGCTTGCAGGCATTGCTCAACAGTTCGGAAAGGATCAATACAGCATCGTCAATGACCGATTCAGCCACACCGCCTGTGCGCAGCTGATCGCGCATCCGGTGTCGCGCCTTCCCCACGCCCGCAGGGCCATGGGGTACGGCCATGCTCGACGACGTGGGCACTTCCTGTGCCACCACCAACGCCACCCCCGAGACCTCCTTCGCCCCACGCCACGGTGTGGATGCCCCATTGGCCTGTACCGGAAACCGGCCAACCCCTGTGCGGTGTCGCACTCACCTGGGTCGAACACGGAATGGACGCGCCGGTGCACTCCCTGTGACGAAGCCGTCAGGGCGATGTCAGGAGACTGTCAAGGGATGGTGCGTGTGTGGCTGGAATTCGACGGCGTGGCCGAGACCGGAGAATGGCGGGAGAGGGTGGGCGGGGTCAAGGGATCTGTCGGCTTCTTTACGCTCGGCGGAGTGCGCTCAGCGGCGTGCGCTCGGCGGCGTGCTCAGCGACCGAGATGGCGCAGCACCGCGCGTGGGCGGTTGGTGATGATGGCGTCGATGCCGAGGGAGACGCAGAGGTCGACGTCCTCGGGCTCGTTCACGGTCCAGACGTGCACCTGGTGTCCCGCGCGCCGGAAGCGTTCGACGTAGGCCGGGTGGTGGCGGACGATCCGGAGGGAGGGGCCGGCGATCCGGACCCCGGCGGGCAGCCGTCCGTCGCGCAGCCGGGGTGAGGCGAACTGCATCAGATAGACGGTGGGCAGGGTCGGAGCGGCGGCGCGGACGCGGTGCAGGGAGCGCGCCGAGAAGCTCATGACGCGTACCGGGGACTCCTCGGGGGTGGCGGGGGCGTCCAGGCCGAACCGTTTGAGCAGCTCCAGCAGCCGCTCCTCGACCTGGCCGGCCCAGCGGGTGGGGTGCTTGGTCTCGATCGCCAGTTCGACCGGCCGCCCGGCGTCCGCGACCAGCTCCAGCAGCCGTTCCAGGGTGAGTACGGAGGTGTCGGCCGGGTCCTCGGGGCGGTGCTCCCAGTCGGGGTCCTCGTCGCGGGTGCGGTACGCCTCGGTCCGCTTCCAGGAACCGAAGTCCAGGGCGGCGAGTTCGGCCAGCTCCAGCGCGGAGACGGCGCCGCGGCCGTTGGACGTACGGTTGACGCGGCGGTCGTGGACGCAGACGAGATGGCCGTCGGCGGTGAGACGTACATCGCATTCGAGGGCGTCGGCGCCGTCCTCGATCGCCTTCTTGTAGGCGGCGAGGGTGTGCTCGGGGGCGTCCTCGGAGGCGCCGCGGTGGGCGACGACCTGGATGGGGCGCTGTGGGGCGTGGGTCACCGCGACATGGTGCCATCGGGGTGGGTTGGGATGCATCCGTTAAGCCCAATAATTCCCAAACATCACATGTAATCCAATATAAAGAACAGTCCGGGACACACAGGCTCGGCTTATGGTGCTCTGACAGCCGGTGGGAAAAGCTGACGGCATACACATGCGGGCGTGTGCGTGCGGACATACGCGTGCAGGCATACGCGCACAGCGGGCATCCCCGGAGATGCCGCTGACGCGTACGGGGCATGCCGACCGTGACGGTGACCGTGACCGCCACCCTGACCGTGGACCGAGGAGAAAAGCTGTGAGCACCGAGAACGAGGGCACCGCGGTACCACCGGCGCCGCCGTCCGCACCTCCCGCACCGGTGGAAGCGCCCACAGCCGCAGCCCCACAGCCCCCCGTGCCCGGCGCGGGCGCGCCGACGACCCCGCTCCCCCCGGTCCCGAGCGGCCCCCCGGCCGCCCCGTCCCCACACGCGTCCTACGCCCCGCACGACACACCGGGCAGATCCGACGTTCCCTACGGGACACCCGATTCCCCCTACGGGACCTCGGACTCCCACCGGCCCTCGGACTCCCATCGACCCCCGGACTCCTACGGGACGAGCGACCCGTATGGGGCGAGCGACCCGTATGGGACGCCTGAATCCTCCGGCCCGCGCGATTCCTACGCGACGCCCGCGCCCGAGCAGCACGGGGTCTCTGCCCCGCCCGAGCACGGGGTCTCCGCCCCGGACGCGTCCTGGCCGCCTCCGGCGCCGCACACCGCGGTGGGCGCGGGCGATCCGTGGGGCCACCAGTCCCCGCTCCCGCCCCCGCCCCCGCCCTCGTCGGCACCCGGGGCGAAGTCCGGCTCCGGCCGTGGCCGCGGCGGGCTGCTCGCCGGTGTCCTGGTGGCGGCGCTGATCGCGGGCGGCCTCGGCGGCGGCCTGGGCTACACGCTGGCGAAGGACAACGACGAGACCAGCTCCACCACCGTCTCGGCCTCGGAAAGCGGCGGCGACGTCAAGCGCGACCCGGGCACGGTCGCCGGGGTGGCCGCCCAGGCGCTGCCCAGCACGGTCACCATCGAGGCGGCCTCCAGCAGCGGCGAGGGCGGTACGGGCACGGGCTTCGTGTTCGACACCGAGGGCCACATCATCACCAACAACCATGTGGTGGCCGAAGCCGTCGACGGCGGCACCCTGAACGTCACCTTCCCGAGCGGCAAGAAGTACGACGCCGAGGTGATCGGGAACGCGCAGGGCTACGACGTGGCGGTCATCAAACTGAAGAGCGCCCCGCCGGACCTGAAGCCGCTCACGCTGGGCGACTCCGAGAAGGTGGCGGTGGGCGACTCGACGATCGCGATCGGCGCGCCCTTCGGCCTGTCGAACACGGTGACGACCGGCATCATCAGCGCCAAGAACCGCCCGGTCGCCTCCAGCGACGGCAGCGGGTCCAACGCGTCGTACATGAGCGCGCTCCAGACCGACGCCTCGATCAACCCGGGCAACTCCGGCGGCCCGCTGCTGGACGCCCAGGGCAATGTGATCGGCATCAACTCCGCGATCCAGTCGTCCGGCAACGGCTTGGGCGGCAGCGGCCAGTCCGGCTCGATCGGCCTGGGCTTCGCGATCCCGATCAACCAGGCCAAGTACGTCGCCGAGCAACTGATCAAGACGGGCAAGCCGGTGTACGCCAGGATCGGCGCGTCCGTCTCCCTGGAGGAGGGCACGGGCGGCGCGAAGATCACCGACACGGGCGCGGCCGGCACGGAGGCGGTGGAGCCGGGCGGCCCGGCGGCCGACGCGGGCCTCAAGCCGGGCGATGTGATCACCAAGCTCGACGACCGGGTGATCGACAGCGGCCCCACCCTGATCGGCGAGATCTGGACCCACAAGCCCGGCGACAAGGTCACCCTCACCTACGAGCGCGACGGCAAGACCAGCACGGTCGACGTCACCCTCGACTCCCGAGTGGGCGACAGCTGACCCGTCCCCGCCGGAACCCGGTTACTCTTGTCCCCGCGCCGAGGACTCACGCCTCCGGCGCGGGGTGGGTTGCCCGAGCGGCCTAAGGGAACGGTCTTGAAAACCGTCGTGGCGGCGACGTCACCGTGGGTTCAAATCCCACACCCACCGCGGGTGAACGGCCCCTGACCAGGTCTTGTGGTCAGGGGCCGTCAGCGTTGTGCTCTACGCGTGCGGCACGCACAGTGATCCCCTGCGACCTCCCGGGCGATCGGGCGCCGGTGGGGCGAGGGGTGTCTTCTGGTCCATGGGTGATCAATGAGTGACCCTCGAACCGGCCGCTACGGGGCCCGGGTTGGCGGTGGCGGCCAGGAACCGTATGTGCGCTTTCGGTACTGCGTGGCCGGACGGGGCTACCGCAATGCCGTGATGATCGCGGCACCGGATCCAACAAGAGCGGCTATTGCCATGATCCAGTTGGGCGCGGCCTTGACGATATGGCCCAGTCGAGAGCGGTGCTGAGCCGTAGTAGGTTCAGCACCGAGTTCAACCTCGATCGGGTCAGAAAGCTTCGGCATCTCGATCCTTTCTGGTGCTCGTCCATGAGAAGAGCACCGGGTGGCCCCATCTGTCGTGTCTCGCCAGACTCAGATGGGGCCTTCTTCGAGCCACTGAAGCTAGCAGCGCATGCAGGACATGCTCGGTGTTCAGCATGCATTTCGGAACTTCCACCTATCCGGATGTGTGATGGGGAACGGCGAACATGACGTCCGGTTGCATCGCGCGGTACATGCGCCTGACCTGTGCTTTCGACTATTGAAATTCAATGGTTGAAAGTGTGCGCCACGTGATCCGCGTAGTTGGGCCAGCATTAGGTGCATAAGCGGTGCTCAGGGATGGCTGAATCTGTTGGCAGACGCCGGGCCGCGTGCGGGAAGCGGAGCGCGGCCACGCGTTTCGCCTGGACGTATGACTTCCAGGTCCCCGACTCGGCGACAGCGGAGGGCGAGAGCAAGTGATCTCAACGCAGGTATGGGCCGACGCTCAGCGGCTCTGGGATTTTCAGCGGATGGGGCATGAGCCGCGCCCATGCTCGGTCGCGATCGGACTCGGCAGTCATGACCTCGGGGTCGCGGACACCACCGTCGATCTGTACCACCGGGGCATGATGCCGCTGATCGTCTTCACCGGGGCCACCAGCCGGACCACGCGCGACCGTATGCCAGGCGGCGAGGCGGAGCACTACCGGGAGCGGGCCATGGAACGGGGGGTTGCGGCCGATGCCGTCCTCGTCGAGCCGCGGGCCCGGAACACGGGGGAGAACATCAACTTCTCGCGTGCGGTGCTCGAAGAGTACGGGGCCGTCGTGTCGTCCGTTCTGCTGGTCAGCAAGCCGTATGAGGAACGACGGGCCTATGCGACCGCGCGCAGACTGTGGCCCGAAGTCGAGTGGGTCTGTGCTTCCACCCCTATGGCTCTGGCTGATTACATCGACTCGATCGGAGACGCGAGGCTCGTCATCGACATGCTGGTCGGCGCGCAGCAGCGGCTCGTGATCTATCCGCGGCTGGGATTCATGATCGAGCAGCGTGTGCCCGGAGAGGTGGGAGCGGCGTTCGAGCGTCTGCGTGATGCCGGGTTCACCAGCCGACTCGTGGGCGACGCGGCATCGCCGAAGTGACGGAGGCAAAGGGCCTTCTGGGGTCTGCCGTGGCCGATCTCCGGTATCTGCAGGGCATCTGCCTCCAGCGGGCGCAACTGCTGCTGGAGAGCAGTGGAACGCCGATCGAGCAGATCGCCGTCCGCGCCGGATTCGGCTCACCCGCCGACCTCCGCCACCACTTCCAGCGGCGTACCGGGACCAGTCCGCGTGCCTATCGCAGCGCGTACCGGAGCCTTACGGGGATCTCGATCAGGACATCCGAGATGCGTGATGGGGGTGAGGGGAGATGGTTCCGGCTGGTCCTCGGTGGTTCCCGGTGGCCGTTCTCACCGCCCCCTCCGATACCCCACCAACCTCCCCGCCGATGCGATCGTCGCCCGTGCCTCGCGTTCCGTCAGGCCCGTGGAGAGGGCCGCGTCGATCAGGGACGGCAGCAGGTTCTGGCCGATGCCGTTCTCGTACGCCCGGCAGGCCGCCCAGAAGAGGCGGGTGTTGCGCTGGCCGGGGTGGGCCGACGCCACGAAGTGGATCAGGCCCAGGCCGCTGCCCCCGGAGGGCGCCGCGTGCCGTGGTCCCGAGGGCGGTGGCAGCAGCAGCCGCAGCAGTGCCGGCGGACACGGCGCCGGTGGCAGAAACCCGGTGCCCGGCGTCGTCGCGTACACCCCGGAACCGGTGCGGGAGCCGGGGCCCACCAGGTAGCCGCCCGCGCCCCGGATGTCGATGCCGGGGGCGAGCCGTCCCGCGGAGTTGGGGATCACCACCTCCGGCGGGCCGCACAGCCACAGGTGCCGGCCGCCCGAGGGGGTCAGGACGACGACCGTCGGCGGGATGGTGAACAGATGGCGCAGCGCCAGTTCGCGCAGGGCGGCCGTGGCGTCCGTGCCCGACTTGGTGTCCAGGTCGATGCCGATCAGGTGGTGCGGGGGCAGCCCGCAGGCGATGCCGTAGCCGGTCGCCCAGGGTGCCGCCGCGAACATCCGCCGGATGCGCGCGGGGTCGGTGGAGGCGTCGTACACCCCGTGCCCCAGGCGTCCGCACTCGCCGTGGCAGGGGGTGGCGGGGGGTGGTGGGGCTGCGTGCGCCGCCGGGCGGGGGGAGAGAGGTGTCGGTCGAGGCGGCGGAGGTGGCGGAGGAGACGGAGGAGACGGTGGCGAGGGGGTGCGGTGTGGTGAGCGCAGTGCCGGGAGTTTCGTCCGGGACAGCGGGATGACCGCCAGGCCGCGCTCCGCGGCGGACAGGGCGTGGGCGAGGGCCAGCGTGCCGGCCCGCTGGTCGAGGGTCGCCATGCTTCTATTTTCGTACGTGCGTTCGAGAAAAGGAAGAGGGGGCGAATGCGACGCGCCCGGATCCGGGGCGGGGCCGGGAAAGTGCCGGAACGCTTCACCTCTTGTCGCGCTTGGGCTGTGTCGTGCCGAGTGCCCTGACCTGGGAGATGCAGATAGGGAAGGGGGTTTATCGACTTGTCATCACGCTTCAGGGGGAATCGGGGCTTCCGGCCTGGTTCGCCGGGGATTCGGTGGGCAACTCTGATCTCGCGACGTCGTGCACCACCCCGAGGCGGATGGCCAACTGCCTTGGAAGAACTCGAAGTTCACCTCTTCATCGCGGCTCACAAAGCCGGGTGTCCCCGTTCCGGAGGAATTTCACATGGCAAGCATCCGTACCGCTCGCGTCATCGCCGCTGTCTCCGCCCTCCCGCTCGCCGCCGCGCTGTTCACCGGTGCCGCGACGGCCGACAACGGTGCTCTCGCGAACGACGGATCGAGCGCGACCGTCACCAACGCCATCCAGGGCAGCCTCGGCAGCGGCGTGGGCGGCGACAACAGCGGCAACTCGGCCACCACACAGCAGCAGGCGATCGGCTCGGGCGCCTCGAACCAGAGCAACACCGCTCAGGTCGACGGCTCCGCGTTCACCTCGGTCAACCAGGGCAACTCGAACGTCGCGGTCAGCTTCACCCCGGTCTTCGGGTGAGCTGAGGGGCGGCCGGTCGGCCGACCGCCCCGACCTCCTGTGTGGGTGTGCTCTGTGGGGAAACAGCGACCGCGCGGCGGTGCTCCGGCACCGCCGCGCAGGCGTTTTCCGGTTCGGTACCCGGTCCAGTACCCGGTTCGGTGCGGGGGTTGATGGGGCCAGGGTGGAACGTCTTGTCCCTCTGGCTCATTTGACGGGCTGTCACAAACGTCCCGCTCGACGACCGCGCCCCTGCCCCCGCCCGCGCCCCACGACGACGGCCTCCCCGCCCGGCTCCGGGCCTACGAGGGGCTCCCCGCTGTCGCCGCCGCCCCCGGCAAGGGCCCCGTCAACCGGCCCATGATCCGGCACTGGTGCGAGGCCCTCGGCGACACCAACCCCGAGATCACCGTCGCCCAGGTGTGCGGCACCTGTGAGCTGGGCCCCTTCTCCCGGGTCCACCATGGCGGCGGCGTCGCCTGCGGCACGTCCTCCACGCCGTCCTCGCCATCGCGTCCGGCGTCGCCGAGGTCGTCGTCTGCTACCGGGCCTTCAACGAGCGCTCCGGGCACCGCTTCGGCACCGGGATGCAGCAGCGCGAGCCGTCGGCGGAGGGCGCGGCGCTGGGCTGGGCTTGGTGATGCCGTACGGGCTGCTCACCCCGGCGTCCTGAGTGGCGATGGCGGCGCGGCGCTGTCTGCACACCTACGGGCTGAGCCCCAAGGAGGCGTTCGGGCCGGTCGCCGCCACCACCCTCCGCCTCTGGCGCACGGCCGGACTCAGCCCCGGCGACATCGACGTCGGCATCCTCTACGACCACTTCACCCCCTTTCACCCCCTCCGTGCTGACCCAGCGGGAGGAGTACGGCGTCCGCGGTCGCGCGCGCCGAGGCCGCTGGGTGCGTCGCGGAGGACCGGCTCCCGCTGAACACCCACGGCGGCCGGCTGGACGAGGCGTACCTCCACGGTATGAACGGCGTCGCCGAGGCCGTACGCCAGGTACGGGGTACGTCCGTGAACCAGGTGCCCGGCGCCGAACGGGTCCTCGTGACGGCCCGTACCGGCGTACCGACCTCGGCGCTGGTGCTGGCGGTGGACCGCCGACCCCGCGTTCCCCCTGGTCGGGGCCCCCTTCGCCGCCCCCGCCCCGGACGCCCGCCCCGGTACCTCCCTGAGGGGAAACCCCCAGTACCGCTCCACCCCCACTCCACCTCTGGGAGGTGCAGCCAGCCCCACCCCTACAACCTGAGGGGGACTCCGCTTCGGCACCTCCGGGCGATCCGCGTGGGGGCGTCCCGCTCCTAGCGTGGGAGCCATGACCACACCCGTCTGCACCAGCGCTTCGGACGCCGCCCGGCGGCCCTCGCCGTATGCGGCCTACCCGTCGTTCGCCTCGTACGTACGGGCCCGCCGACCGGTGCTGCTGCGCACCGCCCGGTCGCTCACCGCCAACCCCAACGACGCGGAAGATCTGTTGCAGACCGCGCTGACCAAGACCTATGTCGCCTGGGAGCGCATCGAGGACCACCGCGCGCTCGACGGCTATGTCCGCCGCGCCCTGCTGAACACGCGCACCTCGCAGTGGCGCAAGCGGCGGGTGGACGAGTTCTCCTGCGACGAACTGCCGGAGCCCGAGCCGCAGCCGTCCGGCGACGACCCGGCCGAGCGCCAGGCACTGCACGACGCGATGTGGCGGGCGATCATGCGCCTGCCGGACCGCCAGCGCGCGATGGTCGTCCTCAGGTACTACGAGGATCTCAGCGAGGCCCAGACCGCCGAGGTCCTCGGCGTCTCGATCGGTACGGTGAAGTCGGCGGTCTCCCGCGCCCTTGGCAAACTGAGAGAGGACCCGGAACTGGTCCTGGTCCGCTGACGACCTCCTCATCCGCCGACCATCTCCCGGCCCGCCGACCATCTCCCGGCCCGCCGACCATCTCCCGGCCCGCTGGCCACCTCCCGGCCCGCTGGCGGCGACCTCTTGGCCCGCTGGTGACCTCTTGACCCGCTGACCATCCCCTGGCCCAGCCTGCCGGTGATCTCCTGGCCCAGCCCGCCGACAATCTCCCCGGATCCCCCCGGACTCTCCCCTGTTCTCCCCGGTTCTCCCCTGATCTCTCCCGGATCTAGTGACATACCGAGCGGTACGTGCGCAGAATCAAGCGCAAACGTTACCGCCGCGTAGGCAGAGCCGCCCCGGGAGGACGCCGTGCTGAGCACCATGCAGGACGTACCACTGCTCATCTCCAGGATCCTGACCCATGGATCCACGATCCACGGGTCCTCGCAGGTGACCACCTGGACCGGCGAACCCGAACCCCACCGCCGTTCCTACGCCGAGATAGGCGCCCGCGCCGCCCAGCTGGCGCACGCCCTCGGCGACGACCTCGGGGTGGCCCGGGACGACCGGGTCGCGACCCTGATGTGGAACAACGCCGAGCACGTCGAGGCGTACTTCGCCATCCCCTCCATGGGCGCGGTGCTGCACACCCTCAACCTCCGGCTGCCCCCCGAGCAGCTGATCTGGATCGTCCATCACGCCGCCGACCGCGTGGTCATAGCCAACGGCTCCCTCCTCCCCCTGCTGGCCCCGCTCCTGCCCCACCTCAAGACGCTGGAGCATGTGATCGTCTCCGGCCCCGGCGACCGGGCGCCCCTCATCGAGGCCGCCGCGACCGCGGGCGTCCAGGTGCACGAGTACGAGGATCTGCTCACCGGCAAGCCGACCGCGTACGACTGGCCGGAGCTGGACGAGCGGCAGGCCGCCGCCATGTGCTACACCTCCGGCACCACCGGCGACCCCAAGGGCGTGGTCTACTCCCACCGCTCGGTCTATCTCCACTCCATGCAGGTCAACATGGCCGAGTCGATGGGCCTGACCGACCGGGACACCTCCCTGGTGGTGGTCCCGCAGTTCCATGTGAACGCCTGGGGCCTGCCGCACGCCACCTTCATGACCGGCATCAACCTGCTGATGCCGGACCGCTTCCTCCAGCCCGCCCCCCTCGCCGAGATGATCGAGCGCGAGCGGCCCACGCACGCCGCCGCGGTCCCCACCATCTGGCAGGGCCTGCTCGGCGAGCTGACCGCGCACCCCCGGGAGGTCTGCTCGCTCACCCAGGTCACCATCGGCGGCTCGGCCTGTCCGCCCGCCCTGATGGAAGCCTTCGACCGGCTCGGGATGCGGGTCTGCCACGCCTGGGGCATGACCGAGACCAGCCCGCTGGGCACAGTGGCCCGGCCCCCGGCCCACGCCGTGGGCACGGACGAGGAGTTCGGCTACCGCCTCACCCAGGGCCGCTTCCCCACCGGCGTCGAGGCCCGGCTGACCGGCCCCGGCGGCGAGCGGCTCCCCTGGGACGGACGATCGGCGGGCGAACTGGAGGTCCGCGGCCCCTGGATCGCCGCCGCCTACTACAACGGGGCCGACGGCGAACCGCTGCGCCCCGCCGACAAGTTCTCCGAGGACGGCTGGCTGAAGACCGGTGATGTGGGCACGATCAGCCCGGACGGCTTCCTCACCCTCACCGACCGCGCCAAGGACGTCATCAAGTCCGGCGGCGAGTGGATCTCCTCGGTGGAGCTGGAGAACGCCCTGATGGCCCACCCGGCGGTCGCCGAGGCCGCGGTCGTCGCCGTCCCCGACGAGAAGTGGGGCGAGCGCCCCCTCGCGACGGTCGTCCTCAAGGAGGGCGCCGACGCCGACTTCGAGACGCTGCGCACCTTCCTCCAGGACGAGGGCAAGATCGCCAAGTGGCAGCTCCCGGAGCGCTGGACCATCCTCCCGGCGGTCCCGAAGACCAGCGTCGGCAAGTTCGACAAGAAGGTGCTGCGCAGGCAGTACGCGGCCGGGGAGCTGGAGATCACGCAGATCTGACCACCGGGTGAGGACGAGTTCGGGCGCGGGGCCACCCCCGCGCTCGAACAGAACCCGCTCGAACAGAACCCACCAGCAACCCAAGGAGCGGGGGCGGGGCCGGGGGGGGGAGGGTCAGTTCGTCCCGATCCGCGCCAGCAGATCCACGATCCGGCTCTGCACCTCCGTACTCGTGGAGCGCTCGGCGAGGAAGAGCACGGTCTCGCCGGAGGCCAGCCGCGGTAGATCGGCCTGGTCGACGGCGGCCGTGTAGACCACCAGCGGCGTCCGGTTGAGCTGCCCGTTCGCCCGTAGCCAGTCCACGATCCCGGCCTGCCGCCGATGGACCTGCATCAGATCCATCACCACCAGATTCGGCCGGAACTGCCCCGCCAGCGCCACCGCGTCCGCGTCGCTCGCCGCCCGCGCCACCTGCATCTGCCGCCGCTCCAGCGTCGCCGTCAGCGCCAGCGCGATCTCCGCGTGCTCCTCGATCAGCAGCACCCGCGGCGGATGCTGCTCACTGTCCCGGGGCGCCAGCGCCTTCAGCAGCACGGCGGGATCGGCGCCGTACGCCGCCTCCCGGGTCGCCTGTCCCAGCCCGGCCGTCACCATCACCGGCACCTCGGCGGCCACCGCCGCCGTCCGCAGCGACTGGAGCGCGGTCCGGGTGATCGGCCCGGTCAGCGGGTCGACGAACAGCGCCGCCGGGAACGCCGCGATCTGCGCGTCCACCTCCTCGCGCGAATGCACGATGACCGGCCGGTAGCCGCGGTCGCTCAGCGCCTGCTGGGTGGAGACATCGGGGGCGGGCCAGACCAGCAGCCGCCGGGGATTGTCCAGGGGCTCGGGGGGCAGTTCGTCGTCCATCGGCTGCGGACGGGGCGGGTCCGGCACCTCGACGGCTCCGCCGGGACCGTCCAACGGCTCCGGCCCCTCGGCCGCGTTCTCGTCCGGCGCCCCTATGGCGTACGAGCGTCCGACGCCCTCGGAGGGCTGCGCGGGCCTGGGTGCCGGGGACGGGGACGGGACGGCCTGCTCGGCCGGGGGGTGCTGCCGGGCCTGCGGCTCGGGGGCCCCGGCCCCGGCGCCCTCGTTCCGGGTGCCCAGCTTGCGCCGCCGCCCGGAACCGGAGGGGTTGTGCGGCGCCGGGGTGGCACCGCCGCCACCCTGCGGCAGCGACTGCGGCTGCTGGAGCTGCGACTGCTGGACCTGAGCGGCCTGACGGGTGAAGGGCACGCCCTGTCCGAGCGTACGGACGCTTATGGCCCTGCCCTGGGTGGAGTCGGGGTCCACCGGTGCGGCGGGCGCGCTCCCCGCGGCCTCGGCCGGCAACGGCTGCGCGGGCCGGGCCTGCGCGGGGGCGGGAGCCTCCGGGGGGAGCGGGGTACCGGACGCCGGGGTCGGCTGGGGCTGAGGCTGCGCATGCGGATGGGGGTGCTGATGCGGCTGGGGATGGGACTGGGGATGGGGATGGGGCTGCGCCGGGGCGGGCTGGCGCCCGGGAACACCCTGGCCGGGAATCCCCTGCGCGGGTACGGGCGCGGCGGCGGCGCCGGGCGCGGCGGCCTGGGCGGGGATCCCCTGCCCGGGAACGCCGTACCCCGCCGCCCCACTGTGGGGGCCGTCCGCCCCCATGGACTGACCTGCGAGGTCGGCCGAGTCGGCGGCCGTCGGCTCGATCGCCGGCGGGGCGACGGCCCGCCGCCTCCGCCCGGTCGGGTTCCCCTCCGGCGCCCCGGAGGGATGCGGCTGCGGCGGTGTGTGATCCTCGCCCTGGTCATGCGCGTGCGGTACGGCGTCGTGCCGCCCTCGCCCGTCGGGAACACCCTGCGCGGGCACGGGCACGGCCGGGGACACCGGCATCGGGGTGGACGCCGGAACCGTCACTCCACCGGCCGCCACCGGCGTCTGCCGCGGCGCCTCCGTCTCCCGGTCCGCCTCGGCGGGCGGCAGCGCGAACACCGTACGGGGTGCCGCCTCCTGGGCCACCGCGCGCTCCTGCGCGGCGGCGAGCGCCCGACGCCGTCGGCCGGACGACTGCTCGCCGTCCTCACCGCCCGGCTCGGCTCCGCCGGAACCCGGCGCGGGCAGCGCGGGCGGCAGCGCGGCGGCGGGCTGGCCGCCCCCCTGCCGGGCGAGCTGCCCGCCGGGCCCGGAGGGCACCCCCTGCGGCGGTACGGTCGCGCCGAGCCCGGAACCGGACGCGGCGGCCCCGGCCGCGTGCTCGGCGGCGGTGACGACGGACCCCTGCGCGGCGACCGGCTCGATGGCGGCGACGGGCGGGACGGGCGAGATCGGAGACGTAGGCGCGGTGGAGGGAGTGGAAGGAACAGACGGAACGGAGGGAACGGACGGAGTCGCCGCGGCCCCCGGCGGGCCCACCTCGGCGGGCCGCCCCCGCCGCCGCCCCGTGGGAGCCGGCCCCTCGATGGCACCGATGGCCCCCCGGGCAGGCTGCTGCCCCGCCGCCCCCTGCGGAGCCCGCTCCACCGCCGCTACCTGCTGAACCCGCTGAACCTGCTGAGCTTCCTGGACCTGCTGGACCTGCTGAACCTGCTGTTCCTCGGCCGCCCGGCGCCTGCGCCGCCCGGTCGGCGCGGGCCGGTCACCCTCACCCGCACCACCCCCGGCCGCCCCGGCCCCCTGGGCCCCCGCCCCAGCCACCTCACTGTCCAGGAAGGCGTCGACGGAGGACCGCCGCGCCCGGCGCCGCCCCCCGCCGGAGGTGTGCTCCGCACCGTCGTCGGGATGCTGCTCCCCGGCTCCCGGCGCCCCCGGCGCCCCCGGCGCCCCCAGTGCCCCCAGCGCCTCCGGCCCGCCCGACACCACACCGCCCCCGCCCGACACCACACCGCCCCCGCCCGGCGCCGCACCACCCCCGACCGCCACCACACCACCACCCCCGACCGGCGCAGCGACCGCTCCCGCGCCGCCCCCGATCGGCACCTCCAGCACAAACGCGCTGCCGCTCATCCCCGGCACGTCATGGGTCTGGAGCACCCCGCCGTGGGCGCGCACGATCCCGCGCACGATCGGCTCGTGCACCGGGTCGCCCCCGGCGTACGGCCCGCGCACCTCGATCCGTACGACCTCACCGCGCTGGGCCGCCGCGACGACGACCGTGTTGTCCATGTAGCCGCCCGCGGAGACGGGGGAGTTGCCGGTGGCGTCGACCCCGGCGACATCGGCGACGAGATGCGCGAGGGCGGTGGCGAGCAGCGCCGGATCGACCTCGGCCTCGATGGGCGGGGCGTGCACGGCGAACTGCACCCGCCCCGGCCCGATCAGCTCGACGGCCCCGTCGACCCCGGCGGCGACGACGGAGTCCAGCATCACCTTCGTCCGGGCCACGGACTCGGTCCCGGCGTCCAGCCGCTGGTAACCGAGGACGTTGTCGATGAGGGTGGTGATCCGCGAGTAGCCCGCGGAGAGATGGTGCAGGACCTGATTGGCCTCGGGCCAGAGCTGTCCGGCGTCGTCGGCGGCGAGGGCGGCGAGATCGCGGCGCAGTTCGTCGAGCGGGCCGCGCAGGGAGGTGGCGAGGAGGGTGAGCAACTGCTCGTGCCGTCCGGACAGCGCCTCGTAGCGGTCCTTCTCGCGCTGGGCGAGGGCGGCGTAGCGGTCCTCACCGGCGGCGAGTTCCTCGGCGTGCGCCTCGCGCAGCTCCTCGACCTCGGTGACATGGCGCTGGCGCAGCGCGGTGAGGTCGGAGGCGTGCTCCTCGGAGAGCCGCTCCAGCTCCCGGGCGTGGCGCTGCTCGACGCCGTCCTTCTCGGCGGCGAGGGTGTCGTAGGGCCGCCGGTCGGTGAAGGCCATGACGGCGCCGACCAACTGGTCCCCGTCCCGCACCGGAGCCGTCGTCAGGTCGACCGAGACCTTGTCCCCGCCCTTGCTCCACAGCACCTGCCCGCGCACCCGGTGCTTGCGCCCGGAGCGCAGGGTGTCGGCGAGCGGCGACTCGTCGTACGGGAAGGGGGAGCCGTCGGGGCGGGAGTGCAGGACGAGGGTGTGCAGCTCCTTGCCGCCCAGCTCACCGGCCCGGTAGCCCAGAATCTGCGCGGCGGCCGGATTGACGAGGACGATCCGTCCGTCGGTGTCGGTGCCCACGACGCCTTCGGCGGCGGCCCGCAGAATCATCTCGGTCTGCCGCTGCGACCGCGCCAGCTCGGCCTCGGTGTCGACGGTCCCCGACAGATCCCGCACGACGAGCATCAACAGCTCATCGGCGGCGGAGGTATAGCCGTAGCCGTGGCCGTCGTACGCCTGCTGGGCGTTCTCCAGATTGGCGCTGGTGACCTCGACCGGGAACTCGGTGCCGTCGGTGCGGCGTGCGATCATCCGGGTCGGCTTGGTGCGCGCCCTGGGGTCGATGTGATCGGGGCGGCGCATACCGCCCGGGATCAGCTTGGAGTCGAACTGGGGCAGCAGATCCAGCAGCCCGCGTCCGACGAGTGCGGTGCCCGGGGCTTCGAATGCCTCCAGCGCGATGGTGTTGGCGTTGACGACCGTGCCGTTCGCGTTGACCAGCACCAACGCGTCGGGCAGCGCGTCCAGTATCGCTGCGAGGCGAGCAGCGCCTCGGGATGGCCTGCTGCTCACGAGACGCTTCCCTCCTGTTACCGCTACCGCACCTTGCCGACCGCTCGGGCCATCTTGCCAACCTGCCCGCGACGTGTCACGCGAGGGAGTCTAAGCGCTGGGGTCGCGTCGGCGGCGCCGGATGAGACAGAGGCCGCACGAGCCGGTCGTGCCCGGGAGGGTGGGGCGGGGCGGTTCGGGAAGGTGCCGTCGGCATACCGTCGCGGCACCTCCACGCGTGTGTGCGGGGGGCGGTCGGCGCGTGCGCGGGTGCGTGCGCGGGCGCGGTCGCGGGTCAGCCGCGCTGATCGGGGAGGAGCGGTACGAGCCGGTTCCAGCGGTCGATCTCGCACCCGTTGGTGCGGTCGAATTGGGCGTCGACCCGCCGCCCGGACCAGGTGCCGGTGACCTGGGCGGTCGCCGTCCCGCCGTACAGCATGGTGCAGGCGCTGCCCGCCGCCACCGGCGCGAACGGATCCCGCCCCGCCGCGGCCTCCCGCTCCACGGCGGCGCAGGCCCCGCGGACATCCGCGTGACTCCCGCCATCGGGCGCGCAGGACACGTCGTACGACGTCACCTTGCCGTCGGCGTCCTTGAGCGTGACGTCCAGCGTCCCGCTGGCGACCCGGTCCTCCAGCCGGACGGGCGGCGGCAGCGCCGGGGAGGGGGCGGCGGCGACGGGCGCGACCCCGGCGAGGGAGGCGGCGAGCAGGACGCCGGTGAGGAGGAGGCGGTGGGGGGTGCGGGGGGTGCGGGCGGCGTCGGCCGTACCCGGGAAGTGGCTCGGAGACATGACCTGCTTAACGGTGGGGAGTGCGGGACGTTGCGGGTGCGGCGGCCTCCGGGGCCCGGGGCACCCGCCCTGGACCCTTTCACCCCTCACCCTTCACCCTTCACCCCTCACCCCTCACCCTTCACCCCTCACCCTTCACCCTTCGCCACCCACCCTCCGCGGCCCCGGATCCGGCCCCCGGGAACGCCTTTGCCCTGCCGCGCACCTGCCTAGTACGGTGGGGGCGATTGGTGACACGCCGCTCGTCTGTGTCATCATCTGCACGCACCATTCGCGCTCGCGCGAGCGGGTGTGCGGGAGGCGTCGCCTAGTCCGGTCTATGGCGCCGCACTGCTAATGCGGTTTGGGCCTTAAAGCCCATCGAGGGTTCAAATCCCTCCGCCTCCGCACCACACATTCAGGGAGCCCAGCCATTCTCAGGCGGGGCTCCCTGACTCGTTTCCGGGCCCGGTGGCCGAGAGGGCGGCGGCGATCTCGGCGAGCCGCTCGCGGTCGAGGGAGTAGAGGACGTAGTACCCCTCGCGCCGGGTGGTGGTGAGCCCGGCGCGGGTGAGCTGGTGCAGATGGCGGGAGATCACGGACGGGGACAGCCCGAGGAGCGTGGCCAGCTCCTGCGTACTGCGGCTCTGCACGGCGAGCCGGTCGACGATCTGGAGCCGGGGGGCGGCGGCCAGGGCCCGGAGCGCGGTGAGCAGTTCCGCCCGGCTGGTGGGGCGGGGCGCGGCGGCGGGGGCGAGCGGCAGCGCGGGGTAGGTGATCCGCAGCGGCCAGGGATCGTCGCAGGTGACGCGGACGTGGGGCCAGACGTAATGGCTCGGGGTGAAGGTCACCGGCCGGGTGGGGGTGACCACGAGATCATGATCGTGCGGCCGGTCGAGCCGCAGGGTCCGGCGTACGGGATCGATGCGGATCTGGGGCACCAGCGCGCCGAGCAGGGGGAAGACACCCTGGCGGGCGATCTGTTGCCCGGCGTGGGCGATGGCCTGGTGGAGACTGGGCTCGATCCGCTCCCACTCCGCGCCGAAGGCGGCGTCCCAGTACTCCTCCATCGTGCCGAGTACGGCGTCGAGCACGGGGAGCGGATCATCGAGCACCGCGCGCAGCAGTTGGGCCCGCCCGGGATCGGCCCGCTCCAGCTCGGCGAGGGCGGTGTCGCGCACGGCCGGATCGTCGATGAGGTCGGGCCCCCGGTAGCGGAGGGTGTCGACGAGGGTCTGACTGAGCTGGGCGGCGACGAGGCCGGGCGGCAGGGCGCGGGCGGCGGCGACCTGCTGCGGGAAGTCGGCGTCGTGATCGTCGGCGAGGCATTCGAAGAAGGCGGGAACGTAGTCGGCGACGACGAACCGGTGCTCCCGCATCCGCCGCCGCAACCCCACCGGCAGCCGCCGGCACCGCCGCACCCAGGGCACATGCAGGGCGTGGTGCCCCGGGTCGGTGAGCACATGCCAGGAATGGGCGGCTTCCAGGAGCGGGGAGACGGAGAAGGCGAGATCTTCCTCGGCGGTCTCACTGAAGCGCATCGAGATCACGATTGCAGGATTTCACAATCAGTTGATCGGGGAGCGGGGACGGGCGCAGCCTCACGAGGAGGCGACTGAGGGGCTGAGGGGCTGAGGGAGGGCGGGCAGGCCACCGTGCCGCTGGAGGTGCCGGGGGAGGCGGATGAAGGACTGAGGGAGGGAGGACGCCCATGGTGTCGACGTCGAGTCTGCTGGCGTTCGCGGCGATGTGCTTCGTGGTGATCGCGGTCCCGGGACCGAGCGTGCTGTTCGTGATCGGCCGCGCCCTGACCCACGGCCGCCGCACGGCACTGGCGACGGCCCTCGGCAACGTCCTGGGCAGCTACGCCCTGGTCGTCCTGGTGGCCGTCGGCCTGGGCGCGCTGCTCCAGACCGCACCGCGTCTCCTCCTCACCCTCAAGCTCGCCGGAGCGGCGTACCTCGTGTACCTGGGGGTGATGGCGATCCGTCACCGAAAGGCGCTGCGCCCGGAGATGGCCGACGCCCCGGTCGGGGGCCGGGGCCGTGGTGATCTGCGCACGATCGCGGACGGCGCGCTGGTCGGCGCCACGAACCCCAAGGGCCTGGTCTTCTTCGCGGCGGTCCTGCCGCAGTTCGTCAGGGACGACGCGGGGAGCGTCCCGCTCCAGATGCTGCTGCTCGGCTTGATCCCGGCCGCGATCGGCCTGGTCTGCGACACCCTGTGGGGCCTGGGAGCGTCGGCCGCGCGCACCTGGCTGTCCGCGTCGCCGCGCCGGCTGTCGATGATCGGCGGGGCGGGAGGGGCGACCTTGATCGGCCTGGGGTTGACCATCGCGGTGACGGGTGAGTGAGGTGCGGCACATGATCACCGGGCGGCTGTTCTCACCCCGGACGCGTGTGCCCCTCAGAGGCCGTTTTTGCAGGTCATGCCGGGTGCGGGCAATGGATTTCACATGCGGGCGGCAGTCATGTAATGTTCTTCCTGTCGCCGCCAGCGGCCCGAAAGGCCCGCGAGCGAAGACGGAAAACAGAACACAAGCACTCGTAGCTTAACGGATAGAGCATCTGACTACGGATCAGAAGGTTGCAGGTTCGAATCCTGCCGAGTGCGCATAGATCGAAGCCCTTCCGGGATTGTCCCGGAGGGGCTTTGTCGTGCTTCCAGTGCTTCCGGGGGCGCGTGCACCCCGGCCCGCCTTTCCCCGGCTGTTCAGTGCGGAGGCGTGAAGCCGGCCGACCGGTCGAGGTGAAACGCGGGGCCCGGGGCCGTCGGCGTCCACCCCTCGCTCAGGGCAAGCCGTATTGCTGCGGCGACACCGGACGGCAGTATCGGCTCGGCCTCGCGGCCGATCCAGTTGCTGGGGTGCGGCTGGTCGGTGGTGACCACGAGCGTCGTGCCCGGGACGTCGTCCGCCTGCTCGACCGCGAACGAGTACGGCGACCAGGCCAAGCCCTGGAGGTATGTCGGTCGGCTTCGCAGCCGCCAGCGGTAGACCGTGCCGTCGACGACGATCCGGCGTGATCCTTTGCGTGCCAACGCCATGACAGACAGCCCTTCCAGCCGTGAGATGCCGACGGACTCTGCCGCCCTGTCTTGCCCAGTCTCCGTGTCGGGGTGGGCAGCGGTCAGTAGAGGATGACTCTCCAGCGGTCGACCCACAGTAGCCAGGCGCCGCCGGATCCGCGGACCTGGATGCGATCGGCTTGCAGCTGCCAGACGGTGCCGTAGAGCGTGGCGTTGGGGAGGTCTGACGGCGGAAGTGCAAAGCTCCCCGCAGGCGGTCTGATCGGCTCCCCGCAGGCGGACATGGAATGTCCCCGCTGATGGACGCGTGATCCCTCTT
>NZ_JBEXLA010000012.1:178336-232090 GCF_040609715.1 Streptomyces sp. NPDC004610 | reverse complement strand
AAGAGGGATCACGCGTCCATCAGCGGGGACATTCCATGTCCGCCTGCGGGGAGCCGATCAGACCGCCTGCGGGGAGCTTTGCACTTCCGCCGTCACCGCCCATAGCCTCAGCACGCCACGCCGTCAGCGTTGCCCCCGCGCCCCCCGCCTGTAACCGACGGCAACGAGGTCATGCAGAGCGTAATCACTGTCGCCCGCGATGCCGGCGGCGCAGACGACGACGTACAGGAAGGGCTTCGGCGACGGTTCGTTCACCGCGAGTCCCACCTGTCGGCGGCCACGAGGTTTGCGGCTTCTTCGGCGCAGCCCCACGAGAGCGTGACGCCAGCGCCCCCGTGCCCGTAGTTGTGTACGACCACAGTGGCGTCCTCCCCACACTCGGTCTCCACGCGAACTGCGGAGCGGGTCGGCCGGGCGCCTATCCGGTGCTCCAGGACACGGGCATCGACAAGACGGGGTTCGACCTCGGCGCAGCGGGCCAGGATGTTGGCCGCCGCGATGTCATCGGCGGCCAGGTCGCCCTCGCCGTCGATGGCGGTTCCGCTCAGGACGACGGTGTCGCCGTGGGGGTAGAAGCACAGCAGGTCCGGCGAGCGGCAGGTGTCCTCGGAGAAGAACTCGGTCAGCCCTGGATTGGTGACGACGACGTGCTGGCCTCGGATGGGCCGCAGCTCAGCGTCCGGGGCTAAATCCTTGGCACCGAGGCCCGTGCAGTTGACGATCACAGGCGCAGGGCCGGCGTCCGCGAGATAGGCCAGACGTCGTCGTTCGACCGTTCCCTCAGCGGCATCGAGGCGACGCAGAAGGTAGTCGAGGTAGGCGGGCATGTCGATCAGCGGCACCGTGAAGCGGTAGCCGGTCGAGAATCCGGTCGGCAGTTCGGCCAGCTCGCACAGCCGGAAGCCGGGCAGGGTGGTGGCCCAGTCTGGTGGCGCCACGGCTGCGCGGGATGCCTCGATGCCGCTGGTGAGCCGGACACCCGTGGACGGGTCCTTCGCCAGCTTGCGGAAGACCTCCAGGGACCGCTGACCCCACTGGTCGACCTTGTCCTTCGGCTCGACCAGATACGGCCCCCACATCGCCCCGGCCGCCAGTGACGTGACGCCGGGCACCTGCTCGGCGATCACGTGCACTGAGGCTCCTGCCTCGGCGAGAACGATCGCGGTGGTGAGCCCGGACACTCCAGCCCCGACAACGACCAGGCGCTCGTCGGTGCTCATGACCCTGACCTGAGGCCGCTCAGGAAAGCAGGGTCGCGTCGAGGTAGTCCTGCACCGGCTCGAACAGTCCGTACGGCACGTACTCCGGGATCTCGCCATGGGCGACCCAGGCCAGTTCGGCCAGCTCCTCGGTGTCCGCGACGTGGGCCGTGCCGTTCAGCACCTCGCAGGCTGTGTACGACATCAACCGGCCCGTCTTCGGGTGGACACGCTCGCCGAGCAGCTTCACGGCCGCCACGGTCAGTCCGGTCTCCTCCTGGGTCTCCCGCACGGCAGCGTCCTCGCGAGCCTCGTCGGGCTCGACCTCTCCGGCTGGGAACTGCCAGGAGAGCTGCCCCTCGCTGACCCGGCGGCGCACCATCAGCACGCGTCCCTCGTTCACGACGATGGCGGCGGCGATGCCTGGGCGCCCGTCCGTGTTCTGGTTCGTCACGTCTGCTCCTCCAGGACGGCCAGGATGGGTGGGAAGATCGTATCGACGGGGATGAAGCGGGGCACCGCGTTTCTGGGGACCCACATGACGTCGATGTTCTCGGCCGCGTCGCTGTTCGTGGCCTCGCCCGCCAGGTACTCGCAGAGGAAGTACTCGCACAGCACGCCGGTTGCGGGGTGAAGCCGGTTCCCGAGGTGCTGCCGGATCGCGCAGTGGACACCGGTCTCGTCCAAGGTCTCCCGCACGGTGGTGATCTCCGCCTTGCCGCCTGGCTTGATGACGCCGGCCGGGAACTGCCACGTGATTCCGGCGGCGGCATCGTCCCGCCGGCACACCAGAAGGACGTCACTGTCGCGGACGACCACCGCGATGGCCACCCGCAGCGCCTGCGCGCCTGGCGGTGTCGAGTCCGCCGTAGCCTGCTCCTTCGCCAGCAGGAGCGCGAAGCGCTGTCGCGCAGCCGCAGGAGCCTGCTCATGGGCTGTGTCGAGGAGCTGCTGCATCTCCCTGCGAGGCACGAGGGCTGCGTCGGCGTGCCAGGTGGCCACCGTCCTCACGGCGATGCCGAGGTGAGCGGCGAACTGCTCATTGCGGAGCCGTAGGGCGGACTGCAACAGGCAGGCGTACCGGCCGCTCCAGCGTTCGATCACGTCCACAACACTGCCCTCTCGTCGCCGCCCCGGTGCAGGAAATCTGCGCACCGCAAGTGCACTCCCACTGCACTGGCACTTCATGGTCACGCGGGAAGAGCCCCGGAAGAATCGGAGTCACCAGGGGGCAAGGAATCACCCGTCGGAGGGTCAGTCCTTGGAAGGCGTATGAGAGGCGCGAGAGCGCCAGACGACCACAGGGAGATTCTAGGTGCGTACCCCCAGCGGATAGCGGCGACAGATAAGTTGGCTGAATCGGGACTCTCGATGGGCGATCGGCCGCACCTTGGGCGATGTTGGCCCGTCCGGGGCATTGCCCGCCCGCCCGAACCGCCTTGCCAGCGCCGGTAACCTCAGCGGATGACGACTGATTGTCCGTCATGTTCGGTTGCCAGTAAGGCGAAAGGGAGTCAATGGCCGAGGTTCAGGCACCCACCGTCGAGCGCACGCTCGTCCTGCTCAAGCCCGATGCGCTGGCGCGTGGCCTGGCAGGAAGGATCATCACGCGGTTCGAGGACGCCGCACTGAAGATCGTCGGCACGAAGATGAATTGGATGGACGAGTAGTTCACCCGCAAGCACTACTTCGACCTGGAAGAGCGGCTGGGGTCGGAGGTCTACAGCGTCACGGCGACGTTCATGCAGCAGGGGCCGGTCATCGCCCTGGTGCTGGAGGGCTTCGACGCCATCGCCACCGTTCGCAAGATCGTCGGCAGCACGTACCCGAACCAGGCTCCGGCCGGCACCGTGCGGGGCAATTTCTCTCACTACAGCGCGGCAGCCAGCACCGCCTCGGGCAAGGCGGTCGCGAACCTCGTGCACGCCTCCGGCAACCCGGAGGAGGCCAAGCAGGAGGTGGAGCTGTGGTTCGACAAGGACGAGCTGCAGGACTACAAGACGCTGGCCGAGATCTACACGTACTAGCAGCGGGTCGCGGCGTCACCGTGGGGACGCCGGGGCGTTGATCACCACTGGGGCACGACCGCAGGAACCGAGAGGGCACCATGACCAACCAGACCCGCTTAGCCTCCACGGACGAGCTGGAGTCGATCTTCCAGCGTGAGCTGGCGCGACCGACCGGTGGGCGGCCACTGAGACCGCGTACGCCCTGGCCGTGCGCCATCGTGACCTGGGCGACTGGCCGGGGTCGCGCGAGTGGGCCCAGCAGTGCCTGCGTCTGCTGGAGGGCTTCCCCAGCGAGACGGAGGAGCAGGTCGTCACCAGCCGCACGTCGGTGGGCGGCGTTCAGTTGCCGACCTACCTGCACTCGGGAGTCGTCGAGGAACGCTTCGGCGCCCTCGGCTGACACCCACCGCTTCACCGGGGTGATGCGGCCGGTACCCGCATCGGCCGCATCACCCCGCGCTCGAACACCAACCCCATAGCGATCGCCCGACCGGACAGCCCCCGCACGGCAGGGTCCGGCTGGCTTCGCCATGCCTGAAACGAGGAGGCAGCAGCCCCGTGGCCGTCGAGATCGAGATGCGCGCCCGCTTCACCAAGGAGGTCCACGACCTGCTCGTCACCCGCCTGAAGGCGGACGGGGAGGACCTGGGGCCCGACGACAAGCACATCTACTTCTATGTGCTCCCCGACCAGCTCCTCAAGGTCACCGACAACACCGCCGCCGGCACCGCCAAGATCACCCTCAAGGGGAGCAAGATCGGGCAGGGCACGGCCTTCGCGGAGACCGAGTTTGCCATCTCCCCCGCCGACGTTCCGGCCGCGGTGAAGGTGTTCAACGCCCTCGGGTTCGAGACGGCGATGCACGAGGCGTTCAACTTCCGTCACAACTTCCGCTTCGATGGGGTCGAGATCGCGGTCAAGTGGAGTGAGGCGTGGGGCTATCACGCCGAGTTCGAGGTCCTGCTGGAGGACAGCGCCTCGGACGCCGCCCGCGCCGAGGCCGAGGCCAGGATCACGGACGTCGCCACGGCGCTCGGCGTGACCCTGATGACGGAGCAGGAGCTGGCCGACTTCACCGCCGCCTTCGAGGCGGCCGAGAAGGAGCGCAAGGAGCGAGAGCAGCAGGCCGCGCCGATCCGGTAGGGAACATCACCGCGGAGACCACCAAGGGGGTGGGCACGAGTGAGCACGACCCCGTCGACCGCAAGTCTGATCGACCTGGCTGCCCGAGGGCAGCTCCCGCTCCACCAGCACATGGACCACCCCACCATCGCGTGGATCAGCGACCACAGGCCCGGCCTCCCGCCGACACCCCAGCCGCCCTTGCGCCCGCAGTCGAAGGAGCTGCTCGCGCACGGCGGGCTGCCCACCCGCTGGTGGGCCGACGCCCGCCTGTACGCATCGCTCCACGGCGTCCGGCACGCCATGAGGACGGCGGCGCTCGCCGCCGTCCTCGCCGAGACGAACGGCCTTGACGACGCCGACGCCGCTACGGCGATCCTCGCCGCCGCCGTACATGACTGCCAGCGGCGCCACGACCAGGACGACCGCGGACATGGCGCCCGCGCGGCCATCTGGCTCGCCGTGAACGCCGACGCCGTCTGGGGCCACTTCGGCCTCGCCGCCACACCCCGGCGAATCGTGCAGGCGGCCACCGCCGTCCGACTGCACGACATCCCGTACGAGGGGTTCACCGCCGACGACAAGTCCGACCACGCCCGGGCCGAGCGCATCACCGACGTGGTCAAGGCCGCCGATGCCCTGGACCGCTACCGCCTGCCGAAGCTGAAGTGGTGGCCGGACGCCCGGTACGTCCGCGAGCCCGCCTTCGACCGGTTGCGCGGCCTCGCCTTCGACCTGGTCCTGGTCTCGGAGCGGGCCTACCTCGCCGGGGCCAGCGAGACCGCAGCCGTCCGCTACGCCCTCGCCGAACTGGGTCTGGTCTGACCATGGACTTCCTCGACGCCTACCACCTGTGGGCCGACGCCCACGCCTTCTACGACTCCACCCTCATACCCAGCCCCGCCGACCACACCGACCCGCTCGCCACCCAGGCCGCAGGTTGGGACCGACGTCTCGCCGAGGAGACCCCGAACGGCCACCTGCTGCGGCAGAACGCCCTCTTCGAGGCCCTGAGCGGAAACGGCAAGCTGCACCTGCTGTACGTCACCCACGCCCTGGAGGAGATCAGCCGGCAGGGAGTCCTCTACCCGTCGGGCGGCTGCCTCGTCGGAAGCATCTACTGCGCGCCGCTCACCGCGACCGACCAGGGCTTCCGCATGCACAACCTCGGCGCCTACGTCCTGACCAAGGAAGCGCCGACCTTCCTGGCCAAGCTCGGCGTCACCGATCGCGTCCCCACCCCGCTGGTCTTCGAGATCGACACCCCGCCGCAGGCATATCGCGGTCTCGCCGGCGTGGACTACCTGCGCCTCGGCCTCATCCACCTGCGGATCTACAGCCACCTCGAATACCTGCTGAGCAAGAACGAACGGCACCAGCTGCGCGAGACCGTCGTCAGCCGGGTCAAGAACTCGGCCGCGTTCCTCGCCACCGCTGCCGCCGTCGCCTACCAGGGCACCCAGGTCGACGCCGAGCCGTTCCTCAAGCTGCTCGACGAGACGATCCCCCGCCTCCCGATCCTCGGCTACCTCTACTTCGAAGCGGTCGCCGAGTACCTGATGCTCCACTCGGCGTCTCACCACACCCGGCGCCTGGCCGAGCTCGGCGAGCTGAACAACTGGCTGTACAAGGAGATGCTGTTCGCCTCCTTCCCCACCATGGCCGGCAAGTTCGACCTCGCGAGGTTCCGTCCCTGTCCGAAGCAACTGGCCGCGCTCATCCACCGAGTCGACCCGACCATCGACACCAGCCACGCGAGCGCGTACCTGGTCGAGCGGATCAGCTACCTCGTCGCCGCCCGCCTCTTCGCGCCCGGCGACGCCCCCGAGGCCTGGCATCGCACGCGTTGGGAGTTCGACTCCCTGGCCACCCAGCTCGGACCGCTCCTCGGCCACCTCATCCACCGGGAACTGCGCACCTTCGGCCGCTACCCCGACTTCTACTTCTACTTCGACCAGCACAAGGCGCTGCAAGCCTGGAACTACTGGAACCACATGGACATCGTCGCCCCGTTCAACGGCACGATGCCCAAGGGCGAGATCGGCATCAACCCGGCCTACCCCAACCTCGAATACCGCGTCTGGCGCGCCGAGCAGGACGGCAGCGGCCACCTCCACCCGGCCGAGGAGCTCGCGCTGACCATCGCCCCGCGCCTCGTGGACATCAAGTACACCCTCATGCGCAACAACCAGTGGACCGCCCCCGCGCCCAGCGCCGCCTGATCACCGCCGCCGCCATTCGTGGCCCACCCCACCCCGAGCAACCTCACACGCGGGAGATCCGTGATGAGTCCCTCCGGCATGCCCTCCGTCGACCTCCTCGGCGACCAGATCGCCTCGGTCCTCGCCAACCCCGCCACAACCCATGGCCTCGCCCGCACCCTCCGGGCCGCCGCCAAGGAGATCGAGCTGCACCGCTACCACCACGCCAGCCGGCGTGCCTGGCCCAACGGCCGCATCGACGACAAGCCCGCCAAGGTCCAGATCGGCGGCGGAGCCCACCGCATCGACGACTTCTTCAACATCGACCTCGTCCCGCCGGCCGACCTCCTCTGGGACATCCGCGAGGGCATCCCCCTCCAGGACGACAGCACCGACGAGATCTTCTCCGAGCACTTCCTGGAACACATCGACTACCCGCGCTCGGCCAAGCACTACGTCCGCGAGGCCCACCGCGTCCTCGTGCCGGGCGGCCAGATCATCACCGGCGTCCCCGACGCCGCCTTCGCCCTCAACCGGTACCCCGGCCCCCTGGACACCGCCGACGAGACGATCGAGCGCTGGTACGCCAAGCGCGACTGCCGCAGCGATATCAACACGCGGCTCGACCTCGTCAACCTCGTCTTCCGCGACCAGGACGACGACCCCACGTACACCCCGCACCTGTGGGCCTACGACCACGAGAAGCTCGTCCAGCTCTTCACCGAGGCCGGCTTCACCACCGTCGAGCCCTGGACGTTCGACCCGACCATGGCCAACCCGAAGCGCCGTTGGGGCAGCGTCTACGTCGTCGCCACGAGGTAAACACCTCAAGCAGCCCGCGAGGCCGAGACACCCCGTCCTTTGCCGTCCAGGCCTCGCGGGCCTCCACTCACGCCACAGCACCCCGCACCCGCCCGGCCATTTCGCCGAGGGAGCCACCAGCATGAACCAGGTCCCCCCGTCCATCAGCGAACTGACCCTCGCCGCCACCCCCAACGCCGTCGCCTGGGCCCGCCGCCACACTGTCGACATCCTCCAGCGCTGGCGCTTCCCCGACGAGGGGATCGAAGTCGCCCGGCTCCTCGTCTCGGAGCTGGCTACCAACGCGATCCGGCACGCACGCCCCACGAAGACGTCTGAAGCAGCCGCTCATTCCGTCAGCATCGGCACGATCGTGCTCACGCTCTGGCCCATCGACAGCGGCATCATCCTCGCGGTCAGTGACCCCGACCCTCGACCGCCGGCACCTCGCGCAAGTGACGCCAGCGCCACCGGAGGCCGCGGACTCGTCCTCATCCAGACCATGGCCAACCGCTGGGGTTGCTCCCCCACGCAGCCACACCCTGGGAAGGTCGTCTGGGCAGAGATTCCTGCTCGTCCCAGCAGCGCCCTGAGGACGCCAGGAGTCGGCGGTCAGCAGGCTGCCCCGATACTCATCGGGCGAGTCCTGACCTGCCTGCGCGAGCTGTAGTCGAGCCGATCAGCCGTGGCACCGCGCAGCGATGGCTGGGCTCGGGCCCCATGAACCTGCTGGCGACCGCCACAAGCGCCGACGTTGAGGAGCAGCAGCCCAAAGGAGAACCGTTCTCGGTGCACGGCTGGTGATCCGCGTGCGCCACCGACATCGTCGGCACTGGAGCGGTGTTCACCACCGCACAACCGCCCGCCCGCCATCGACGCGAGCCTCGCGCCCAGGCAACGGCCTGATGATCGCCGCGGGGCGTCCCACGCCAGGGCCGCCCACCAGGACGAGCAGTGCACGGCCGTTTTGGGGGGATCGCCGCCGAGCCAGCGCCGGTCCCTGGAGATCAGCGAAACGGCAGGTATGCGGACAGTGCGGCCCCGATACTTGGGGCCACCACGCCAGGGCCGTGCGCACGATTTACCGCAGTGCGATGTCGGTGTGCGACCACCATCGAGGTGAAGCATGAGCAGTCCCTTACGGACCAATCAATACGCGGGCAGTTGCGCTCGATGCGGCAGCGCAGTCGAAGCCGAGGCCGGAGTGCTGCTCCGCAGCGTGTGGGGTGGCTGGGTGGCCTATCACCCGGAGCACGCCCCGGAGCCCGACCCGGACGGCACCACATCCGACCCCTCGGCGATGCGCGCCAACCGGCGGGACGGGGAATGCGAGGTGTGCGGCTCGGTCGTACCGGCGGGGCTCGGGGTACTCGTGAACACCGGTTTCGGCGGATGGGACGTCTACCACCGCGATCACGTCCGTGAGCCCGCGCCGCCGCCCCGGGGCCATCACTCGGGCTGGCATAAACGCCGCCTGATGTCCCTGGACATCGCGACGACCGGCAACCGCTACGGAGTCGACCGCATCCTCGGCGCGGCCCTGCGCGGCACCGACGGAACGGATCGTTCATGGCTCATCGATCCCGGTCCCGATCCGGACTCCGGTCCGTTGTCCGTCGCGCCAGGCAAGAAGCATGTCCTGTCCCCGGACCACGCTCGCGCCTCCGGGGTGCCCGCCGCCCAAGCACTGGAAGAGCTGGCGGCTGCGCTGACCGAGCATGTGGCCGGCAAGGAGCCCCTGGTCGTCTGGCACGCTCCCTTCGTACTCACCACGCTGGAGACGGAGTTGCTCCGCCATGGGCTCACTCCGCTGTCCGATCGCCTGGCCAAGGGCCTGGCACCGATCTGCGACCCTCTGGTGCTGGACCGGCATGCCGAACCCTTCCGCTCCGGCGGACGCTCGCTGGAGAAGGTCTCCGAGTGGTACGGCATCCCGCACGAACACCCCGGTGACCCCTCCTGCGACGCCGAGACCGCTCTCGTTCTCGCCCAGGTGATCGCGGCCTGCCACTCCGCCATCGGACGTCTGTCCCGGCCCGCGCTCCACCGGGAGCAGGTGGGCTGGCACGAGCAGTACGTACGGGAGGCCGAGGCCCGCCACCCCGACAGGGATCGGGACCGCCTCTGGCCTCTGGAGGCGGTACGGGTGATGGCGTGGCGGGAACACGAACCCGCCTGACATCTGACCTGTTGTGAGCCCCTGGGCGCGGCTTCGGACGTCCAGCAGGGCCGAAGTTTCGGTCCACGGAGACGAGGACCATTCGGACGGCAGCGCGGCGATTCGGACTGCCGATCCACACCGGGCGATGCGCCTCGCCGACAGACGAGGACCCATGGCCCGATGGGGCGGCACTACCGTCAGCCGGAGCTCTCGGGACGCCGAGGGAAGACCTCGCCGACCGGCCACCGCTCTGGCAGACCGAGCGCGGTATGGATGGGACAAGCTGCGAGCCGGTGCTCGACATGGGCTCCCGCCAACCGTGCTGCGGCCCACGCAGGAAGGACGGGAGCGGAAGCGATGCGGAGTCGGAACTCCGCCAGAGAGCGGGAGTGTTCTTCGTCCAGGTCCACGGGGCTGGATTGCCGACGGTGAGCACGCCGCTCCACGAACCGTCGGACGCCGAGGCGCACCCCTCGTACATCACACTCACCGAACAACACCGTTTCGGCCCCGCCGTCATGAGCCTGGCCAATGACCTCGCGTACGGCGGTGTCCTCACGGGCGGCCCCCAGGTGTCGCGCACGAGGCCGGAGAACGACCCGGAGATCGTCCTCATCGACACCGATGGCCTGGACGAGCTGGCTCGTGCCCACCTGACCGGCAGCCGAAAAGGATGGTGGCCCGCCGGATCGCTCATCGTTCGGGCCGTGGCGGAACTCCATCGCGAACAGGGTAGGAGGCCGGCATTGTCACGCCGTACGGCGTGCAGGCCGAGGCTACGCTTGAGGCGTTGCGTGACGTCGAAGGTACCGGCCGGCCACTCGCGGAGGTCGGTACGGCCCACCGGTTCCAGGGCCGGGAATTCGATGTCGTCGTCTTCGACACGGTGGAGGGCAGCGGCGACAGCCGCGAGCTGTTGATGGCCCTCGCTCATCGTCAACCGGGGGCCGACCCGTGGCACCGCAACGGCATCCGTCTGTTCAATGTGGACGTGACCCGGACGAAGACCCGGCTGTACGTCATCGCCGGCGGAGCCCGCGTCAGGAACGCCAAACCGGGAACGGCCCTGGCCCGGATCGCCGCGCTGACCGGGTCCTCGGGCGTTCGGGTCCTGAAGGCCAAGCATCTCATCGCTCCGCCGACAGCCCCGGTCCCGTTCCGCGGCGAGTTCGGCACGGCTCTCGCGGAGGTGCTGAGTCGGCATGTGGAGGTGACCGACGTTCACGATGAGACAACCTTCTACGACACCTTCGCCACGGAGATCAACCGAGCAGAGCACTCTCTGTGGCTCTGGGCGCCGTGGGTCGCAAAGCGGCTCAGCTCCCTCACCCGCCGAAGTGCGGCCGGTGCCACGGCACGGAGATCGAGATCCGACGGCGGAAGAACGGCAACTGGTTCTGGCGCTGCTACGCCACCCCGTGCAAGACAGCCCCTTCTGGCCGTTCCAGCGCCTGGACCCAAGACATACACCTGCGCGGCAGTCGCTGAGGGGTCCTGACAAAGGCGTCGGACGTGTCCGGTGGGTGATCAGACTGATGGCGAGGCCGAGCAATACTCCCTGGATGTCGTTACGTCTCTGCCAGCGGATGCGCAGGCGGCGGAAACCGTGCGATCAGGCGATCGTCCTCTCAACGACGTACTAGAAGAGGCCCAGGCCGGAACCGTGCGCCTGGCCCCGCCCGGCGATGGCCGGGCGGAGGCAGGGCTGCCGCAGCAGGCGCCGGTGTGGTCGTGCGGACGTCCAGGCCGAGGAACACGCGACAGGGGAAAAAGTCATACCGGACCCGGAGGCCAGCGGCCCTCTTGCAGGACCACGAAGAACACAACGGGCGGCTTCGGGCCGGCGGGCCCCGTCAGGTCTGCGGTCGTCCCCGGTCAGGAGAAGATGTCGGCCTCGTAGACGGTGCTGTGTTTCCAGGTTCCGGCGGGGAAGCTGGACTGCCAGGTGCCCAGGCGGATGTTCAGCTTCTCGCGTTTGGTGAGTTTGCCGGTGACGTGGATGACCTTCGAGTCGGAGGTGCCTTCGCCGCTGCACCCGACTTCTTCGGAGTCCTTCCAGGACTGACTGACGCCGCCGTGCTGGAGCCAGGCCGTCGTGCGCGCGGTCTCATAGCAGTTGACGTTCAGGTATCCGCTGATCGCGTAGGAGCCGTCACCCGTCCATGTGAGGTCGCCCTGGAACGATCCGCGTGACATGCCCCGCTGGACGAAGAAGCCGATGGGGTCGCGATTCTGGTCGGTGGCGACCGTGGACAGGACCGGCGCGCCGGATGGGGCTGCTGCGCTCGCTGCGGTGGTGCCCGGCGCGGCTACGGCCGCGGCCATCGTCAGGGCGGCCAGGGAGATCAGCGCTGTCCTGCCGGGCGTGGGAATGGTCATGGTGCGTAGTGGTCCTCTCGTCGGGAGGCCGGGGCGGGGCGCCGCGGATGGGTCGCGGTCCACGTTCCGGTCGCCCTGGCCCTGCGGGGCGACCGTGGTGCCCGGTCGTGTCTCCGGCGTGGCCTTTCCCTTCCGTGTCGGTCCATGCGCCGCGCGGCCGGGATTCGCCCGTTCCGGGGATGGGCCGGAGGCGGACCGCGGTTCAGGAGGGCCTGACCAGGGGGGCGAGGGGGAGCCCTTGGCGGCCGTCGCCTGCGGAGGCGTCGCCGACGGCGGGCGGCCTGGAACCAGGGCCGCTGCCGCCGCGCGGTGCTGTTCGCCCGGTGTGCGTCGGCGGCGGGCCCTGGATCAGGGCCTCAGGTGCAGTCGATGAGGAGGGGGGTGGTGGCGGTGCAGCGGCTGGTGGCGGCGTCGTTGGCGGGGTTGGGGTCGGTGGGGGTGGAGGCAGTGCGGGTGGCGGTGACGGTGTGGGGGGTGTTCAGGGTGAGTGCGGAGACGGGGAGGGAGAGGGTGCGTGCGGTGCTCGCTCCGGGGGCGAGGCCGGTGAGGTCGCAGCGGGCGGTGCCGACGGCCGGGGTGCAGTCGGTGGTGGTGGGGGTGACGCCGTCGGGGACGGTCACGGTCCCGGACGTGAGGGGCGCGGGTCCGTTGTTGGTGACGGTGAGGCGGTAGTCGATGCGCCCGGACAGGCCCGGGACGGGGGTGGCGGTGAGCTGGACGGCGAGGTCGGCGGCGGGTGCGGCGATGGTGATGTCGTAGGGCAAGGTGCCGGTCCGGATGAGGTCGGTGACGGTGTGGGTGGCGGTGTCGATGATGGAGATCCGGTTGTCCCAGGGGTTGATCACCCAGACGGTGCCGCCGCCGGGGGCGAGGGCGAGCTTCGTGGGCCGCTCCGGGGCTGTCGCCTTGCCGAGTACGGTCGCGGTGGCCGTGTCGAACTCCGTGACCGTGGGCCCGTGCTGGGCGGCGACGAAGCCGCGCCGTCCGTCCGGGCTCAGGACGATGCCGTCGGGGCCCCGGTCGAGGGCGACAGTGCTGGTGACCGTGCGGGTCGCGAGGTCGAGGACCGACATGCGGTTGTTGTAGAACTCGGTGGCGTAGAGGCGTTTCCCGTCGGGGGCCGGGGCGAGGTCCACCGCGCCCGGCAGGGCGATGGTGTCGGCGATCCGGGCGGCGGCCGTGTCGATGAGGGTGATGCCCGCGGGGTGCGAGGCGAAGGCCGTCCAGCCGTCGGGCGCCACCGCCAGGTCCGACGCGAAGTGGTCGATCCGCACGGAGGTGAGCAGGCTCGCGGTGGCGGTGTCCACGACGTGGACGCGGGCGCCCGCCGCGCCGCTGTCGCCCTCCTCCTGCGTGTCGTGCTCGCCCGCGTACAGCCGGGTGGAGTCCGGGGAGACCGCGAGTGCCTCCGCCGGAGCGGGCAGCGCGATACGCCCGGTGACGGTGCGTGTGGCGGTGTCCAGGACGGTGACGGTGCTGGATTTCGCGTCGCTCACGTAGACCGTGCGCCCGTCGTGCGAGGCCGCGACCCGCAGGGGTGTGCCGCCCACCGTGATCTTCCGGGTGGTGTGTGGGGCGGCGACATCGACGAGGGTGACCGTTCCGTCCCACCGGTCGGGGACGTACGCCGTCGGGCCGGGCTCACCGGCCGCCGCCCGTCCGGCGGCCGGAGCGGGTGCGGGCCCGGCCTGGGCGGCGCCGACGGTGCCGGTGCCGAGGACCAGCCCCAGCGCCAGCGCGAGCGCCGACGCGCGAAGACGTGGGCCGGGCCCGGCCGGGGCTGGGCCGTGATGGAGACGGGAGCGCATGGGGATCGTTCCTTCCCTCGGCGCCCGCACGGGATCGCGGCGGATCGTGCGGGCCGCGGGTGACGTTTGGCCCACTGGGAACGATCCAGGAGCGGGAAGGGGTCGATCACCATGCACCGGGCCTGCCCGGCCCGACGTTCCGGTGGCATACGCGGGCAGCGGGCGTACGGCCGGTGGTGTGGTCACAACGCCGACCTGGAGACGGGCCTTTTGCGCGTCTCGTCCGGTGTGTGGAGTCCCGTGGCGTCGCTCCGCCTCGCCTCCGCGCCGCCCTCAGGAACGGGTGATCGTCCAGGTGTCGACGCCGCTGAGGAAGGTCAGGCCCTCGGCGGTCGAGCAGGCGGTCAGGTCGAGGTTGGGGTAGGTGATGGTCTGGGTCACCTCGGCGCCGGAGAGAGTGCCGGAGGTGATCGGGCCGGTCGAGGTGCCGACCTTGGTCCCGTTCACGTTCGAGAAGCTGTTGGTGTACGACCACGTGCTCGATGTGCCGTTGTTCCAGTGCAGGGTCTCGGTGCCCGACCCTCCGGCGAACAGGCTGGTGCACGATTGGGTGGCGGTCCCGGAGAAGGGGCCGACGAAGCCGGTCAGCCCGGGGTTGGTCAGGCTCAGACAGATGCTCGCGACGTCCTGGCCGCTGACGCCGACGGTCCGCTCCTCGTCGGTCAGCCCGGGGGAGAAGGCGACCGTGGTGGTCCCCGCGCAGGTGACCAGTACGGGCGCCGCCGACGCCGCGGCGGGGACCGGGCCGGCCACCACCATCACCGGCAACAGCGCCAGTGGCACCGCGCCGAACACCCTCCGGCTCCGCTCCATGAAACACCCTCCGCTCCGGGCTGCCGCCCACCGTGTGTGAGATGTCCGGTCGGGCCCATGTGACAGGGGCTGGGCCGTCCCGGGCTATTCCCGGGACCGGCTAACCGACTAGCTGTTGACAGCCCGGCACTCCGCCCGGACGCCGGTCACAGGTGTGGGGTGATCAGATCGACGACATTGCCCTTGGACGCGGGTCCGACCCGGGTGGCGACGACCTTGCCCGCCTTGAACACCAGGAGGGTGGGAATGCCGGTGACGTTGTACTTGGGCGGAGTCTTCGGCTGCTGGTCGATGTCGAGGCGGGCGACGGTCAGCCGGCCGGAGTACTCCTTGGCCACCTCGGTCAGGATGGGGTCGAGGGCCTTGCAGGGGGCGGACCACTCGGCGCGGAAGACGGCGAGGACCGTCCCCGTGGCTTTGACCACCTTCGTCTCGAAGTCCGCGTCGGTGACGTCGACGACTGTGCCTGCCATGGGCGGGGTTCCTTTCGTCCGGTCGTGCTGTTCGGTGCTGCCTGGTGCTCGTCGGTGCTGGTCAGGGGGTGGTGAGGCCGAACCAGTACGCGAAGGTGTCGAGGAGGGAGTTGAGGGTGTCGAGGGGGGTGATGGTGCCGGTGTCGATGGTGAGGTCGCCGTCGGTGAGAAGCTGGTCGGGGGTGGTGGCGGCGATGGCGAGGTTGTTGAGGCCGGTGCGGGTGAGGGTGTAGGTGGCGTCGGCGGTGGCCGGGTCGGCGGGGGCGGGGGTGTGGGCGAGGACGCCGTTGCGGACGCGGACGGTGACGGTGGTGGGGTCGTCGGGGAGGCCGCCGGTGACGGTGAGGCCGATGGTCAGGGGCTGGTCGGCGGCGCGGGGGCCGTTGAGGCGGATGCCGAGGTAGTCGAACAGCATGTCCAGGGTCATCGCGGCCAGGACGGGCTGGGTGATGATCTGCGGGGAGGGTGTGCCGGGCGGGAGTCCGTCGGCGGGACGGGTGCGCAGTTCGTGGGCGGCGGCGAGGTAGAAGTTGCGCCAGGGGCCGCTCTCCGCCTGGTAGCCGAGCTGTTCGAGGATGTCGGCCTCCAGTTGGCGGGCGTCGGTGTCGGTGGGGTCGGCGAACACGGCGTGGGAGAGGAGTTCGGCGGCCCAGCGGTAGTCGTCGGCGCTCTTGGCGTCGTCGTACGCCTGCTGGGCGAGGGCCACGACGTTCGCGGCGCCTCCCAGGGCGTCGACGTAGCGGGGCCCGGCCTGCTCCGGGGGCAGGGTGTGCAGGTGGGCGGCGTTGCCGTCGTACCAGCCGAGGTAGCGCTGGTAGACGGCCTTGAGGTCGTGGTTGACGGTGCCGTAGTAGCCGCGGTTGAACCACTGCCCGGCGAGGCTCTCGGGGACGCTCGTGTCGAGGTCCTCGGCGATCTCGGTCATGGTGCGGCCGTGGTTGGCCAGGCGCAGGGCCTGGTCGTGGAGGTAGCGGTAGAGGTCGGCCTGGCTGGTGAGGAAGGAGACGATGGCGTCCGGGGTGTCCTCGGTGTTCCAGCGGGGCCAGAAGTGGCTGGCGAACAGGGTGTCGGAGCGGTCGCCGTACCACTCGATGGACTGGTTGAGGTACTCCGACCAGGCTTTGGCGTCGCGGACCTGGGCGCCGCGCAGGCTGTAGAGGTTGTGCAGGGTGGGGGTGGCGTTCTCCGCCATGCACAGGGCGTCGATGTCGGGGAGGTAGAAGTTCAGCTCGGCGGGGGCCTCGGTGCCCGGGGTGAGCTGGAACTCCAGGTTCACCGGGCCGAAGGGGACCACGTTGCCCTGCACGGCGACGTCGGAGGTGACGGTGAAGGTCGGGGTGAGGACGCCGGACAGGCCGTTGGAGTTGGTCTTGCCCAGTCCCGCGTCCACCTGGCCCTGGGCCGAGCGGTCCAGCAGGGACCCGTACATGAACAGGGCGCGGCGCTGCATGGCGTTTCCGGCGTAGACGTTCTCGCTGATGGCGTGTTCGAGGAAGCCATCGGGGGCGATGATGTCGACGCCGTCGGGTACCACACCGTCGGCGAAGAGTCCGAGGACGCCGCCGTAGTGGTCGATGTGGGAGTGGGTGAAGATCACCGCGCGGATCGTGCGGTCCTGGCCCGGCCGGACGCGGTGCTTGAGGTACAGCTCCAGCGCGGCTGCCGCGCACTCCTCGCTGACGAGGGGGTCGACGACCACGATCTCCGGGGACTCCTGGGTGGGGTCCTCCAGGAAGGTGATGTTGGACAGGTCCATGCCCCGGACCTGGTAGACGGCGTTCTCGACGACCTCGAACAGGCCGGTGTTCATGTTCAGCAGCGCGTTGCGCCACAGGCTGGGGTTGACGGTGTCGGGCGCGTCGCCCGTCAGGAACGCGTACGGGCCCAGCTCCCACGCGGGGACCTCGCCGCCCTCCCGGTACACGGTGAAGTCCGCGGGCAGTGCCTCGATCAGTCCGCGCGCCGCGAAGGCGGCTTCGGGGTCCTCGTCCGGGGCGGGAACCACGACGGCGGCGTTGAGCGCCGCGGTCAACGAGCTTGCGGGCTGGGGGGTGTTACGGGCAGAAGCGGACAACACGCACTCCTTTCGGCCGGGCCGGGGCCCGGCGCTCCACCGCCACTTGGGCGGCCACAAGGAAGGGGGGCGCTCCCGACGCACTCGGGGCGACGGCATCGACACTGCCAGGCGGCGACGAGGGCGGACAGACCGCGAATCGGTCAGCCCCGGGGCCGGTGCGACCAGAACTGGAGTGCGAACTTGGGTTGTCCGTGCGGACTGTGGTGGGCGTTTCCGTCGTGGGCGGGGCCGGGCTGGCGCAATGCCGCACGCCTCTTCGTCCTCAGCAGTCCCGGGAGTTCCCTCAGCCCCGTACGGCAGCCCCGTCCTCACGCGGTCGCCGGATACACCCTTGGCGCGTAATCACGTTCCGTGCCGGACGGCGGTGACGCGGGCCGCACGGTCACCGGGCACACCGTCCGGGTACGGCTGGACGCCCCTGCGGTGGCTGCCGGCTCCGCCCCACGGATCGGGCTACCCGCACCCGCCGGGTCAGGGGGTGACGATGGCGAAGTCGGGGTCGGGGGTGTCCAGGACGGAGAGGAGTTCGGTGACCTTGGCGGGGTCTCCGGTGATCTCGGCTCGGTGGGCCAGCTCGGGGGGAGGGAGGGTGCCGAGCAGGACCGCCCGCAGATCGGCCTCCCCGAGGGAGATCTCCGCGTCCGGGACGCCGGTGGCCCCGCCCGTGGCGAGGGTGTGGCTCAGGACGCCGTTGCGCAGCCGGTGGGTGATCTTCCGGCCGTCGTCCAGGTTCCAGCGCAGGGTGATGGTCCGGTCCCAGCAGGCGGGGCCGTCGACGCGGATGGCGAGGGCGTCGAAGAGCTGGTCCAGGGTCAGCGCGGCCAGCAGGTCCGGGGAGACGGAGACGGTCGGGGTGCCGATGCCGCCGTGGCGCAGCTCGTAGGCGCCCATCAGGAAGAAGTTGCGCCAGATGCCGTTCTCGCTGCCGTAGCCGAGCTGTTCGAGGGCGTCGGCCTGGAGGGCGCGGGCGTCGGCGTTGCCCGGGTCGGCGAAGACGACGTGGTGGACGACCTGGGCGACCCAGCGGTGGTCGCCCTCGGCGAACGCGGCACGGGCCTGGTCCAGCACCCGCTCGGCGCCGCCCATGAAAGCGACGTAGCGGCGGGCCGCCTCGACGGGCGGATGCTCCCACAGATGGGCCGGGTTCCCGTCGAACCAGCCCAGGTAGCGCTGGTAGACGGCCTTGGTGTTGTGGCTGACCGAGCCGTAGTAGCCGTGGGTGTGCCAGGCGCGTTCCAGGGCCGGGGGCGGGGTGACGCGCTCGGCGATCTCCAGCGGGGTCAGGCCCTGGTTGAGCAGGCGCAGCGTCTGGTCGTGGAGGAAGGCGTACAGGTCGTGCTGGTCGGCGAGGAAGCGGCCGATGCGTTCGCGGCCCCAGGTGGGCCAGTGGTGGGAGGCGAAGGCGACGTCCGTGCCGTCCAGGAAGAGGTCGGCGGTCTCGGCGAGGTAGCGGGCCCAGATCCGCGGGTCGCGGACCTCGGCGCCGCGCAGGGTCAGCAGATTGTGCAGGGTGTGGGTGGCGTTCTCGGCCAGGCACAGGGCGGCCCGGTCGGGGAAGTGGATGTTCAGTTCGGCGGGCGCCTCGGTGCCCGGGGTCATCTGGAAGACCATCCGGATGCCGTCCACGGTGTGGGTCTGCCCGGTGCGGGTGAGGGTCAGGGTCGGCGGGATCAGCCCGGTCGCGCCGGTCGAGGTGGTCTGGGCGAGACCGGCGCTGACCTGGCCGCGCGGGCCCTTGGGCAGGGCCGCTCCGAACATGTAGGCGGAGCGGCGGGCCATCGCCGTACCGGCGTAGACGTTCTCGCTGACCGCGTGCTCCATGAACCCGTCGGGCGCGAGCACCGGGACACCGCCCGCCACGTCGGCGTCGCCGACCACTCCGCGCACGCCGCCGAAGTGGTCGATGTGGCTGTGGGTGTAGAGCACCCCGGTCACCGGCCGCTCCCCGCGGTGGGCCCGGTACAGCGCGAGGGCCGCGGCGGCGGTCTCGGCGGAGATCAGCGGGTCGATCACCAGGACACCGCGGTCACCCTCGACGAGCGTCATGTTGGACAGATCGAACCCGCGTACCTGATAGATACCGTCGGTGACCTCGAACAGGCCGTGCCGGGCCGCGAGGCGGGCCTGCCGCCATAGACTCGGGTGGGCGGTGTCCGGGCAGTCCGCGTCCAGGAAGGCGTACGCGTCCGCGTCCCACACCTCCCGCCCCCGCGCGTCCCGGACCGTGGGGTTCGGCGCCGAGCCCAGGAAACCGCGGGCGGCGTCCTCGAAGTCCCGCTCGTCGTCGAAGGGGAAGCGGTGGGTGACCGCCGCGTTCGCCGCAGCGACGGAGGGCTGGGCGGGCTGAGCGTCCTTGGGCTCGCCGTTCCCGGGCTGGGCATCGCGCATCGTCCTGTGACCCCTCTCGACCGCTCCCGACCTGTACCGGGCAGTCTCGCGAGCCGCGCCCGCTCCGGCCATGCGGGTGACCCGTCCGGATGAGGGCGGGCCCGCTCACCGTCCGACGCCGGACAGTCTCGTGCGGACGGGGGCCGGGTCTCGGCGCGGACGGGCGTGTCCGGTGCGCATGGCTGCCGGGGACCTGGTTCCACGAAGGGGGCCGGGCAACCGAAGGCTTCAGCGGAACGAGTGGGAGCGCGCACTGCTCGATCCGCCGGCCGAAGAGGCCGGTGCCCGGGGTGCGACGCGGTGTTCCCGCGTACACCGGGCGTCGGCGGCTGACGAGGGGCCGCCCTGTCGAAGGTATTCGTCGGGCGCGCCCTGACGAGCGGGGTCAACGACGGCCTGAGCCGCCCACCTGCATACCCCTGCCCCTGCCCCTTGCCGTGTGCGGGCGCGATGCGGCCCGCGCCCTGACGGATGGGCAGACCCGGGCCGGAAAGTCCACCGATCGACCTGCGCCGTGCCCGGCGGGTCCACGGGGCTCGTGCCCAGACCGTGCCCACCAGAGCAGGAGAAGACGGTGAGCAGCGGTGCGACCAGACCTGGAGGGTCACCGTCCAGGGCCACGTCTGTGCAGGTCAGAGCGGATGGCGGAAGTGGGCGCCGTCGCTTCCCAAGCTGAGAGCGCGAGTTCGATTCTCGTCATCCGCTCCATGGCAAACCCCCAGGTCAATGACCCGGGGGTTCTTTGCTGTCTAGTCCAACTTCAGCCCGGCATGCCCTCTACACCTAAGTCGGCCTCTGACTGTCGTCACGGAGGGCTCGGACCAGGTCGTCAACCCTTCGCGGGTGGGTGCCCCCTTTCCCTGGCGGAAGGTTCGCCGCGCTGAGGAAAGGGGACATCTGGTGTGAGTCAGAACACGCCCTTGTAGCTCTGCCAGCCGGTGGTCAGTTTGGTTCGGCCGCTGAAGGAGCCCTTGCCGTTGCCGTTGTTGCGGTAGACGGCGCCGGAGGTGTCGCGGGAGATGATGTCGGCCCTGCCGTCGCCCGTGACATCGCCCACACCGACGATGACGTTGTACGAAGCCCCCCAGTCGTTGAAGACCTTCACCCGGCTCTTGAACTTGCCCGTCGCGGTGCCGTCGTAGCGCCACAGCTCGTTCGACTTGTCCTGCGCCAGGAGGTCGCCGTGGCCATCGCCGTTGAGGTCGCCGACACCCACGATCTTCTTGTAGCCCGTCCACTTGGAGGCGATCTTCGTGCGCGCCGACAGCTTGCCCGTGCTCGTCGCCTTGTACAGATAGATGTCCCCGGTGGTGGTCTGACGTGCGATCAGGTCCGCGCGGCCGTCACCGCTGATGTCCCCGGGCGAGGTCAGCACGTCGTACTGATTCCAGCCCGTGCCCAGCGAGGTGTACGCGCTCGAAGGCGTCACCGCCGCCCCGCACGCGGGCCGGTAGGCGCGCAACGCACCGCTGGCGTAGCGCACGAGGACGTCGTTGCACCGGTCGCCGTCGAGGTCGCCGTAGGGCACGAATGTCGCGCTCGTCGGCCAGCCGGAGCCGGTCTTCCTGCCGGTCAGGGTGCCGGTGCCGGTGCCGTACTGGTACGTCAGTGCGCCGGAGCTGTTGAGAGTGAGCACCTCGCCGAAGCCGTCCGCGGTGGCGAAGTCCCGTCGGACCGGGGTCGCGCCGGTGACCTTGAGCGTGCCGGTCCTGGTGAGGACCGTGCCCTGGCCGTCGGCCGGGGTGGCGGTGAGCGTCCAGGTGTAGGCGCCGTTGGCGACGAGCTTGCCGGCCGTGTCCTTGCCGTTCCACGACGGCCGGAGCGCCCCCTGTGCCGTACCGCCGGACAATGTGCGGACCGTCGCCCCCGTGGCCTTGTTCTTCAGCGCGAGTGTCCAGGACGCAGCCGGCTTCGACAGCAACCACCTGGGGCTCCAGGGCAAAGCGCCGCCCTTGACGTCGACCGAACCCGCTACGGAGGAGTCGAGCTGGGACAGCGCCGAGGCGGGGACGCCGCTGGGCACCACGTGGGTGTTCTCCTTCGCGTCGACATACGCGATCAGGCCGGTGTACGGATCGACGTCCCAGAGCCGCCCGCCCAGGCCGGTGGCCACCGAGCGCGTCACCGGCGTCGCACCGCGGACATCGGTCACCTTCAGCTCGCCGCCGACGCTGGTGACGACGAAGCCGTCGCCGAGCTTGGCCGGCTCCCAAGCGCCCTGCGTGAGGGTGGTCCTGGTCCGGGTGACGGTGTCGTAGACGCCCTGGCTCTCGCCCGAGCCGACGCACGACCACAGCAGCCAGCGTCCTACGGCCTGGAGGTTTTCCAGCATGCACCTCGGGCCGAACGAAACCGAGTCGCCGCGCTTGCCGGTGCGGACGTCGACCGGCGCGGCGCGGTCGCTGTCGTCCGCCACCCACAGGGTGGTGCCCCACAGCGCCCTGCCGTGCGTGGGCGAGGTGAGCACCGTGGAGCCGGTGTCGAGGTCGACCACCCGCGTCTGCGAACCGGCCGCCTCCGTGAACTCGGTGGCCATCGCGACATGCCGGCCCTTGGCGTCCCACACCCGCACATAACTGTGCCGGGGGTCGATCGCCGTGCCGGGCAGCGTGCCCGTCGGCTGGACGACCCGGGGGACGAGGTCATCTCCCGAGTCATACGCATTCCAGACGACCGTACGGCCGTCCCCGGTGCCCACGAGATAGGGCGCGGAGGCGGTGACGAGGCCCTGGGAGGTGCGCGGGCCGACCGTGAGGGTGTCTCCGGTGCTTCCGATCGTCCGGCTGTACAGGGAGGTACGGCCGGTCCCGCGGTCGTGTTCCGTCACGGTCAACCGGCCGTTGTCCAGGGTGAGTGCGGGAATCGGGTCGGCCACCGGGTCCAGCACGGAGCCGGCGACCTTCTCGGCGACGGGGGTGCCGTCGGTGCCCGCGTGGACCAGATTCACCCCGAAGTCGGCGGTGTCGGCGCCGCCGCCGGGCACGAGGAGTCCGCCGTCGGGGGTGGGGACGGCGAGGGTACCCGAGCGGGCCAGCACGGTCTTGGTCGTCGAGCCGTCGAGGGCGAGCGCGTCGACCCGCCACACAGGCAGGCCGCCGCCCATGGCGCCCAGCGCGGAGTCGTAGCGGGAGACCAGGAGCTGGTCGCCGACCATGCCCAGCATGTGGGTCGCGTAGTAGTCGTCGTTCTTCAGTGGCACGGTACGGACGGCCGTGGTCAGGTCGGCGCGGGAGTAGACGGAGACGGTGTCGGCGCCGTCCCACGACACCAGGTGGGTGGGGGTGAGGACCACCCGCCCGCTCATGGTGATGGTCGGGTTGTACGGCAGCTCGACGAACGTGCCCTCGTCGGCGTCGATCCAGCCGCTGCGGGTCGTGCTGCCCGTCCGGAACTGCACCACCGTGCCGTGGGCGTCGGCCACCGGTGAGTTGCCGGTGCTCACCCAGGAGACGTCGTCCGGAACGCCCGACACCGGGCGGTCACCCACGGTGCCGTCGTTCTGGATGTCGAGCAGGTGCCAGGTCAGCCGGTCAACCATCCAGGCTGTCGAGACGACGGTCCGCCCGAGCGTCCCCCGGTAGGTGTGACCCTTGGGGAGCGCGATCGTGGTGACCGCGCCCCCGGCCCCCATGTCCCGCAACGTCACGGTCCGCGTACTGCTGTCATAGCGGGCGACCACGTCCGCACCGGCGCCGAACTCCGGCATGCCCCAGACCTCGTCAGCCGAAGCGTCCACCACCGTGTCCTCGCCCGTGTAGGTGGTCCACACATGGCCACGGCCGGGTTCATAGCGCAGAAAACCCGAGGGCCCGGCGCTGAACAGCGCGGTCCGCGGCAGCAGGGATGTCTGCGCCGGGATGACCACCTCGGCGGCGGCGGCGGCAACCGCGTGGACGTCGGCTGTCAACGGGCCGAGGCTCATGGCCAGGGTCAGCGAGGTGACGGCGGCCAAACCGCCACGAACGAGGGCACGTCTGCCCACTTGGTTCCTCCACGGGAGGGGAAAGCGAGGACACTTGTGCGATCAAGACTCGCCAACAGGCGACAGGGTTGTGGTCGGGGTGGTTCCGGAAGGGGTCAGCTTCACGTCGCCCGGGAGTTCGCCGCGTAGGCTCGCTCGTGTTCGCCTGCCGAACGCGGCCGCTTCGTTCTCCGACGGCGCCCCGCGATGACCCGGCCGGGGCCACTCGTATGCAGCGGCAACGTCACCTCATCGGTTGGTCTCCGCGCAAGGCGGCCCTTGCGCGGTCGCACCGCCGGCAGCGCCGGCCTCTCCCCTTCCGAGGTTCCGTGCCCCCCGTGTGCCCGCAGGGACGGGAAACCACGGTCAACCGCAGTGCGATCCGACCCACACGACCACTTCGAGCACCAGGTGTCTACGCCGGTCAGAGCCTTGCAGCCACCCAAGCGCCCTCGCTTCCCAAGCTGAGAGCGCGAGTTCGATTCTCGTCACCCGCTCCATGAGGAACCCCCAGGTCATCGGCCCGGGGGTTATTTGATGTCTAGACCAGCGGGCGGGGCCCATTGGGCGATGGTCACCCTGGCTGCGGGCCACCAGGTCGCGGACGGCAGAGCGGGGCTCATGTGCCGGGGCCTGGCCGCCTCCCCGGAGCCGGGCCCATCCATCCGTTGAGGTCTCAGCACGGGTACGTGGTCAGGTCCGTCCCTGCCGTAGATGACGGGAAGCGGCGAGGCAGGAGGACAGGCGTGTCGCCTCCTCGCGGTTGGTGATCAGGTCCGCAACGGTGATCATTCCGTCCGTCGGGCCGTCGGGCCGAATCGAGTGGTCTCCGACGCGGAATGTCTCCCAGTTCGCGTCGCTGTGCCAGAGTCGAGCGGTCTTCTCGACCCGATGCTGGGCGAACACGAGTTCCTCTCCGCACTCGTTCATGAAGTATCCGACGTAGTCCTTGTCGGTGATCTCGCCGCCGCACAAGCGGGCCAGGAGCGGTTCGATCGCGGGTGGTGTGTCGGTTATTCGGTGGATTCCTCGTCCGGGTCGGGGGCTGAGTCCTGCCATGCCGATGACAGAGCCAGCATGCGGGAGGCTGAATCCAGCAGGGTCTCGTATGTGATCACTTCTATGCGCGCCTGGTGTGTGTTGTAGGTTCTCAGCGTCTCCGCGATCTCATGGGTGGTGACGTCCCCAGTCACGTACCGCGGGTGTCCGATGACGACCGTCGCCGATGCCCGGCGGGTGTCGACTCCGTGCTCGGCGAGGATGCTCGGGCGGTTCTCGTCCAGGGCCCGAAGGTAGTTCTGCGCCTGGGAGACAGCGTGGTGCGCCGGGGCACCCAACATGAGGTGGCCGGAGCGTCGGATGACCAGATCCTTGATATTGGCGCGCTTGAGCTCCACCACGTGGAGGGAACCATCGCCAGGCAGGAGCGGGATATCGAGGATGGTGTCCGGGGTGTACTGCTGGCGTGCCAGCTCCGCCACGAAGGCCCCGCCGAAGATCCATTCCTGGTTCTTCAGACAGCCGTGGAGGGCACTTTCGGAGCTGTCCGGGTCCTCCACCGCGGTACGCAGGGCCGCCAGACCGACCTGTCTGGACCGCAGTTCGAGCAACTGGGCCAGCATGGCGACGTCGACATCGGCCAGGACGTCGCTCATCATCCGCGCGGCCTCGGCGGAGGCGGGCCGGGGCAGGTTACGGAGGACCATTTCCATATGTCCGTATTCCTGGAGTCGCCTCGCCTCCTTGGTGGGGAGCCGGATCCCGCCCTCCCCGTCCCCGAGGCTCAGGTAGTCGACGGACTTGGCTATGCCGCGAAAGAGGTCACGGGCGTCGGCGGCGCTCGCGCCGGGCTGATCGCGGCACAGGACGTCAAGGGTGGCGACCGCTCTGTCTGCACCCAACGCGGCCATCCTGCGCATGTGTTTCTCGCTGCGCTCTCGGGCTTCGTCGTCGTAGTAGTTCTCAAGGATGTCAAGGAACAGTTCGCCTCCGGCATAGGCGGCGAAGCGCTGAAAGCGCTGGGCCAATGCGAAGTCTCCTTGGAGGATGGCCTCTTGGGCCACCTCCTCCAAGGCGTTCACCAGCGGCCTACCCTTGCCGTACGTCCCACCGAAGCCGCCCATGATGTGCAGCACCGCGTCGACGCGCTCCCGGACGCGCGCGTCCTCAGTCAGTTCCCGTGCCGTCTGGACCAGTTGCCAGAGCGTGAAGCCGGATCGGAATGTCGTCACGCGGACACGCTACGGTCGGCCACTGACAACCACGCGGCAGCAGTCTCCGTGCACGAAAGAGTTCCCCGACTGGACGTCCGACCGAGTCCGGCTCGACACCGTGCCCGTCTGAGAACGCACCCTGCCATCGGCGCCCACCGGGTCGTCGGCGTGGGCCTGGCGGGCGTCATCGTGCTGTCCGTGCCGCAGTTCCTCGCGCTGGGGGCCGGGTACACGGTGCTCATCTGCGCGGCGATGCTGGCCATGCGGCTGGTGATGTCCGCTCCGCGCTGTACGGGCCGATCTCGGCGATCCTCGCCCAGGACTTCGCCCCGCACGTCCGGTACACCGGGATCTCCCTCTCCTACCAGCTCTGCAACGTGATTTTCGGTTGCCCTGTTGATGGCCGTCTCAGCCGTCGGCGTCCTGTGCACGCTCCGGCTGCGCGAGGCGTCCGCGTCCAGCGCCGGGCCCGTCCCCGCCACCGGCCCGGGGTACGAGGAGGGAGCGGGTCGCCGCTCCCTCGTGAGCCGCCGGGTGGCGCGGGGGCCGTGGCCCGGCCCGGAAGCGCACGCCGAGCCGGAGTGAGGACCGGCTCGGCGTGCGCGCGGTCGCCTACACGGTGGCGGCGATCCAGCCGATCGTCTCGGTCGTGTGCGGGCCGTCGGAGAGCGCCCGGCCGGAGCCGACGAGTTCATTGATGCGGATCTTGAAGCCCGTCCTGGTGACATCGGCGATGCGCAGGCCGGGGGTGTCGGGTCCGTTGAAGGTCTGGACGAACGGGACGACGATCACCTCCGCGCCGGCCGGGAACGGAGTCGGGAAGGTGACCTGGGTGAAGGTCGTGGTCACCCCGCCCGTCACCTCTGTCGGGCTGCCGGAGTTCAGTTGCAGCCTGCCGGTCTGAATCATGCTCATGTGGCGTCCGCCTTCCGCTCAGTGGCCGTCGGCCCGCGTCCCCCTGGAGTGTGCGCGCCCGACGGCACCCACGCGGCTTCGTCATGAAGCTGCTGGAGGTGGAGTGCCCTGGTCACGGCATGTTTAGAGTCAAGGTCGCCTGTAAGAGGCACAGACGGGCCGACGTCTTGCCAGCGGGCGGTTCAGGTGGGGGCGCTCGCTGGCAGGAACGAGGGGGAGGAGGACAGGGGAGGAGGGGGGAGGGGAGGAGGAGCAGGGGAGGAGGAGGGGGGCGGCAGTCGTGCCGTTCCGGGTGCCCGGCCCCGGAACGCCGGGCCCGTGCCGCGTCCGCGCCCGTCGTGGGGCCGGAGGGGTGAACGAGACGGCCACTCGTGTTGCGTACTTCCCGGCCAGTCGGCGACGATCACCTTCTCGATCACCACCAGCACGCGGCCGTTCGGCGATCTGCGGCTGGACAACGCGGTGATCTCCGACTCCCCCGGCAACAACTGCAAGCGCGGCAGCGTCGACCGCCGCTGCTTCACAAACGGCAAGGTCAAGCCGAAGGACAAGGGGGAGGGGGAGGGGGAGGGGTGATGTCGGGTGGGTCCTGGAAGATCGGGCGGTAACTGGCGTGCAGCGCTTGGCCGCCGCTGAAGAACTGGGCGAAGGGCATCGGCCCGTCGAACTGCGTCGACCAGAACTCCTTCTCCCGCCGGAAGATCCCGAACCGTCCGTTGCGGGTCGCGTATCCCGGCATCCCGGTCCGCGCCGGGACCGGCCGGAAGATGACCCGGCCCGCGTCCTCCACCCAGAGGATCTGCCGGTTCTGGTCGATGCACACCGCCACCCCGCGCCGGTCCGGACACCCCTTGAGGGCGTCCCCCTCCGCCAGCGCCCGCTCCCACACCACCGCGCGGTGGGTGAACAGGTCCGCGGAACCCCGGCCGGGTTCGATGCTGTGCCCGAGCTGGAACGCGGTGATCGCCGTACAGTCCCGCGCGGACTGCCGCCCGTCCACCGGCAGTCCGAGATGGGCCTCGACCTGCCGGTGATACGGACCGGGGGCGGTGGTCGTCGCGCAGACGGCGTCCGTTGCGCTTGCGCTGCCGCTTCCGATCCCGGTCCCGATCCCGCCCTCAGCTGCCGTGGCTGCCGTGGCTGCCGTCGGGATCATTCCCGCGCACAGGGCGAGCCCCAGCGCTAGGGCGGACCGGGTGACGCCTGGCGGGGCCGAGTGCCCTCGTCGCCGGGTGCGCGATACACGCCATATGCGCGGGATTCGCCGGGTGCGTGGGGTACTCGGGGTACGCGAGGTACCGTGCAGGCGGTCCGAGCAGCCCGGTACCCGGATCGACTTCTTCGTCTCCATGCCGCATGCCTCGCCGGTCCGGGCCGTGTCAAGCATCCGCGCCGCGTACCTCACCGGTCCGGCCGCGCCCGGTTACCCGCCCGGCTGACCGGGCCCACCGCAGCGCGGTCCGGCACCGCGCAGATGTCGCATCGCAGCCCGGTCCCTCGAACGGCCTCGACGGTCCGGACGGCTTGGACGGCCCCAGACGGGGGGCTCGGGCATGCCTCAGTCGGCCCGCACCTCGGTGTTCTGGCAGGCGTGCAGCAGCCACCTCCCGTCGTTCTGCCTGGTCATGATGTAGAGCGGAGCGCCCTCCGTGTCGCCCTGCGCCGAGTGGTAGACCTGGCGGACCTTGACGGCGGCCACGTCGGGCCGCAGGAACTGTGTGTGCACTGCCTCGTAGGTGACCTCACCGTCCCAGCTCGCGGTGGGCAGCACGGTGCGGGTGAACTCGGCGATCGCGTCAAGGCCGATGAGGACCTTGCCATGGGCTGTCGTCCAGAGGGCATCGGGATGGAACAGGGCGAGGAACCCCTCCACATCCTTGGCGCGCTGGGTGCGCTCGACGGTGGCCACGACCTGTTCGATGGCTTTGATGTCTGCGGTTTCGGTGGTCATGCGGACCACTCTGGTACCTCAACAAAACTTGAGGTCAAGGCCCGAAGCCGCCGATCTGAGCTGTCAGTCCCCCATGCCATGCTGACCGTCGCAGGGTCGATCGACAGGACGAAGGAGCAGTAGCGCGATGCCAGCTCAGTACTACGGTGCCGACAGCGAGGACGGCGACCGCATCGACGACCCCTCCGAGGACGCGCTGTTCATGATGATCAGCGACCTCAACGACTCCGACAACACCTTCGTGACCGTCCAGCCCGACGAGGACGACCCCGTCTGGTCCGCCTCCGTGACGGTCCTGGACGAAGGCGGCTACGAGATCGTCCGCCGTGACACCACCCGCGACGAGCACGAGGTCACCACAGCGACCGGCATCGACGACATCGCCCGCGACCTCACCATCTGGATGGCCGCCCGCGACTTCCTCGGACAACCGACCGGGCGGGTCGGCGAGTTCTAGTCGGCGCGGGGCACGCACCCTCGGGATCGAGACCAATCCGCCGTCCCCGCGGGCCCGGATTACGGGTGGAGATGTCCGGACCACGGAGGACCGTGTGGAAGAAGCCGTGTTCATCGGCAGGAATCCGTCGACCGAGCCCGATCTGGAGGAGTTGGTGGCGCAGGTGGCCCTGGGGGACGAGGAGGCGTTCGCCGGGGTGTACGACACCGTGGCCGGGCGGGTGCTGGGGGTGGCGCGGGCGGTGCTGCGGGACCGGGCCCAGTCCGAGGAGGTCGCCCAGGAGGTCCTGGTGGAGGTGTGGCGGACCGCCCCCCGCTACCGCCCCGACCGGGGCACCGCCCTCAACTGGATCCTGACCCTGGCGCACCGGCGTGCCGTGGACCGGGTGCGTTCGGTGGAGGCGGCTGCCGTACGGGACCACAAGGCGGCGCTGCTGGACCGGACGCCGGAGTACGACGAGGTGAGCGAGCAGGTCGAGGCGCGCCTGGAGCGGGAGCAGGTACGGCGCTGTCTGCGCACCCTCACCGAGGTGCAGCGGCAGGCCGTGACGCTGGCGTACTACCGGGGGCTGACCTACCGGCAGGTCGCCGAGGCGCTGCGACTGCCGTTGGGGACGGCCAAGACCCGGCTGCGGGACGGGCTGATCCGGATGCGTGACTGCCTGGGGGTGTCGCTGTGAGGGCCGACGGACCGCACCCGCCCAACGGCGGAACGAACCCGCCCAACGGTGGACCGGACCCGCTCATCGGCGGACCCGACCCGCTCGTCGGCGGACCGGATCCGTTCACCGACGATCCGCACCTCCTCACCGGCGCCTACGCGCTCGACGCGCTGGACGGGGACGAGCGGGTCGGGTTCGAGCGGCATCTGACCGGGTGCGGGCCCTGCGCGCAGGAGAGCGCGGAGTTGTGTGCCACGGCCGGGCGGTTGGGGCTGGCCGTCTCCGCCGTGCCCCGGCCGGAGATGCGCGCGCGGGTGCTGCGCCGGATCAACGCCGTCCGGCAGGAGCCGCCGCGCCCGGCGGTGGTGCCGGTCCGCCCGGAACGGGGGGCGGGGCGGGCCCGTGCGTCGGCGCGGTGGGCGCTGGCGGCCTGCCTCGCCGTCGCGACCGCGCTGGGGGGAACGGCCTGGTGGCAGTACGAGCGGGCCCGGGACGCCGAGAACCGGGTGCAGGTCGCGGACCGGGAGGCGGCGGAGATCGCCGCCGTACTGTCCGCGCCGGACGCGCGGGTCGTGGCCGGCCGCCTCGGGGACGGCGTGGACAGCGCGGACGGTGGGGACGGTGGGGCGACGGGGAGTGTGGTGGTGTCCCGGTCCCGGGACCGGGCGGTCTTCGTGGCCGCCGGGCTGCCGCGTCCGCCCGCCGGGAAGACGTATCAGCTGTGGTTCGACGACGGGGGTGTGATGCGGGACGCGGGGCTGCTCGATGCGGGGCGGGCTGATCGGGCGGTCCTGATGGGAGGGGCTGTCGGGCGGGCCTCGGGCATGGGCATCACGGTCGAGCCCGAGGGCGGTTCGGCACGGCCCACGTCCGCGCCGCTGGCGGTGCTGGTGTTCGCCTAGCCGCGGGATGGAAGGCGGTTCCAGGGGTGCGTGCCACGCGGGTGGCACGCACCCCTGGGCTTTCCGGCGGCAACAACCGACGGGTTGCATCCGTGGCCGATGGCTCTGCGGATTGGCCGGTGGGAGGGATTTCATCCGTTCGGGCGGCCGACCAATCCGGGGGCCGCCCGGGGCCGGATTCCCCGTGTGAGGAACGACGAGACAGGCATCCGGGACCGACGGCGGCGGGCAGCAGCCGCGCCGGTCGGGCTCGGTGCGCTGAGCGGGTTGCTGGCCGGTCTCGCGTCCCTCGCCGTCGCCGCGTTGGTGTCCTCGGCGGTGCGTCCGCAGGCCGGTCCGGTGGTCGCGGTGGGCGGGGCGGCGATCGACCGCACGCCCGCCGCGGTCAAGGACTGGGCGATCCGGAACTTCGGCACGAACGACAAGCTGGTGCTCCAAGTCGGGATCATCGCGGTGCTGGCGCTTCTCGCGCTGGGCCTCGGAATCGCGGCACTGAGGCTGCGCCGTGCGGGTGTGGCGGGCGTGCTGCTGTTCGGGCTGGTGGGTGCGGTGGCCGCCGTCACCCGGCCCGACGCTAGCGGCCCGCTCGACACGGTGCCGTCCCTGGCGGGGGCGGTCGCCGGGGCGGCCGTGCTCTACACCCTGACCGGCCGACTCACCGCAGGGGCACCGACCGCACCATCCAGCGGCGGAGGCGCACCAGATCAGGAGCCGGGAGAGGAACAGGAGCGGGAGCCGGGAGAGGAAGGGGAGCAGGGACGGGGAGAGGAACACGGCTGGGACCGGCGTGGTTTCGTCATCGCGGCGAGCTTGGCGGCGGCGGCCTCCGTCGGGGCCGGTGGCCTCGGCCGGGTCCTGACGGGCTCGGCCGCCCGGGACGCCGCCGCCTCCCGGGACCGCGTGCTCTTGCCCGCTCCGGGCTCCCCCGCCGCCCCCGTACCCAGGGGCGCCCGGCTACGGATCCCCGGGGTGAGTCCCTTCGTCACCCCCAACCGTTCCTTCTACCGCGTCGACACCGCGCTCGTCGTACCGAGGGTGGACGCCACCACCTGGCGGCTGCGCGTCCACGGCCGGGGCGTCACCCGCCCGGTCACCCTCTCCTACGACGACCTGCTGCGCCGCGAGCTGGTCGAGCGGGACATCACCCTCACCTGTGTCTCCAACGAGGTCGGCGGCCCCTATGTCGGCAACGCGCGCTGGACCGGCGTACGGCTCGCCGAGCTGCTGGCCGAGTGCGGGGTGCGGGCGCCCTCCCGGGGCGGGTCGGCCGACCAACTGGTGGCCCGTTCCGTGGACGGGATGACGCTGGGCAGTCCGGTCGAGGACGTCATGGACGGCCGGGACGCCCTGCTCGCCCTCGGTATGAACGGCGAACCCCTCCCCTTCGACCACGGTTTCCCCGTCCGCATGGTGGTGCCGGGCCTGTACGGGTTCGTCTCCGCCTGCAAGTGGATCGAGGACATCGAGCTGACGACGTTCGATGCCTACGACCCCTACTGGGTGCGGCGGGGGTGGGCGCGGCGGGCGCCGGTCAAGACGCAGTCGCGGATCGACACGCCCCGGCCCTTCGCCCGGCCGGGGGCGGGGACGGTCATGGTCGCCGGGGTCGCCTGGGCGCAGCACCGGGGCATCGACCGGGTCGAGGTCCGGGTGGACGACGGCCCGTGGCAGCGCGCCCTGCTCGCCGCCGAGGCGGGCCGGGACACCTGGCGTCAGTGGTCCTTCCCCTGGCAGGCCACCCCGGGCGGCCACACCCTCACCGTCCGCGCTACCGACCGCACCGGAGCCGTGCAGACGGAACAGCGGACGAGAACCGTGCCCGACGGGGCCAGCGGATGGCACTCCGTGGTCGTCACCGTCGAATGACCCAGTGATCCCACCGACTCACCGACCCATCAACCCGCCCCCTGACCAGCAACTTTCCTCCATCACAGGGCACATGTGCCCATTTCCCCATCCCAGGAGAATCATCATGAACACTCGTCACACCCGTCTCCGCCGCGCCACCGTCGCCCTCGCCGCCGCGGCCCTACTCCCCCTCGTCCTGACCGCCTGTTCCGACAGCGGCAGCGACTCCGCCGAGTCCGGTTCCGCGGCGGAGGCGTCCGCTCCGGCCTCCGACGACAACGCCGGTACCGCCGCCGAGAGCAGCGCCGCCATGGACCAGCCGTTCGGCCCCGCCTGCTCGACCGTCCCCGCGACCGGCGCGGGCTCCTTCGACGGCATGGCCCAGGACCCGGTGGCCACCGCCGCCTCCAACAACCCGGCGCTGTCCACGCTGGTGACCGCCGTGCAGAAGGCGGGGCTGGTCGACACCCTCAACAACGCCGAGAACATCACCGTGTTCGCGCCGACCGACGACGCCTTCGCGAAGATCCCCAAGGCCGACCTGGACAAGGTCCTCAATGACAAGGCGGCGTTGACGAAGATCCTCACCTACCACGTCGTCGGGCAGAAGCTCACCCCCGCCGACCTGGAGAAGGGGTCCTTCGACACCCTGGAGACCTCGAAGCTCACCACGTCCGGCTCGGGTGAGTCGTACACCATCGGCGATGCGGCCGAGGTCGTCTGCGGCGGAGTCACTACCGCCAACGCGAACGTCTACATCATCGACACCGTGCTGATGCCCGCCGTCTGAACCGACCCGGCGGGCGGAGCATGTGACGTGAAGTGAAGTGACGTCCGCCGGGGGCGGTTCAGAGGGTTCGGTCGGGGCGTTCCAGCAGCTCGGTCCAGTGCCGCTCCTCGGCGTCGGCGTCGGCGTCGTAGGCCGAGGTGTCGGCCTGAGAAATCCCGAGGAATGACACATCAACCTCGACGTACGCTGACGCCATGAACAAAGCCCCGCACTGGCTTGACCAGAAGGAATATGCCGCCTGGCGCGAGTTCATCCGCATGCAGGAGAAACTGATCGGCCGTCTTGCCCGTCAGGTGCAGGCCGAGTCCAGCCTGTCGGCCGCCGATTACACGGTGCTTGTCGAGCTGACCGAGGTACCCGACGGCAAGCTGCGGTTCATGGAGCTGGTCAGGGCCGTCGAATGGGAGAAGAGCCGGATGTCCCACCAGATCAGCCGGATGGTGAAGCGGGGGCTGGTGGCCCGGGAGGAGTGCCCGGACGGCGGGCGCGGCGCCCTGATGGCCATCACTCCGGCGGGGCGCGCGGCCATCACCGAGGCGGCGCCCCGGCATGTCGAGGCGGTGCGCCGCTATTTCATCGAAGCGCTTACCCCGGAAGAGCTTGATTCGGTCGCTCATATCTCGCGGCGCGTTCTCGACCATATGGAGAAGCTGCCCAGTTGACGGGCTCGGCTTTTGCGGAGGAGTGAGAGGAATGGGGGCCTCCCCGGTGCACGGGGCCCGCGCACCGGGGATCGGGATCGGGGACCCCGGATCGGGGACTGCCGACCGGGGATCGGCCCGGCATCGAGGGTCAGGGACCGTGCGTGCGGGCGTGCGGATCGGTCGTCGTCCGGCAGTCGGCCGTACGACCGGTACAGGCGGCGGACGTCGCCGACAGCGTCCCCGGCGCTACGCCCGCGCCTCGCCGGAGAGGGCAGCGTCCCGGCGGGAGGCGACCAGTGAACTGTGGGTCGGTGCGTCGGGCATGCCCGGGGGGCGGCTGCGTGCGTACTCCGCGCGGAGCACCGGGACGACCTCCTCGCCGAGGAGGTCGAGCTGCTCCAGGACGGTCTTCAGCGGCAGTCCCGAGGAGTCGAGGCTGAAGAGCTGGCGCTGGTAGTCGCCCGCGTAGTCCCGGAAGGCCAGGGTCTTCTCGATGACCTGCTGCGGGGTGCCGACGGTGAGCGGGGTCGCCGCCATGTACTCCTCCAGCGACGGTCCGCCGCCCATCACGGGTGAGTTGTCGAAGTAGGGGCGGAACTCACGCACCGCGTCCTGCGAGTTCCTCCGCATGAAGACCTGCCCGCCGAGCCCGACGATCGCCTGCTCGGGCGTGCCGTGCCCGTAGTGCGCATAGCGCCTGCGGTACAGCTCGACCATTCGGCGGGTGTGCTCAGGGGGCCAGAGGATGTTGTTGTGGAAGAAGCCGTCACCGTAGTAGGCGGCCTGCTCGGCGATCTCCGGCGACCGGATCGATCCGTGCCAGACGAAGGGCGGTACGCCGTCCAGCGGGCGCGGGGTGGAGGTGAAGCCCTGCAACGGCGTACGGAACTTGCCCTCCCAGTCGACGACGTCCTCGCGCCACAGCCGGCGCAGCAGCGCGTAGTTCTCGACGGCGAGATTGATGCCCTCGCGGATGTCCTGCCCGAACCAGGGATAGACCGGCCCGGTGTTCCCGCGGCCCATCATCAGGTCCACCCGTCCGTCGGCCAGGTGCTGGAGCATCGCGTAGTCCTCGGCGATCTTCACCGGGTCGTTGGTGGTGATCAGCGTCGTGGACGTCGACAGGATGATGCGTTCGGTGCGGGCGGCGATCCAGCCCAGCATCGTGGTCGGCGACGAGGGCACGAAGGGCCGGTTGTGGTGCTCGCCGGTGGCGAAGACATCCAGTCCGACCTCCTCCGCCTTCCGCGCGATCGTCACCAGCGCTTTGATCCGTTCGTGCTCGGTGGGGGCACGGCCGGTGTGCGGGTCGACGGCCACATCACCGACGGTGAATATGCCGAGCTGCATGGCGGGCACTCCTCTAGTTGATACATCAACTGGACTGTGCCCTGCACAACCCGCCGAGGGCGAGTTCTATTTCATGCGGGGAGTCGGGATCTCGGCCGGTCACCGCGTGCCGCGCAGCAGGTCCCGTGCCGCCCCCGCCACCCCCTCCGCCGTGATGCCGAAGTCCGCGTACAGTTCCGCGGCCGAGGCCGAGGCGCCGAAGTGCTCGACGCTGATGGCGTGGCCGTCGAGGCCGAGGAGGTCGTGCCAGCACTGGGCGACGCCCGCCTCCACCGTGATCCGGCGGCGGACCGTCGGGGGAATGACACTGTCCCGGTACGCGGGATCCTGTTCGTCGAACCATTCGCGGCACGGCATGGAGACGACCCGTGCCCGGATGCCCTCCCCGGCGAGGGTGCGGGCCGCGGTGATCGCCACCGGTACCTCCGAACCCGTGGCGATGATGACGACGTCCGGGTCGTCGGGGGTTCGGGTGGTGGTGCTGGAGTCGTCGGCGGGGGGCTCGTAGCGGATGTAGCCGCCGCGGACGGCGTCGTCGGGCGGGCGGAAGCCGTCGCCGTCGGCCGGGAACACCGGCAGGTCCTGTCTGCTGAGGCTGAAGCCGGTGGGTCGGCCCGGGGCGGCGCCACCCTCCAGCACCTTCCACAGGGTGATCGCGGTCTCGCGGGCGTCGGCGGGGCGCACGATGTCCAGGCCGGGGATGGCGCGCAGCGAGGCGAGATGCTCTACCGGCTGGTGGGTGGGGCCGTCCTCGCCCAGGCCGATGGAGTCATGGGTCCAGACGTACAGGGTGGGCAGCCGCATCAGCGCCGCCAACCGGACGGCCGGGCGCATGTAGTCGCTGAACACCAGGAACGTGCCGCCGTAGGGGCGGGTCAGCCCGGAGAGGGCGATGCCGTTCATCGCCGCGGCCATGAAGTGCTCGCGGATGCCCCAGTGGACCGTCCGGCCGTAGGGGCTCGCTCCGGGGAGCGGGCTGGAGGGCGGGAGGAAGGACGAGGTGGCGTCGATGGTGGTGTTGTTCGAGTCGCCGAGGTCGGCCGATCCGCCCCACAGTTCGGGGAGTTGCCGCCCCGCGGCTCTCAGGGCGACGCCGAATGCCTTGCGGGTGGCCATCGGGGGGCCGTCCGGGCCGTCGGCGGCCGGGAAGTCCGGGCGGGCTGCCGCGAAACCGGCGGGGGTTCGTCTCTCCCTCAGGCGTCGCAGGGTGTCGTGTCCGGCGGGGTGCGCGCCCGCCCAGGTCGCGAACGCCTCGTCCCACGCCCGGTGCGCGGCGGCGCCCGCCTCGCGGGCCGATGCGGAGGTGTACGCGTACACCGACTCCGGTACGTCGAAGGTCGCGTCGGGGTCCGCGCCCAGCAGCACCTTCGCCGCCCGGACCGGCTCCCTGCCCAGCGCGGAGCCGTGGGACTCGGGGGTGTTCCGGGCCCCGGGCACCGGCCAGGCGATGGTGCTGCGCATCAGGATGATCGAGGGGCGGTCGGTCTCGGCGGTCGCCTCCTCCAGTGCCCGGGACAGGGCCGGGAGGTCGATGTCGCCGTCGTCGGCCAGCTCGACCCGCTGGACGTGCCATCCATAGGCGGCGTACCTGGCCGCCACGTCCTCGCCGGTCGCCAGTTCCGTGCTGCCCTCGATGGAGATGCGGTTGTCGTCGTAGACCACGACCAGCCGGCCCAGTCGCTGATGGCCCGCGAAGGCACCGGCTTCGGCGCTGATGCCCTCCTGGATGTCGCCGTCCGAGCAGAGGACGAAGACGCGGTGGTCGAAGGGACTCTCGCCGTCCGGCGCGTCCGGGTCGAACAGGCCCCGCTCCCTGCGCGCGCCCATCGCCATGCCGACGGCGGTGGCCATGCCCTGGCCGAGCGGACCCGTCGTGGTCTCCACCCCGGGCGTATGGCCCCACTCCGGGTGCGCGGGCGTACGGCTGCCCTTCTTCCGGTACGACCGCAGGTCGTCCAGGGTGAGGGGGTATCCGGTGAGGTGGAGCTGGATGTAGAGGGTGAGGCTGGTGTGGCCGCACGAGAGGACGAAGCGGTCCCGGCCGGGCCACGCCGGGTCCGCGGGATCGTGGCGCAGGAACCGCTGGAAGATCAGATGCGCCGCCGGGGCGAGGCTGACGGCCGTCCCGGTATGCCCGTGCCCCGCCTCCTCCACCGCGTCCATGGCCAGCACCCGTGCGGTGGTGACGGCCCGTATGTCGTCATCCGTCCAGCGGAAGGGGGCGGTGACCTCTTGAGAGGCGGCGGGTTCGGTGGCGGGGGCGGTGCTCGTCACGGAGCGCTCCTTCTACGGTGACTACGAACTACGCGAACGGCTATGGCAGTTACGGCTTTTACGACCTCCACGGCGGCGGCTACGGCAGTGCTGCGCCCGACCCCCTGGGCACATCCACCCCCGACCCCCTGGGCACATCCACCCCCGGCCCCCGGCGCCCGCTCACCACAGCGTGTATCCCCCGTCGATCACCAGCACCTCACCCGTCACGAACGACGATGCCGGGCTGGCCAGATACAGCGCCGCCGGAGCGATCTCCGCGGCCTGCGCGTAGCGCCGCATCGGTACCTCGTCGATCCAGTAGTGCCGGTACTCGGGGAGGTCGATGTCGGAGATCTCCGTCTTGGTGTAGCCGGGGGCGATCGCGTTGACCCGTACCGATCTCGGCGCCCACTCCGCCGCGAGCGACCGGGTGAGGTGGTGCACGCCCGCCTTGGAGACGGCGTACGGGGCGTGCCACTGGGGGCGGTTGATGATCATGCCGGACATGGAGCCCACGTTGACGATCGAACCGGTGCCCCGCTCCACCATGGACTCGCCGACCACCTGGCTGGCCGTCCAGACCGCGTCGAGGTTGGTGGCCATGACGCGGCGCCAGCTGTCGTCGTCGATGGTGAGGGACTCGCCGTGGATCCCGATACCGGCGTTGTTGATCAGGATGTCGATGGGGCCGAGCCGTTCGGTGACCTCGGTGCGCATGGCGACGAGGTCCTCCCGGCGGGTCACATCGGTCGTCGTGGCGAGGGCGGTGGCACCGCCCTCGGTCAGTTCGGCGACGGCCTCGGCGTTGCGCGCCTCGTCGCGGGCGGCGATCGCGACCGCCGCGCCCGCCTCGGCCAGCGCGAGCGCGATGGCCCTGCCGATGCCTCGGTTCCCGCCGGTGACGACGGCGACCTTGCCGTCGAGTCGGAACTGGTCCAGGACGCTCATACGGATGCCTCCTCGGCGGGCCTCAGGGGTGTGCGCAGCACGGGTACGCGGACGATCCGGTCCGCCGCGGGGCGGGTCGCCCGGATGAGCGCGGCGTTGCGCTCGTCCGAGCCGTGCGACCGTTCGTACGCCTCGTCGGCGGAGCGGCCGAAGGACATGTGCCGGGCGATGAGCCGGTCGAGGCGGACGTCGTCCCCGGGGTCGACGTACCAGCACGCGTCGAGCAGTTCGCGTACGGGGCCCCAGGCCGCGCCCGCGACCAGCAGGTAGTTGCCCTCGGTGATGATCAGCGGTACGTCTCGCGGGACCGGTACCGCGCAGGCCAGGGACTCCTCCAGGCCGCGGTCGAAGAGGGGGGCGTAGACGGCCTCGTCCTCGCGGGAGCGCAGGCGGCGCAGCAGGCTGATGTATCCGGCGGCGTCGAAGGTGTCGGCGGCTCCCTTGCGGGCCCGGCGTCCGAGGCGGTCCAGTTCGGCGGTGGCCAGATGGAAGCCGTCGAGTCCGACCAGGACGGCCTGGTCGCCGAGCGCGGACACGAGGGTCTCGCCGAGGGTGGACTTGCCGGAGCCGGGGGCGCCCGTGATGCCCAGGATCCGGCGGGTACCGGGGGTGATGAGCGCGCGGGCCGACTCGATCAAGTCGTCCACGGTCACATTCACAGCTGCGTCCACGTCGATGTCCGTCTCCTTGGCGACCGCCCTCGGTTTCCGCTTCCCGTCATGGGCCGCTGGGGGGTTGTTCACTGTTCGCCTTCCGTGCGGGGGGCCGGGTCGGGTTCTCCGGCGGTGGCGGCTGTGCCGAGGGCGTCGATGGAGTCCATGGATGCGGTGGATTTGATGGAGTCCATGGATTCGGTGGAGTTGATGGAGTTGATGGATTCGATGGAGTCCGGTGGCCTCGCCCCGGTCATCACCGCCACCGCGTCCTCCATCGACAGGGTCTTCGGGTCGGCCAGGGCGATGCGGCGGCCCAGGCGGTGGATGTGGAGGCGGTCGGCGACCTGGAAGACGTTCGGCATGTTGTGGCTGATGAGGACGACCGGCAGACCGCTGTCGCGGACGCGGAGCACCAGGTCGAGGACCTGGTTGGTCTCGCGGACGCCCAGCGCGGCGGTCGGCTCGTCCATGATCACGACCCGGGTCGCCCAGGCGGCGACGCGGGCGACGGCGACGGCCTGGCGCTGTCCGCCGGACAGGGTCTCGACCTTCTGCCGGATGGACTGGACGCGGATGCCGAGGTCGGCCATCTGCCGGGCCGCGCCGCGTCGCATGGCGGGCTTGTCCAGTTGGCGGAAGACCGTGCCGAGCAGCCCGCGGCGGCGCTGTTCGCGGCCGAGGTAGAGGTTCTGGGAGATGTCGAGCGCCGGGGCCACGCCCAGTTCCTGGTAGACGGTCTCGATACCGGCCCTGCGGGCGTCGAGGGGGCCCCGGAAGTGGACCTCGGTGCCGTCCAGCCGGAGGGTGCCCGCGTCGGGGACGACGGCTCCGGTGAGGGACTTGATCAGGGTCGACTTGCCCGCTCCGTTGTCGCCGATGACGGCGAGGATCTCGCCCGGCCGCAGATCGAAATCGCAGTCGTCCATGGCCACCACATGGCCGTAGTGCTTGGTCAGGCCGCGGGCTTGCAGGACAGGGGGGACAGCGGGGACGGGGTGTGCGGTGGTGGTGGTCATCGGGTCTGCCTCCTGCGCACCAGGTGGTCGACGCCGACCGCGATGACCACCAGGACGCCGGTGGCGACCTGCTGGTAGAGCGAGTCGATACCGGCCTGGGTGAGCCCGTTCTGGAGCACGGTCACGATCAGCGCGCCGATCAGCGTGCCGATGACCCCGCCGCGTCCGCCGAAGAGGCTGGTCCCGCCGATGACGACCGCGGTGATGGTGTCGAGGTTCGCGGTCGGGTATCCGCTGGGGTCGGCGGTCGGGGTGCGGCCGAGCGCCTGCCAGGCGGCGAAGAGATAGATCACGGCCGCGACGACATACACACTGAGCAGGACGCGCCGGACCTTGATGCCGGCGAGTTCCGCCGCCTTGTGGTTGTCGCCGACGGCGTAGACGCGTACGCCCCAGGAGGTCTGGGTGAGGGCGTAGGCCAGGATCGCGGTGAGGGCGACCCACAGCATGACGCCGTAGGTGATGGTCACCCCGCCGACCGAGGGACCGAGGTTCAGGACGGTCAGCAGGTCGGAGGTGACGGGGTAGCTCTGCGAGTCGGTGAACAGCCGCGCGGACGCGGCGACGACGGACATCACCCCGAGGGTGACGATGAACGGCGGCAGTCTCAGGAACGAGACGAGTACGCCGTTGAGCGAGCCGACCGCGACACACACCGCCAGGCCGATGAGCAGGGCCAGGGCGGGGTTGCCGTCGGCGGCGAGTCTGCCGATGACGACCGATCCCAGCACCATGATCGCGCCGGTCGCCAGGTCGATGCCCGCGGTCAGGATGATCAGCGTCTGGCCGAGGGCCAGGGTGCCGACCACGACCGACTGCTGGGCGATCAGCGAGAGATTCTCCGAGTTGAGGAACGTACTCGTGGACAGGGAGAAGACGACGACCGCCAGGAGCAGGGCCGCGAGCGGGCCCGTGATCTGGTGGGCCGCCAGCGCGCGCAGTCCCGAGGCGCGGCCCACCTCCCCCTCCAGGGCCGCCACTTCGGCGTCGCGCGTGGCTGTTGCCGTCACTTGTCGCCCCAGCACCGCTCCAGGCCCCACGCGGAGGTCTGGGACTCGACCCCGTCGACCGGCCGGTCGGTGATCAGTACGGTGCCCGAGTCGGTGATCTGGTCGGCGGCGGGCTTGGTGCCGTCCTTGAGGTAGGCGTCGGTGGCGTCGACGGCCATTTGTCCCATCTTGTCCGGGAACTGCATGGCGGTGGCGCCGATGACGCCGTCCTGCACGTCCTGGACCCCGGAGCACGCCCCGTCGACCGAGACGATGATGACGTCGTCGGCCCGGCCCTTGTTCTCGACGGCGGTGTACGCGCCCTGCGCGACGGGCTCGTTGATGGTGTAGACGACATTGATGCCGGGGTGCGCCGACAGCAGGTTCTCCATCGCGGACTGACCGGTGTCCACGGTGCCCTGGGTCAGCGCGCTGCCCGCGACCAGCGGGGAGTCCATGGTGATGCCGTAGCCGCTGAGGAAGCCGTCGTGGCGGCCCGAGGCGGGTCCGTCGGTGAGGTCGAAGTCCAGCATCGCGATCTGCGGATCGGCCGGGGACGACGCCTTCGCCCAGGCGCCGATGAGCTTGCCGGCGGCGAGGTTGTCGGTGGCGTAGGTGCCGTCCGCGGTGCTGACCGGGTCGAGCGGCGAGTTGACGTCCAGGACGAGGATGCCGTTGTCCCTGGCCCGCTTCAGCACCCCGTTGAGCGCGGTCGAGTTGGCCGGGGTGACGACGATCGCCTTCACCTTGGCGGCGATCATGTTCTCGATCGCGGTGACCTGGGTGCCGGAGTCGCCGGGGACCTTCGCCTCGGCCTTCATGACCTTCCAGCCCTTGGCCTCGGCGGCGGCCTCGGTGGCGTCCCCCAGCGTCCCGAAGAACGGGTTGCTCAGGTTCAGGTTCACTATGCCGATCGTGACGGCCCCGCCGGACTCATCGGCGGACGTTCCGGAATCGCCGGAACTGCCGTCACCCGAGCCGCAGCCGACGACGGCGACGGCGGCGACGGCGCAGGTGACGGCCAGCGCCATCGCTCTGATCCCGGGTCTGGGGGTGCGGCGGACGATCTTCATGGAGTCCTCCTGGATGCGGACCGGCGGCTCACCCTGCGCGAGTGCTGACAGGAGCGCCGACGCGAGCGCCGGCAACAGCGCCGCGGAAGCGTCCATATGTCTCCGCAGTGGCGGTATGGGATTCCGATGACGGAGATGTTGCGCATAGTTCCGGTGACTGTCAAGCATCAAAGCCATTCTTATGCGTTACGATCGCCGGAAGTCCCTACTTCACTACAGTGCGGGGCGACGTTCGAGTGAGTGGAGCGAGATGACCGAGACGACACCCACGGCCCCGGCAACTCCGTCTCTGTGGCGGGCCGATGAGGGCCCCGGACGAGTCTTGGAGCTGATCACCACCGGCCGGGCCCGCACCCGGACCGCCATCGCCGAGATGACGGGCCTCTCGCGCTCGACGGTCGGCCAGCGGCTCGACGCGCTGTTCGCCGCCGGGCTGATCCGGGAGAGCGAGAAACAGATCCCCTCCCGGGGCCGTCCCTCCCGCGCGCTGCAACTGAACCCCTCCGCCGGGCTCGTCATCAGCGTCGACATCGGCGAGGAACGCACCCGCGTCGCCCTCACCGATCTCGACACCGGCATCCTCGCCGACCGCGTCGAGCCGCTCGCCGTCGGAGCGGGCCCCGACGTACTGCTCGACCGGATCACCGCGACCGTGCGCGAGCTGATCCGGGACGCCGGGCTCGGTGACCGGCCGGTCGCCGGCATCGGATTCGGGCTCCCCGCGCCCGTCGACTACGAGGCCGGGAAGGTGCTCGGCTGGTCGATCATGTCGGGCTGGGACGACTACGACATCCGCGGGCATCTGCGCCGGACCTGGCAGGTCCCCATCCTGATCGACAACGACGTCAATCTGCTGACCCTCGCCGAGCACCGCCGCTTCTGGCCCGACCAGCGGCATCTGCTCTACATCAAGGCCGGGACGGGTGTCGGCAGCGGGATGGTCGTCGACGGCCGGGTCCATCGCGGCGCCCAGGGCGCGGCCGGCGACATCGGCCACGCCCGGATCAGCGGCTTCGGCGATCCGCAGTGCCGGTGCGGGAACCGGGGGTGCCTGGAGTCCCTCGTCGGCGGCTGGGCCCTCGCCCGTGACGCGCGGGGCCGCCACCAGGACAACAGCCATGACGCCCGCGATGTCGTCGACCAGGTCAAGAGCGGCGACAGCGGTGCCGTCGCCGCTCTGCGGGCCGCCGGACGCGTCCTCGGGGAGGCGGTCGCCTACGCGACGAGTCTGCTCAACCCCGATGTCATCGTGCTGGGCGGCATCCTCGGCACCACCGGGGACCATCTGATGGCGGGCGTCCGCGAGGTCGTCTACCAGCGGTCCCTGCCGCTGGCCACCCGCCAGCTGAAGATCGTGCCCACGCGCTACACCTCCCGGGCGGGCATCGCCGGAGCGGCGTATCTCGTCCGCGACCATGTACTGCACCCGGCCCGGCTCGACGGGGCGCTCGGGCTCGGGGAGTCACCTTTCGCGCCGGGCTGAGCGACGACGGCGACGGCAGCGGCGTTGTCGGCGGCGGCATCACCGGTATCGGCGTCGGCGTCGGCTGTACGGCGGCCCGTCCTCGGAAAGCGAGGGGGTAGGCGTACTCAGGTGAGATCAGCCTTGCGTGCGAACGACACCAGACCGGTGAACGCCGCGAGGGAGAGTATGAGGATCGGGCCGTCGGTCTGCTTGCTGTCCCTCAGCGGAACGACGCCAGCAGCGGACGCGTACCCGGGTGCCCACTCGACGCACGTACCGCCTTCAGGGCCGCTGTGACTCGATTTCACCCACTCCGCAGCATGGGGGGCAGGAAGGCTCATTGTCGGTACTCCTCAAGCAGTTCTCGGATGCGGGTCAGGGACTCGGCGCGGCGCAGCACGGTGCGGGCGCGGTAGGGAGCGACCGGACGGGGTTCTACTGGAACGGGCGGACTCAGGTGAGGTCAGCATGGTGGGCGAACGTCACCAGTCCGGCGAATGCTTCGGGCGAGAGTATGAGGACCGGGCTGTCAGCACGCTTGCTGTCCCGGACCGGGACGACGTTGCGCGAGCCGGCGATGTTGGTGGCAACCTCCACGCAAGCGCCCCCGTTGTTGCTGTAGGAGGATGTGAACCAGAGGGGACGGTCAGTCACAGTGCGTCCTTTCGTAGCTGGTTGCTCAGATCAAGTGAAGCACTCTGGGACAGCGATTCTCTCTGTAGCTGATGGTAGGCCGTCAGCATGGGCAGGACCGCTGCGCCTTCCCTTTGCGGGCAAGCGGCGTTGTCGGCGGCGGCATCACCGGTATCGGCGTCGATGTCGGCCGTACGACGGCCCGTCCTCGGAAAGCGAGACCCCCGCCCGGTGAAGTCGACCGGACGGGGGCCTGCGGGAATGGGCGCACTCAGGTGAGATCAGCATTACGTGCGAACGACACCAGACCGGTGAACGCTCCGAGGGAGAGTATGAGGACCGGGCCGTCAGTCTGCTTGCTGTCCCTGATGGGGATGACACCGGACGGGGCGAACCCGGGGGCCCACTCGATGCAATTGCCCCCCTGCTGGCTGTACGACGACCTAGCCCATTGAGCCGTTGTCAAGTCAGCTTTCATCTTGGAAACCCTTCCGTGCATAGCTGATCAGATCCAGGGAGGCCGCCGGGGAAAGCGCGCCTGCCTGCAACTGATCGTAGGCCCTCTCCCACCTCTCGATAAGATTGTCATCCCGCTCCAGGTAGCCGCGACTCGCTGACTCGGTGTAGCCCAAGACTGACCGATCACGCATAGTCAGCAGTATGACCGGGAGGAGTAGGGGGCGCAGATGGCCATGGCTGAAGGGAACAAGCTGAACTGTTACACGGGGTGACGTGGCTTGACGCGCAAGGTGATCGAGTTGTTCCCTCATCACGCCCCGCCCCCCGACCTTGCGGCACAGACAGCTTTCGTCCAAGACCGCGTACAAGAGTGGTGCGTCCTTCGCTTCCAGTAGACGCTTTTGGCGGGTTCTCAGGAGGGCTACTCGTTCTGCTGCCAACTCTTGTGTGATAGCTCCTTGTTCTACGTCGGCGCCCGCAAGAGCCTCCGCGTACCGGGCCGTCTGGAACACCCCCGGGATGACGCCAAGCTCGAACGTGCGCAGCTTCGTCGCCTTCAACTCCTCTTGCAGATACTCGGGGAACCCCTCCAAGAGCACTGATTTCCTGATGGCCTGCCACATGACTTCAAACGTCGCGCCTGTGCCGAGTGCCTTGTCAGCCTTACGTGCGAACTCCAGTGTGGGGGATTTGCGGCCTGTTTCTACGGCCGATACGTGCGTTCCCGAGTAGCCCATCCGCGCCGCTAGCTCGTCCTGAATCCATCCCTTTGCCTCACGTGACCTGCGAAGTTGAACACCAAAGGCCGCGCGGGGAGAGGATTTTGGATCAAGCTCTCTCCGGTTCATGATCCACCTCAAGTCTTCTCAACTCACCGACAGGTTGAAGACGACTCCGACTCTAGGCCACGCTGACTCACCCCGGTAGCGGAGTCGCTACATAGAGGAGTGAGCGGCATGGGCGAGTGCATTGACGTGACCGGGGCGGGTGCCCAATGGGTGTCTGGCCCCTCGGGGCTCATGCCGTGGGTGCGGTTCCTGCGGGATGGCGAGTAGGCCGTGGGGCCCGGTCTCGGTGGTGAGCCTGTACCGGTGGATGGCTGCCGTATCTGTGGTGCAGCAGCACGGGGGCGGAAGCGTTCCCGGGAGCTCCCCGGGGCAGTCCGGAACTTCAACGTGATCATCAGTCAGCATCCGCACCGCCGTGCCACCGGCGCGAACGCGCCGACCTTCTGAACGGTTCGGGCGGATCTCACATACGGGCGGTCAACAGGCCCATATTTGATGGGAGTTGGGGAAGTGGTGCAGCGTTTCTGTCTGGTTCTTGAGTTCCTGCTGCGGCTGATACTGCCCGCCTCGGGGAAGCGTCGGGCGGGTGCCCGTCCGGTCCCCCAGACTTTCGTGCAGCGCCCGGAAGGGCCCCGTGCGGGTGCCGCGCGGGTGCGGGCGCCCCGGTCGCCCTACCTGATCGCCACGGAGCGGGAGCGCGAGGCGGTCCTGGTCCCGCGCCGTAGGTGCTGCTGCCGCGACCTGGGTGGGGAGGGGGCGCGGTGAACGCCGGTACTCCGCCCGCGCCGGGCACCTCGCGTATGACGATCGAGATCTACCGGGTGGGCCCGGACGGCACGCGGACCGGGCCCACTCGGCGGCGCACGTACCGGCGCGGTCCCGGGCCGCTGACGCTGGTGTCGGACCGTTGGCCGCCGTGCCGTTGCCCGCGCTGTCTGTCGGGTCGGGGCCCGCGGCCGGATGTGCCCGACTCCGCCGGTCGGGAGGTGTGACCGTGGTGTCCCTGGACAGGGGGCCGCGCCGTCGGCGGTGCGGTGCCCGGGGCCGGATGCCAATCGATCTCGTGGCGTTGATGCTCGCGCACATCCCCGACGACAGTGATCCCCGGGTGTCGGTGAGCGCCGAGCTGTGCTGCCTGCTGGAGGAGCACGAGAGCGGTTGGCACCAGGACATGACCTGGGAGCTGAACGACGCGTCCCGGGGTGAGGTGTGGGCGGTGTGGCCCGAAGCGGGTCCGGCGGAGCGGGTGTTCGTGCTGCCCGACTGCAACACCCTGAGCGGGGACGGCCAGGGTGACGTGGCGTGCATCTTGTACGTGGGACATCCGGGGTGCCACACCTTCGAGTACCACGAGGGGGACGGCGGGACGGACGGGTCCGGGTCCGCCGCCGAGGACGGCTCGTGCGGCCCGGCGTGGCCACCCCCGTAGCGCCGCCCGCGTAGCGCCCCCGTGTCCGGTGCCCCGAGGCCCGGATGCGGGGAGCAACCGGGGCCGTCCGTCTCCCACTTCCGCAGGCACCCCCTCGGTGACGGGACGGACGGCCCCTTGACTCGACCGTCCAGCTCGCGTCCCTGCCCCTGATCGACGGCGCCCGGCTCCAGGGGCCCATCGACCCGCAGCGGTCTGACCCCGGTGAAGCGCTGGGCGACCGCCGGAATGCGGAGCCCGGAGACCGTACGCCTGCGGGGCGGCAGGGGCTCAGGTACGAACGGCTCGCCCTGGCCGCCCCGCCCAGACACTCGGCACGCTGGACCTCGCGTCGGTCCCGGCCATCACGCATGCCGATGGTGCCCCGGCGGTCGCGGCGCGCCGGAGTTCGGAGCCGGAGCGGGAACCGGAGCCGGAGCCGGAACCGGAGTTCGGAGCCGGAGCCGGAGTTCGCAACCGGAATCGGAATCGGTCGGCGCAGATTCCCCGTATCTCGGCCTACCCGGCACCCGCCCGCGACGGGATGATGGCGGGGGGAGACAGACGGCATGGGCTCTTCCAGTACCCGCCGACGCGTCCTCGTATCCGCTTCCCCGATTGCTGCGCGCACGGACCGGCGGCAGCCGGACCATCACGGCGCGCACCTCCTGCCGAGGAGACCCGCCGTGGTCCGTCGCCGACCGAACCGCGCACTCGCCCTCCTGCTCACCGAGGCCGAGTGGAACGCCGCGGAGCTGGCCAGAGCCGTCAACGCGCTCGGCAGAGCCCAGGGCATGACCCTTCGCTACGACCGCACCTCGGTCGCCCACTGGCTCACCGGCTCCCGCCCCCGGCCCCCCGTCCCCGATCTGGTCGCCGCGGCCTTCAGCCGCCGTACCGAACGCCTGGTCACCGCCCGGGAGACCGGCCTCACCCGCCCCGCCCGGCCCGCGGACGAACTCCCCCGCCCCTCCCCCGACAGCACGGCCGGTGCCGCCGCGGGGCTCACCGTGCTGGCCCGCGCCGACACCGACCCCTCCCACCGCGCCCAGCTCACCGTGACCGCGTACAGCCTGCCCGCCGTGGACTCCCTCGCCTGGGATCCCGAGGTGCCCTCTCCCGGACGGCCCCGCGCCGCGCACAGCCGGGTCTCCGCCGCAGAGGTCCAGGCCCTCAGGGACATGTGCCAGGTCTTCACCGACCTCATGGAGCGGCACGGCGGCGCCCACGCCCGCTCCGCCCTGGCCGCCTACCTCGCCGACGACACCGCCCGTCTGCTGGCCGCCCCCGCCGAACCCGCCCTGCGCCGGGCTCTGTTCACCGCTGCCGCCCAACTCACCCATGTCCTGGCCCGGATGACCGCCGACGCCGGACACCCCGGCCTGGCCCAGCACTACTTCACCACTGCGCTCGACCTCGCCTCGGAGGCCGACGACCGCCGTATGTACGCCATCACCCTGCGCGCCATGAGCCTCCAGGCCCTGCGCCTCGGCTTCCACGAGAAGGCGGCCCAGCTCGCCGGTTCCGCGCTGGACGCCGCCGGACCGTCCGCCGACCCCGCCACCCTCGCCTTCCTGCTCAGCCAGCGCGCGGTCACCCATGCCCACACCCGGCAGCGCCGCCACGCCCTCGCCGACCTCTCGGCCGCCGAGACCCAGCACGACCGCGCGCCCCGGCGCACCACGCCCTTCGACACCTATCCCCGGGCCGGGCTCGACTACCAGCACGGCCAGACCCTCCTGGCCCTCGGCGACCGGGAACAGGCCGCGCGATCCCTCGCCTCCTCCGCCGCCGCCCGCGGCGACGACCGGCGCAGATCGGGCGCCCTGACCCACGCCCGGCTCGCCGCGACCCTGCTGCCGCTGGGCCGCCTGGAGGAGTCGTGCGTCCACTGGCATGTCTTCCTCGATCACTATCCGAACCTGCGGCTGGTCGCCGCGGACGACGCCCTGATGTACCTGAGCCGGTCGCTCTACCGGCACCGCAACCAGAGCCAGGCCGCGGCGGTCCTCCTGCGCGCCCGCACGATGACACGCACGAGCCCGGCCACGGCGAAGGGCCGCCGGGCCGGGCCGGTGCGCTGACATGGGCCAGCCCTGGGTGAGGGCGGGTGGACACGCCGGACCACGGGAGGGTGGTGGGTGCGGATACCGACGTGGGGGGGGGAGGGGAGAGGGCGAGAGAGGGGCCTGGGCGTCGGAGGGTGTGCTGACGCCGGGGCGCTGGGGATCCCTGCGCGGCGGTGCCGGGGGTGACCCGTGACCGGGGGGATCGTCTCGCGGCCTGGCCGCCGGGGGCCGAGTTGGAGCCACCGGACCATCCCGCTATCCCGCTGTGCGGCTGTGCGGTTATCGGGCCACGCGGGGCTGTGCCGCTTTCGAGCTGGGCTATCGAGCGGAGCTATCCCGCTACCGGGAGTTCTGCCGCAGGAACCGCAGCAGCGCCGGGTTGAACAGATCGGACCGTTCCCATTGCGGGTTGTGCCCGCACTCATCGGCGACCACCGTGCGGACACGGCGGAAGTGGGACGCCAGAACCCGCTGGATCGGTGGCGGGGAGTAGAGGTCGGCGTCGCCCCAGAACAGCAGGACGGGTACGGACAGTGCCTCCACCGCGGCCCAGTCGGGGGCGAGTTCGTACTCCTGCCGTACCCGGTTGGCCACCGCCCGGACGTGGATCTCCCGCCAGCGGGCCACGCCGTCGGGGTCGGCGGCCCGGTAGGCGGGGCCCAGCTCGCGGAACTCCTCGGGCAGACCGTCCCAGCCGTCGTGCTCCAGGCGGTTCAGCAGGGCGCGGTACGCGGGCTCCTCCACTCCGGTGGAGCTGCCCGCGATGGTGAGGGAGCGGAGCCGGCCGGGGTGGAGCAGGGCGTAGTCCAGGGCGACCCCGCCGCCCCCGGCGACCCCGGCGATGTGGAACCGTCCGAGCCCGAGGGCCTGGACGAGCCGGTGGAGGTCGGCCGCGCCGGTCCCGCCCTGGGCGGGGTCGCCCGTCTCGGAGCCGTGGTAGCCCCGCCGTGAGTAGCCGATCACCCGGTATCCGGCCCGTGCCAGCACCGGCTGCTGATAGGGCCAGCTCTCCCGGCTCCCGCTCGCCGGGTGCATCAGCACCACGGGCTCTCCCTTGCCGCCGGTGTCCCAGTAGCCGAGCCCGACGCCGTCCACCCGTACGACGCCTTCGGCCGCGGGTGCCTGCCTCGGCACCGGGATCACCTTCACCCCGTCACTCGCACCGCCTCCCGTCGTCGCCGCCTCCGCGTCCTGCCCCACCCCGACCGCCGCAGCGGTACCCACCCCGACGCCGGCCCAGACGACTGTCCGCCGACTGGGCCCCGCCCATGCGGCCCCGCTCTCCGTCTCTCTGCCCATGCCATTCCTCCACGTTCGTTCCACTACCGCCACCCATGACCGGGTGGCGCCCCAGTATCACGACAGGGAGTGCATTCTCAGCCACACAGGATCGGATTCATAGTTTCTTCACAGGATTCTCCGTACGGCACCCGGCCGGGTCCTGGCCGGTGGAGGGGTCGGCTCCGGCGAGCGGGGGAGGGGAAAGAATGCTGGTCAGAGGGGGATTGAGCGGCTGAGGTGGCGGTGAGCGGTGGCTCGGGCGGGGCGGATCGCCGGGGTGACGTGAAGAGCGCCGGGCGCGGTCGGCCGTACCCCGCGCGGCTCAAATCGCACCCCCGGCAAGGGCGTCGACGACGCCATGACCCGAAGAACACCCCCGCCCCCCGGGTGAGGCTGGCGAGCGCGCCGCCCAAACTCCTCCGACGCGTCGCAATGTTGAACGTGTTGAACGCTGCCCCTGCCCCGGGCACCGACGGCGAAGGCGGGCGCGGCGCGCGGGGGCGGGCGGGAGAGCGCAGCATCTCTCGCCGCACCACCTGACGTGCCGGTTGTGTCCCGTGCGCCGGGTGATGCACACGTGTCGGGTCATGCCCTCCTTCGTTGGCTCCAGTGCGGCGCCCGGTTTCATCCGGTCGGCGCCCTTTGCACAAGTACCGGGGTGCCGCCCCGGACCGAGGAGAAGGAGAAACGCGATGAGCGCGATGAGCGCGATGAGGGTGGAGACGCGGGGTGCCGAGTCCGGTGCGGGGCGGACGGGCGCGCGGGCCGTGGTGCTGGGCACGGTCGCCGGGATGGCGCTGGTCCCGGCGGGCGCCGCGCACGCGAATGTCATCGGGATCGGGAACGCCGTCTTCGGCAACACCTGCGCCAGTCACGGCGACGCGCGCGCCGCGGGGACCACGGTCGGCGGGAGCGGGGTGGGGGGCGGCAACCTGGCGGGTCTGCCGCTGAGCCTGCCGCGCAACCACTGCGGCAACAGCGGCATCGTCTGCACCGCGCTGTTCCGGGCGAGTGTGTGAGGCGTGAACCGTGTCGATGAGCGGCCCCTGACCGGCCGCGGCGCACCGGAGCAGCGTGCGGTGGACGCGCTGCTGGCCCAGAGCGGACGGACGCTGCCGCTGCTGCGCGCCTGGGTGAGCGCGGACCCGCGCTGCGGAGTGGCGCGGGCGCTGCTGGCCCTGGCGGCCGGCGACCACTGGGACGACGCCGTACTGAAGCGGCAGATGGCCATCGCCCACCGGGACGCCCTGGAGGCGGGCGAGCGCGAGACGAGTCTGGTGTACGGGGTCTTCCTGCACACCCACCGGCACTACCGGCTGACCGCCGAGCATCTGGTCTGGCACTTCGCCCGCTGGCCCGCCGATGAACAGGCCGGACTCCTGGTGGGCGCGTTCTGGGCCTGCCAGGACCCCGAGTACCGCCGGCACGGTGACACGCTGGTGGAGGAGCAGGCGGCGGTGGCCGGTCCGGACAACTGGCCGTGGACGAGCTGGCTGGCCTCGGCGAGGGCCGAGCAGAGCGGCCGGGCGCGTGAGGCGTACGAGCTGGCCGAGCACGCCCTCGACCTCTATCCCCGCTCCGGCGTCGCCGCCCACGCCCTCGCCCACGCCGCCCATGAACTGGGCACCGGGCCCGCCTGCACCGACTTCCTCGACCACTGGCTGCGCGCCGACCCCCGGGCGCTACAGGCCCGCCATCTCAACTGGCACGCCGCCCTCCAGTCCCTCGCCTGCGGCGACTACCCCGACGCCCGCCGCCGAGCGGACACCGCGCTCGCCCGTACGGATGTCGGGATGCGAGCCGCCACGAACTGGCGGCTGCTCCTGGCCGGGCAGTCCCCCGCCCACCACAGCGACCCCGCGCAGCTGCGCGAACTGCTCGCCGCGCCGGGCGGCATGGCCGAGATCTTCCACACCTTCAATCTCGCCCTCGCCCTCGCCGTGGAGGCGGCCACCGACGATCTGCACGCCCTGTCCCGCCGCGCCGCCGCCGACGACCGCCCCGACTTCCGCGATGTCCTCGCCCCCGTCGTCCGGGCCCTCGCGGAGATCACCGCCGGGCGCCCCCGGGCCGCCGTCGATCTGCTGACCGACCTCATCGACCCGGACGAGCGGCTCGAACGGCTCGGCGGGGTCCGCGTCGAACGCGAGATCGTCCAGGACACCCTCGCCCGCGCCCTCGTGGACGCCGGTGACCAGGTACGCGCGGCCGTCCTGCTCCGCCACCGCACCACCACCCGCCACCATCACCACTACGAGGACCAGCTCCTCACCGCCCGGACACCGGCCGGTACCCCCGGCCTCGTGCCCGAGCCCCGCTGACCCCCGCCCCACCACCCCGGCGGCACGGGTCCCGCGTCGAAGGGGCGCCGACTCCCCTCCCGACCGACCTCCCACCGATGGCCGGCCCCTCACCCGGGACCGGCCATCGCCGCGCGCGCCGAAGCGGACCTGCCACGCCGCCCGGCAGCGAACCGGGCCGGGTCAGCCCGTCCCGCTGATACGGGTCCCGGTACCGCTGACCCGCACCCGCGAGTCCCCCGCGCGCAGGGTCACCGTGAGGGTGCCGGGGCGGCCCAGGTCCTCGCCCTGGTGGAGGGTGAGGACGGCGTCCTCGGGGACCAGGCCCCGTTCACGGGCGTACGCCCCGAACGCGGCGGCTGCCGCACCCGTCGCCGGGTCCTCGACGACCCCGCCGACGGGGAAGGGGTCGCGGACGCGGAAGACGGTGGCCGACTCCCGCCACACCAGTTGGAGGGTGGTCAGGTCGAGGCGGTGCATCAGCGCTTCGAGGCGCTCGAAGTCGTAGGCGAGATCCGCGAGGCGGGCGCGGGTGGCCGCGGCGAGCACGAGATGGCGGGCACCGGCGAAGGCGATACGGGGCGGGAGGCCCGGGTCGAGATCGGCGGCGGGCCAGCCGAGCGCGGCGAGCGCCTCGGCGAGGTCGGGGGCGGCGATCTCCTCGATGTGCGGCTCGACGCTGGTGAGGGTGGCCCGGAGAGTCCCGTCCTCCTCGGCCACCTCGACCGGCACCGTACCGGCGCGGGTCGCGAACACCAGCTTCCCGGGGCCGGTGCGCTCGGCGAGGGCGATGGCGGTGGCGATGGTCGCGTGCCCGCAGAACGGCACCTCGGCCCGGGGGCTGAAGTACCGGATCCGGTACGCCCGCTCCTCGGCGCCGCCGAGCCCGGCCGGGGGCGCGGTCAGAAAGGCGGACTCCGAGTATCCGAGCCCGGCGGCGATGGCCAGCATGGCGCTGTCATCGAGGCCGGAGGCGTCCAGGACGACGCCCGCCGGGTTGCCGCCGTCGGGGGTACCGGAGAAGGCGGTGTAGCGCAGCACCTCGGGGTGGGGGGTGTCGTCCGTCGTCATGATCGGGCAACGCGGGGGGCGGCGGGGGGTATTCCGGGTGGGGGGTGTTTCGGGTGGGGACTGTTTCGGGCGGGGGCTGTTCCCAGCAGGGGCTGTTCCCAGCGGGGGCTGTTCCGGGTGGGGGCTGTTCCCGGCGGGCGCTACTCCCGGCGGGCACTGTTCCGGGCAGGGGCTGTTCCGGGCGGGCGCTGTTCCCGGCGGGCGCTACTCCCGGCGGGC
>NZ_JBEXLA010000012.1:66111-178238 GCF_040609715.1 Streptomyces sp. NPDC004610 | reverse complement strand
GGCTGTTCCCGGCGGGCGCTACTCCCGGCGGGCACTGTTCCGGGCAGGGGCTGTTCCGGGCGGGCGCTGTTCCCGGCGGGCGCTACTCCCGGCGGGGGCGGCAGGGGCAGGCGGACCCGGCAGCTGAGCAGGCCCAGCCACCCCAGCCACCCCAGCCGGCTCAGCCGGCTCAGCCCGCTCAGCCCGCTCAACAGGCCCAGCCACCCCAGCCAGCCCGGCCAGCCCAGCAGGCCCAGTCGGCTCACCCCGCTCACCCCGCTCACCCCGCTCGGCAGGCTCACCCCGCTCACCCCGCCCAGCAGGCCCACCCCGCTCACCCCGCGAACTGCTCCCAGCTGGGGGCCGGTTCCGGTAGGGGACGGGCGGTCGTCGGGGTGAGGCCGTCGAAGATGAGGGCGAGGTAGCGGCGCCACAGGTCCGGGGTCTCCCGGCCCAGGCTCAGGACCGCCTGGGAGGCGGCGCTCAGCAGGAGCACGATGTCCAGTCCCGTGACATCGTCCCGGATCGCACCGGCCTCCCGGGCGCGGGCGGCGAGGGTCTCGGCCACGTCGGCGAGGCGTTGGCGCGAGGTCCGGACGCTGGGCTCGGAGCGGGAGAGCGCGGCGGCGGCCTGGCAGAAGGAGCGGTCGCGGGCCTGGATCTCCGTACCGATCTCCATGAACTCCAGCAGGGCGGCCCGTGGGTCGGCGGCGTCGGCGAGGCGCTCACCTGCGGCGACCAGTTCCTCCAGGCGGTCGCTGAAGATCTCGGAGAGCAGTTGTTCCTTGGTGTCGAAGTGCCGGAACACCGTCCCCTTGGCGACCCCGGCGCGGGCCGCGATGCGTGTGATCGACGCGTCCATGCCGTTCTCGGCGAATTCCGCGGTCGCGGCGTCCATCAGAAGGCGTCGGTTGCGCACGGCGTCGGCTCTGGTCATGCCCCCACTCTACCTAAGCGGACCGCACGGTCATGTTGTGTGTTACGTTCTAGAACATGACCGAGCGGTCCGTTTAGCGGGCCGCCTGTGCAGCACCCGTACGAAAGGACATGGCATGGACATCCGTGGCTACGAGACCGGACCGATCAAGGCGGAGGCCGCCTTCACCTCCGACTTCCCCCTGGACGACCGCTACTCCACGCAGACGATCGTCGACATGCTGGAGCGGGAGCGTCCGAACATGGACATCCGCCCCGGCATGCGGCACAAGTACACGCCGCTGCGCTTCGACCCGGCCACCGGCGTCAAGTACATCGGCGGGCGCTATCTCTTCGACACCTGGGAGAACGTCCTCGACTACGACCACTTCACCAACGAGGAGCTGTTCCCCGAGCCCGGTGTGAAGTTCTGGTCCCGCTTCCCGGGTGTGGACAAGCACTACTGGAAGGTCACCGGCGCCCATGACTTCAAGCCGATGGCCACCGCCCACCACATCAACCGCTTCGAGCGCTACTCCTTCGGCGGCGATGACGTCGAGGCCCTGCTCGCCCAGGCGTGGCCCGCGATCCGCGACGAGGCGGAGCGGCAGGGGCTGTCGAGCGTCTGGCTGATGTTCCAGCCGAGCGAGCGGCAGATCGGCATCCTCACCGTCGCCGAGAAGTCCGCCGACACCGACCCGGCCACCGCCGTCTCCCAGGGCCTGGAGCGCCTGGAGCGGCTCGCCCCCTTCGGCCGTCTGCTGCCCGGCGCGCTGGACACCGAGCAGCTGATGGACCGCACCAGCCTGATCATCTCCTCCTGGCTGCCCGAGTCCCGGGCCCTCGGCGGCGCGCACTCGTCCTTCGACGTGTCCCCGCCGCACCCCGCTCCGCAGATCTGACACCGCCCCTCCCCACGGGCCTGCCGGGCGGCCGGCCGTGAACGGCACGGCCGCCCGGCGGACCCCAGAGAGCAAGGAGACCCCCCATGCGCGCCCTCGTCGTCGATCACTCCCGCCCCCTCCCCCTGCGCCTCGCCACCGCCCCCGACCCCGTGCCCGCTCCGAACCAGGCCCTCGTCCGGGTCACCGCCGTCTCGCCCAACCCGGCCGAGTTCCGCTACGTCCTGCCCGGCGCCCCGGACGGGGCGGTGATCGGCTGGGACGCCGCCGGGATCGTCGAGCGGGCCGCCGCCGACGGCTCCGGGCCACCGCCCGGCACCCCCGTCACCACCCTCGGTCTCGCCGAGGGCTGGGCCGAGCTGCGGGCCGTCGACACCGCGCTGATCGGCACCGTCCCCGAGGGCGCCGACCTCGGCGCGATGAGCACCCTGCCCGTCTCCGCCGGGACCGCCCTGCGCGCCCTGCGCGGACTCGGGCCGGTCCTCGGACGCCGGGTGCTGGTCACCGGGGCGACGGGCGCGGTCGGGCGGTACGCCGTCCAGCTCGCCGCCCGCGCGGGCGCGCAGGTCATCGCGGCGGCCCGCAACCCCGGGTCGGCCGACGCGCTGCGGGCCCTCGGCGCCGACGAGGTCGTCACCGGACCCGAGGGCGTCACCGCCCCGGTCGACGGTGTGCTCGACCAGGTCGGCGGCCCCGGCCTCGCCGCGTCCTTCGACGCGCTGGGCGACGGCGGCACCCTCGTCCTGACCGGCGCCGCCTCCGGCGCCCCGACCCTCTTCGCGCCCGGCGCCCTGCTCGCCGACCCCGTCCGCCGCGACCGTTCGATCGTCACCTTCTTCGAGCTGTCCGGCGACGGCATCGACCGGGACCTCACCTGGCTGGCGTCCGAGGTGGCCGCCGGACGGCTGCGCCCGCACCTCGCCGCACGCGGCGACTGGAACGACCCGGGGACCACCGAGGACATCCTCACCGCCGTCCGCGACAGCCGCCTCGGCGGCAAGGCCGTGCTCGATGTGAGCTGACCAGCGACAACCGGGCCCCGGAGCGGACGCCGAGGGGCCCCGTCCAGTGGAGAAGAACCGACATGAACCGCACCCCCGACCCCACGACCCGCACCCCCGACGCCCCACCCCGCATCCCCCTCTCCGTGCTCGACCTCGCCCCCGTCCGCGTCGGTCACTCCCCCGTGGAGGCGCTGGAGAACACCGTCGCGCTGGCCCGCGCCGCCGAATCGCACGGCTACCGGCGCTTCTGGATCTCCGAGCACCACAACACCCCCGCCATGGCCAGCTCCGCGACCTCGGTCATCATCGGGCAGGTCGCCGCCGCCACCGAGCGGATCACGGTCGGCGCGGGCGGCATCATGCTGCCCAACCACGCCCCCTATGTCGTCGCCGAGCAGTTCGGGACGCTGGCCGCCTACCACCCCGGCCGGATCGACCTCGGCCTCGGCCGCGCCCCCGGCGCCGACCCCTGGACCGCGCGGGCGCTGCGCCGCGAGGCGGGCGGGGGCGGCGACTTCCCCGGGCAGGTCGCGGAGTTGCGCGGCCATCTCGCGCCCGGCTCCCCCGACCGCCGGGTGCGGGCGATTCCCGGGGAGGGGTCGGGCGTACCCGTGTACGTCCTCGGCTCCAGCACCTTCGGCGCGGCGCTCGCCGCCCGGGAGGGGCTGCCGTTCGTCTTCGCCTCCCACTTCGCGCCCGACCAGCTCGGCACGGCCCTGGAGCTGTACCGGTCCGCGTTCCGGCCGTCGGCCGCGCTGGCGGAGCCGTACGCGATGGTCGCGGCCAACGCGGTCGTCGCGGAGAGCGAGCGCGAGGCGGTGCGGATCTTCTCCTCGCTCCAGCAGAAGTTCCTCACCCACTTCAGGGGCGGGATGGAGTTCCGGCCGCCGGTCGACGACATCCACAGCCTGTGGACACCGCAGGAGGCGGGGATGGTCGGCGCCATGCTCGCCGAGTCCTATGTCGGGACGCCGGACACCGTCCGCCGCGGGCTGGCGGAGCTGGCCGCCCGCACCGGCGCCGACGAGCTGATGATCCTCAGCGAGGCCTGGGACTTCGACGCCCGGCTGCGCTCGTACGCGCTGCTCGCGGAGGTCTGGGGCCTCTGAGGCCCGTCCACCTTCGAGGTACGGAACCGCTGAGGTCCGGAAACCGCTGAGGCCCGTCCGCCGCCGAGGTACTGGAACCGCCGAGGCCCGGAACCCCCGAAGTCCGTCCACCGCCGAGGCCCGTCCGCCGAAGAGATCCGTCCGCCGAGAGGGAGTGACCCCCGTGCCCGCGCCCGCCGCCCTCTTCGAGCCCGTCCGGCTCGGTGCGCTCACCCTGCCCAACCGTATGGTCATGGCCCCCATGAGCAGGGCCCGCGCGCACCCCGACGGCACCCCGAGCGCGCTGATGGCCGTCCACTACGCCCAGCGCGCCACGGCCGGACTGATCGTGGCCGAGGGCACCCACCCCGTCCCCGGCGGTGCCATCGGTCCCGCCGCGCCCGGTCTGTTCACCGACGCCCACCAGGCCGGATGGGCGCGGATCGCGGACGCCGTGCACACGGCGGGCGGACGGGTCTTCCTCCAGCTCATGCACGCGGGCCGACTGGCGCACCCCGCCTTCCTCCCCGAGGGCACCCACCCCGTCGCCCCCTCGGCCGTCGCCGCCGCCCACACCCTCGTCCACACCTCCGACGGGCGGGTACCGGCCGTCACCCCGGCCGCGCTCACCGAGCGGGCCCTCGCCGCCCTGATCGACGGCTTCGCGCGGGCGGCGGAGCGTGCGGTGGCCGCCGGGACGGACGGGGTCGAGATCCACGCCGCCAACGGCTATCTGCTGCACCAGTTCCTCGCCGAGAACGCCAATCTCCGCACCGACCGCTGGGGCGGGGACGCCGAGGGCCGCGTCCGGCTCACCGTCGAGATCACCCGGGCCGTCGCCGAAGCGGTCGGCCCGCACCGGGTGGGGGTGCGGATCTCGCCGTCGCACCCCTTCGGCGGCCTCAGCGAGAGCGATCCGTACGGCACCTACACGACCCTGGTCCGCGCGCTCGCGCCGCTGGGGATCGCGTACCTCCACCTCGGGGCGACGGGTACGGAACTGGACGGCGCGCTGCGGGAGTTGTGGCCGTCGGCCCTCATGGTCACCCCGCCGCCGTCCGAGCCCGCCAAGCCGGAGGCCGCCGCGCACGCCCTCGCGCACGGCGCCGACCTGGTCTCCTTCGGCCGGGACTTCCTCGCCAACCCCGACCTGGTCACCCGCTGCCGCGCCGGGGCACCGCTCAACGAGATCCGCCCGGCCGGGTTCTACGGCGGCGGCCCCGAGGGCTACACCGACTATCCGGCGCTCACCACCGAGGACTGACCGCGGGGACTCACCGCAGGGGCGGGCGCGCGATACGAGGCAGGCACGCGATGCGGGGCGTGCGCGCGATGGCGACTTCCCGTGCGCCCGGTGGTGACCGCCCCCGCCCACCCCCCGCCTAGATTTCCGCCACCACTCCCGCCCACCCCACCCCCTCGGAGGGACCCCAGCGATGCGCACTCCCACTCCCTTGAGCACCCCCACGGGCACCCCCACCGGTGTCCCCACCGGCATCCGCGCCGAAATGCTCATCGGCGGCGACTGGACCACCGGCACCACGACCGCCACCTTCCCCACCCTCAACCCCGCGACCGGCGAGGTCATCGCCGACCTCCCGGACGCGACCGCGGCGGACGTGGACAGCGCGGTGCGGGCCGCCGCGGCGGCGTTCGCCTCACCCGGGTGGGCCGGGCTGCTGCCCGCGGCCAGGGCGCGGCTGCTGCTGAAGGTGGCCGATCTGCTGGAGGAGCACGCCGAGGAACTGGCCCGGCTGGAGACCCTCGACCAGGGGCAGCCGCTCGGCGTCAGCGCCGGGTTCTCGGTGCCGAACGCGATCGAGCACTTCCGGTACTACGCCGGGTGGGTCACCAAGATCACGGGAGTGTCCTCCCCGCTGTCCATCCCCGACGCCGATCACCGCACCGTCCGCGAGCCGCTCGGGGTGTGCGGGCTGATCACGCCGTGGAACTTCCCGCTGATGATCCTGGTGTGGAAGCTGGCGCCCGCGCTCGCCACCGGCAACACCGTGGTCATCAAACCGGCCGAGCAGACCCCGCTGTCCACCCTGCGCCTCGCCGAGCTGATCGAGCGGGCCGGGGTCCCGGCGGGGGTGGTGAACGTGGTGACCGGAGGGCCGGAGACGGGAAAGGCCCTGGTCCGGCACCCGCTCGTGAAGAAGATCTCCTTCACCGGGTCCACCGCCGTCGGGCGGGAGATCGGCGCCGAGTGCGGCCGGGCGCTGAAGAAGGTCTCGCTGGAGCTGGGCGGCAAGGCGCCGAGCGTGATCGCCGCCGACGCCGACCTCGACGCGGCCGTCCAGGGCAATCTGCTCGGCGGGCTCCTCAACTCCGGGCAGGTCTGCGCCGCGTACACCCGCTTCTATGTGGACAGCGCGCGGCACGACGAGTTCGCGGAGAAGCTGGCCGGGGCGGCGGCGTCGCTGCGGCTCGGCGACGGGCTGGACCCGGCGACCCAGCTCGGCCCGCTGGTCTCGGCGGAGCAGGTCGAGCAGACCGCCCGCTATGTCGCCGCCGGGCGGGACGAGGGCGCCGCGCTCCTCACCGGCGGGCACCGCCCCGCCACCACACCCCCCGGCGGCTTCTTCTACGAGCCGACCGTCTTCGCGGGCGTCGGGCAGGACATGCGGATCGCCCGCGAGGAGATCTTCGGCCCGGTGCTCGCCGTGATGCCGTACGACGACCCGGAGGAGCTGGCCGGGCTCGCGAACGACTCCGAGTACGGGCTCGCCGCCGCCGTCTGGTCCCGTGACATAGGCACCGCCAACCGGCTGGCCCGGCAGGTCAAGGCGGGCACGGTCTGGATCAACATGATGCAGGGACTCGACGCGGCGGCGGCCTGGGGCGGCACCAAGTCCTCCGGTATCGGCCGGGAGATGGGATGGGAGGCGATCGAGGCGTACACCGAGGTCAAGAGCATCTGGACCAGCCACCACTGAGCCCGGCAGCAGCACCAGCAAGGGAGCGTCCCATGGCCATCGACTTCACCCTCACCCCCGAACAGCAGCACCTCCGCGCGCAGGCAAGGGACTTCGCCCAGCGGGCGCTGACCGGCGTCGGCCCCGCCACCCACGCCCTCGGCGACCCCGAGGAGCGCTGGCGGGCCACCCGGCCGATCTACGAACAGGCCGTCGCCGAGGGCTGGCTGCGCCGGATCCTGCCCGAACCGCTGGGCGGCGAGGGGCGCGGCATGGTCGATCTCGCCCTGGTCGCGGAGGAGTTCATCGCCGTCGACGCCAATGTGTCCCTGACCCTCTTCGCGGTCACCCTCGGGCTGACCCCGCTGATGGCCGCCGGAACGCCGGAGCAGACCGGGGAGCACTTCGGCCGCTTCCTGGAGCCCTCCGGCGCCCCGCTCGCCGCGTTCGCCTTCAGCGAGCCCGGCGGCAGCGCCAACTACGACGCCCCCGCGCCCGCCGACGGCGTCCGCACCACCGCCGTCCTGGACGAGGCGCGCGGCGAGTGGGTCATCAACGGCCGCAAGAGGTGGGTGTCCAGCGCCGGCGGCTGGGACGGCGAGGGCCCCGACCTGCTCGCCGTGGTCTGCCGTACGGATCCGGCGGCGCCGCCCGGCGAGGCGCTCTCCGTCATCCTGGTCCCCGGCCCGGTCCCCGGCCTCACCCTGGACGACAGTCTCGACCTCCTCGGCCATCGCGCCCATCAGACCCCGGAGATCACCCTGCGGGACGTCCGGGTGCCCGAGCGGCACCTGCTGGGCGCCCCGGGTGCGGGACGGGCGATCGTGGCGGGCAGCTTCGTGCCCACGGCCGCGCTGGTCGGGGTGTTCGCGCTGGCCAGGATGCGCGCGGCCTTCGCCTACGCCCTCGCCTTCGCCCGGCGGGAGCGGCGGGCCGGGGCGGTGCCGATCATCGACCATCAGGCCGTCGGGTACGCGCTGGCGGACGCCAAGTCGGCGATGGAGGCCGTGCGCTGGCTGTCCTGGCGGGCCTGCCACGCCCTGGACACCGGCAGCCCCGCCGCCACCGAACTCGCCCTGCACGCCAAGGTGTTCGGCTCGGAGACCGCGGTGCGGGTGGTCACCGATCTGATGCGGGTGGTCGGCATGGAGAGCTACACCCATGAGAACCCGCTCGCCGGCATCCTCCAGGACACCCTGGCCTATCCGCTCTTCGACGGGGGGAACATGGGCGTCCGCCGCCGCCAGCTGCACACCATGCTGGCCGACCCGGCCTACGACCCGGACGCCACGCACACCGGGGACCCGACGGCCTGACCCGTCATCTCAGGGCCGCAGGGCCTCCTCCTCCCAGAACCACAGGCCCTCCCCGCCCCTCAGGACCGCGGGCCCTCGCGCCGGATCTCGGCCGCGCTCTGCCCGTACGCGGCGCGCAGGGCGCGGCTGAGGTGGGTGGCGTCGAGGATGCCCCACCCGGCGGCGATCACCGACACCCCCCGGTCCGCGAGGGCGGGGTCCGCCAGGTCCCGGCGGATGCGTTCCAGTCTGCGGCTCCTGACCCAGGCGGCGAAGGAGATCCCGCGCCGCTGGAGCAGCTTGTGCAGATAGCGCACCGAGATGTGGTGCGCGCGGGCCACGGACTCCGGTGACAGCCCCGGGTCGGAGAGCCGGCCCAGGCAGTGGGTGAGGATCCGGTCCGCGAGATCCTCCGCCGGGCGGGCGGCGGGCCGCTGCTCGGCCAGGGCGGAGAGGACGACGGACACCAGGGCGTCGGCGAGATGCGGGCCGCCGCTGCCCGCGCAGGCGTCCAGGTCGCTCGCGGTGTCCCGCAGCAGCGCGGCGGCCAGCCGCCGCCCCCCGCCGTCGGTGGGCACGGCGGAGGCGGTACGGGAGGGCAGCGGATCGGTGTGCGGCCCGAGCAGGGAGCGCGGGATGGCGAGCACGACGAGATCGAACGGGTCCCAGAAGCGCAGCTCATAGGGCCGTACGGTCTCGTAGACGACCAGGTCGCCGGGGGAGGTCAGGCACTGGCGGCCGTCCTGCTCGACCCCCGCCCGCCCGGTGCCGTACAGCGCCACCTTCACCAGTTCGGGATCGCCGGAGCCGATCAGGGACGGCGGGCGCCGGACGGTGCACGGCCCCCCGGTGATCCGGGTGACGAGCACCTTGCCGGGGCGGGCGCTGCGCAGGGTGCCGCAGGCCCCGGGCGGGGCGGGGAGGCGCCCGGCGGGACGGATGCGCAGGGGCGCGAAGGCTTCGGAGGCGAGCTGCTCGAACCGTTCGGAACGGTCGGCGTCGTCCATGACCGCCTCCTTCGCCGTCACCGGAAGGTGTGCCCACCCGTCGATCGGTCTACCTGCCTACCTGCCTGCCTACCGGTGCACCGACCGAACGTTCGGTGAAAGATATGGTCCCCAGTAATCCAGCCATGGCGTCGGCCTGTCAAGAGCGGGCACCCCACCCCGTTGCCACGGCGCCCGTCGTCATTCGGCCGCCGCCTCCGGCTTCGCGGGCCGGGTGAGGACCTGGATGTCGGTGTAGCCGTGCAGCCCCCAGTGACCGTTCTCCACCCCCAGGCCGCTCTGCTTGTGGCCGCCGAAGGGGAGGTCGGGGCGGACGCCGAGGCCGTGGATGTTGACGGCGACCTGACCGGCGTCCAGCTCGGTGGCGACCTTCGCGGCGCGGTCCAGGTCGGGGGACCAGACCGAGGCGGTCAGACCGTAGTCGCCGGTGTTGGCGCGCTCGATGGCGTCGTCCAGGTCTCGGTAGGCGATGACGGGCAGGGCGGGGCCGAACTGTTCCTCGTCGACGACGCGGGTGCCGTCGGAGAGGCCGGAGAGGATGGTGGGGGCGTAGAAGTAGCCGGGCCGGTCCAGCGGGGCGCCGCCCGCGGCGGCGGTGGCGCCGTGGTGCAGCGCGTCGGCGACCAGCTCGGACACCCGGTCGTACTGGGCGCGGTTGTTGAGCGGCCCGAGCTGGACGCCCTCGGCGGTGCCGGTGTCGACGCGGACACTGCGGGCGCGGTCGGCGAGGGCCTCGACCAGGTCGTCGTAGAGGCTCTCGGGGGCGTAGACGCGTTTGACGGCCAGGCAGAACTGGCCGTTGTTGGCGAACGCGGCCCAGAAGAGGCTGTCGGCTATCTCCTGGGGGTCGGCGTCGTCGAGGATCAGGGCGGGGTCGTTGCCGCCGAGTTCGAGGGTGAGGCGCTTGAGATCGTCGGCGGCGGTCGCGGCGACGCGTCTGCCGGTGGCCGTGGAGCCGGTGAAGCTGACCTTGCGGGGCACGGGGTGGGCGGTCATCAGGGCGCCGAGCGGGTCGCGGCCGGAGACGACGTTCAGGACGCCCGGGGGCAGCGCCTCCTGGAGCACTTCGCCCATGGCGAGGGTGGCGAGCGGGGTGTGGGGGGAGGGCTTGACCACCATGGTGTTGCCCGCCCGCAGCGCCGGGGCGATCTTCCAGGTGGCCAGGATGAGGGGGAAGTTCCACGGGGTGATGGCGGCGACCACGCCCAGCGGGCGGTGGAGTATCTCGGCGTAGCCCCCGGCGTCGTCCTGGACGATCTCGCGGGGCAGTTCGAGATCGGCGTAGTAGCGCAGCCAGACGGCGGAATTGGCGACCTCGCGCCGGGCATCGGCGAGCGGCTTGCCCTGCTCGGCGGTGAGGAGCGGGGCGAGGGTGTCGGTGGCGGCCTCCATCACATCGGCCGCCTGTCTCAGACACTCGCGCCGGGCGTCGTCGTCGCGTCGCCAGGTGCGGAACGCGTCGGCGGCGGCCCGCATCGCCAGGTCGAGCTGGTCGGGGGTGCAGTCGGGGGCCTGGGCGAAGGGCTCGCCGGTGGCGGGGTCGATCACCTCGAAGGTGCCGGTCCCCGCGAGCGCCGAGCCGCCGACGGTCATCCGGGACGTACGGAGCGTCTGGTGCATCGTTCCTCCTAGGGGATCAGGACGGGCTTGACGGTGGAGCCGTCGGCGGCGGCGCGTTCGGCCGTGTCGATGTCGGTGAGCGGGTAGGTGCGGATCAGCCGGTCGAAGGGGAAACGGTCCTGCTGCCAGAGCGCGATCAGCTGGGGGATGAACCGCCGGGGAATGGCGTCGCCTTCGAGGATGAAGCGGACGCTGCGGCCGACCAGCGCCTCGGGCCGCAGCACGAGTTCGCCGCCGCCCGCGGCGACCAGACCGCAGCTGCCGCCGGTGTGCAGCGCCGCCACCGCGGTGGCCATCACCGAGGTGACGCCGGTGGTGTCGAGGCAGTGGTGGACCTTCCCGAGGGCGGCGGCCAGTTCGGGATCGGCGCCGTCCAGCACGCGGGTGGCCCCCAGTTCGGCGGCCAGGGCGCGACGGCCGGGGTGCAGATCGACGGCGACGATGTCGGAGGCACCGGCGACCTTCGCGGCCATCACCGCCGCGAGCCCGACGGCTCCCGCCCCGAACACGGCGAACGCCTCACCCGGCCGCACCGGAAGGCAGTTGAGGACCGCTCCGGCGCCGGTCTGGAGGCCGCAGCCCAGGGGGCCGAGCAGTTCGAGAGGCAGGGCGGGGTCCACCACGACCAGATTGCGTTCGGTGGCCAGCGCGTGGGTGGCGAAGGACGACTGCCCGAACCAGCGGGCCCCGACCGGCGCCCCCTTCGCGTCGGTGGCACCGGTCGTACCGTCCGGGCGGGCGCCGGACAGATTGCGGACCATGAACTCGTCGCAGTAGGAGGGGGAGCCCTCCAGGCAGGGGCCGCAGCCGCCGCCGCACGAGTCGAAGCTCATCACCACGTGATCGCCGGTCCGGATCCGGGTCACCCCGGGCCCCACCGCCTCGACCACCCCGGCGCCCTCGTGCCCGAGCACCAGCGGACGCGGCAGCGCCGGGTGCCTGCGCTGCCCGATGTCGGTATGACAGAGCCCGGCCCCGACGACCCGGACCAGTAACTCGCCGGGCCCGGGTTCCTCCAACTCGATGTCCTCGACGGCCAAGGGTTCGGCGGGCCCCCTCAGGACCGCTGCCTGGATACGCATCACTGGCTGCCTTCCGGGGCGGGGTGGGTGGTGGTGGGTGGTGGGTGGTGGGTGTTAGTGGCTGTGGCCGGGGGGGAGGGAGGCTGTGGCGGGGGGGTGGGTATCGGTGGCGGGTGGCGGTGCAGCAGCTTGCCCGGGGGTGCGGGTGGGGGCGCGGGGCGGGACGGGAGTCGGCACGTACGGGTAGAGGTTCAGCCCTTAGCGGCAGTACTGGCGTCGGGGCGGTTTCCGCCCTCACCGCGGCCCCGCGCCACTTGGGCTTCGGTCCTCTCGACCCAGCCGAGATACCAGTCGGCGAATCCGGTCTGCCCGAGCCGACCGAGGCGTCCGTCCCCGGCCCGCTCGTCGAGCCACACCTGCCCGCGCCGCGCCCCGGACACGACGAGCCAGTGGAAGGAGCCGCACCCTTCGTGGCTCAGGCACAGGGCGCCGGAGAGCAGCCGCTCGGACAGCTTCTCGTCCTCGACCAGCCAGGCACGGTACGCCGCGTCGAAGGCCGTCTCGTCCTCGAAGCGGGAGGGGAGGGGTTCGTCGCGCTCGTGGTCCGCCTGGGCACGCGCGCTCTCCTCCTCGTCCGGGAAGGGGAGGCGCAGCCGCTCATGGGCGGTACCGCCGCCGGGGTCGCTCCACAGCCAGCCGGTCCTTCGTGTGCGGGACAGGGTCGCGAGCCCGTAGAACGGTCCGGCACCACCGGCACCGACTTCGAGGAGGAAGGCCCGGTAGTCCGCGGGCAGCGAGACCCCCCACTGGGCCTCCGCCTCGGCGACACCCGCCTCCGGCAGCGGGTCGGCGAGCCTGAAGCGATGACCCGTTCCCCCGTACGTGCCCCACGCCCCGAAGACCTTCCGCGCCTCATCAGCACGGGCCAGGGCCTGCACCCGCTCCCGGACGCCGTTCCAGTTCGTCGCCGTCGCCCCCATGAGCCGAAGCGTAGGCCAACGGAACTACGCGGGGCAGTCCCTCCGGCCCCCCGTCACGCCCCCGCCCCGCCCTCGCGGTAGAGGATCAGATGCTCATGGTGGAGAACCCCGTCCCGGACGTCCCCGGTCGCGGTGAAGCCGGTGTCGTCCACGTAGTCGATATGGGCGCCGGTGACGGTGTAGCTGCCGGTGTAGGCGCTCCGGCGGGCGCCGCGGGCCTCGTCGTAGCGGCCGTCCGCACGTAGCTCCTGCCGGATGAAGCCATCGGCGGTCACCCACATCCCCACGAACGGGTGGGGGTGGGGGTTGGGGTGAGCGTGCGGTGGGCTGGGTGTGTCGTTGCTGGTCATGCCGCCACGATCCGCCCGGCCGCCGACGGCAACCAGGCCGCCGCTCCCCCGGGAGGGGGCTTCCTGGGTGCCGGACACCTAGGGACACAGCGGCCTGGTTACCTCCCCGCCGCGCGACGAACCTGATGGTCAGGCCGCTGCCCCAGCCGCCGCACACCAACCCACCCGCCTCCCACCCCCGCCGACGCTCGCTCCCGCAGCCGGCGCGGCGACGAGGCGACCCATCGAGGAGCACGCCATGACCATCAGCGACAGCGCCATCGGCACCAGCACCAGCACCAGCACCACCGCGAGCTGGAACCCCGCGGCCCTGGAGGAGATCCTCTCCAACGACGAAGGCCGCCCCGTCCTGTTCACCAACGCCCGTGTCCTGACGATGGACCCGCTGATCGGCACCCTGACCGGCGCCGATCTGCTCTTCGTCGGCGCGCTGCTGGTGGGGGTCGGCCCCGGCATCATCACCGCCGCCGGGGACGACAACGCCATCGTCGTGGACTGCGCCGGGCTGACCATCACCCCCGCCGTCGTGGACACCGTGGCCCTGGCAGGAGGCCGCGACCGGCGCTCCGCGTACGTGGCGGCCCTGACGCCGGGCAACACCTCCGACTTCCTGGTGCTGCCGGACGAGTTCGCCGCCGACGTACCGAGCGCGGTGGCCACGCTGATGACCCACCCGGAGCGGGTCCGCGCCCTCGTCGCCGCCGGGCGCCCGGTGCGGTGGGCGGGCGCCGACCTCCCGGCCCCGGCCGCCACCACGCCCGGCACCGGCACCCCGGCCCCCCAGGACCTGACCGGCGACCCCCGCGTCGGCGTCTGGATCGACCGCAACGACTTCCTGCACCAGGAACTCACCGCCGACGGCCGCTACGACGAGACCCGGGGCGGACGCCCGCACGCCTACCAGGGCCGCTACTGGATCGACGGCGACCGCATCGACTACCTGGACGACCTCGGCTTCTGGGCCTACGGCGAGTTCCGCGACGACGAACTCCACCACGCGGGCTACGTCATGAAGCTCGGCTGAGCCCCCTCGCCGATCCCCCTCCCCCCTTCCCCCCCTTCCCCCCGGCCCCCTCTCCCCTCTCCCCTCTCCCCTCTCCCCTCTCCCCTCTCCCCTCTCCCAGAAGGCAGACCTCATGAACGCCCCCAAGGACACCACCACCGGCCCCGCCCTCCTCGAAGAGATCCGGCGGCGGCCCGCCGACCGGCGGCGCATCCTGTTCACCGGCGCGACCGTCGTCACCATGGACCCCGCCCTCGGTGTCCTCGACGGCGCCGACCTCCTGGTCGAGGGGAACACGATCACCGCCGTCGGCCCCGCCCTCGACGCGGGGGACGCCGTCGTCGTGGACGCCACCGGCACGATCCTCGCCCCCGGTTTCATCGACACCCATCGGCACGCCTGGGAGGCCCAGCTGCGCCGGATCATGCCGGACGTGGACGACCTCGGCGGCTATGTCATGGCCACCCTCGCCGGGTACGCCACCGTCTACCGGCCCCAGGACATGTTCGTCGGCACCAGGCTCGCCGCCCTCACCGCGATCGACAGCGGCATCACCACGATGCTCGACTTCTCCCACAACTCCCGTACCCGCGAGCACTCCGAGGCCGCGATCGAGGCCCTCCTCGGTACCGGCATCCGGGGCGTGCACGCCTCCATGGGCCCGCACTTCGGCGACTGGGACCGGCAGTGGCCCGGCGATCTGGCCCGCCTCAAGGGCCGGTACTTCAGCAGCGACGACCAGTTGCTCACCCTGCGCCTGGCGGCCCTGGCGACCGACGAGATCTCCGGCCCGGCACTCGCCTACGGCCCCGAACTCGCCCGCACTGCAGCCGACTTGGGCATCGGGGTGAGCGTGGACGCCGTCTTCGGCACGGCCTCCTCCGACGCGGTCCTGCGCTGGGCCAAGGACGGCATCCTCGGCCCCGATGTCACCCTCATCCACTCCACCGGGCTGACCCCCGAGGCATGGCGGGCGATGGGCGGGACCGGCACCACCGTCGCCCTCGCGCCGACCTCCGACGCGCAGATCGGTCTGGAGACGGCGATCCCGGCCGTGGACGAGGCACTGGCCGCCGGGATCCGCCCGGGGCTGAGCATCGACGTCGAAGTCGCCCTGGCCAGCGATATGTTCGCCCAGATGCGGGCCCTGCACGCCATCCAGCGGATGCGCGCGGTCAACGCCGCCTACGGCACCGACCGGCAGCCCTCCCGGATCACCACCCATGACGTCCTGGACTTCGCCACCCTCCAGGGCGCCCGCACCAACGGCCTGGCCTCCGTCACCGGCTCCCTCACCCCCGGCAAGAAGGCCGACCTCCTGGTCATCCGCGCCGAGGACCTCAACAACATGCCCCTCAACGACCCCATCGGCACCATCGTGCTCGGCTCCGACGCCCGCAACATCAGCGCCGTCCTCATCGACGGAGAGCCCCGCAAGTGGGACGGCCAGGTCCTGGACGTCGACGTCACCGCCCTGCGCGAGGAGGTGCGCGCCTCGCGGGAGTACGTACTGAACACCCCGGCCGCCTGAGCCCCCCCCCCTGATCGCCGATCGCGCCCACCGCATGAAGGATGCGGTGGGCGCGATCGGCGTTTCCGTTCAGGCCACGAGGAGACGCAGGCCCAGTTCCGCCGCGTCCAGGGCGACGAGTTCCCGGTTGCGTTCCGCCCAGCGGCCCGTGGCGAGGTCGTCCCGGAGCCCGCTCACCGCACGCGCCTCGGCCCGTGGCCCCACCCTGGTCCACACCGACACCGCGCGCCGCACCCGCTCGTCCAGATAGGACTCGGGGCGCCGCCAGTGGGCCTCGAAGAAGCCGTCGGCGCAGTCCCAGGGGATGAGGACCGGCTCCATCCGGGCACCGATCGCCGCGGCCAGCCGCTCCACCGGGGGCCGTCCGTCGACCAGGCCGGACACCTCGGGCAGATAGTCGCGGGTGAGCCAGAACCGCTGCCGCCAGGCGGTGTCACCGGCGTCGTGGGTGAACACCACGACGCGCCGGGCCACCCGCCGCATCTCGCGCAGCCCGGCGACCGGGTCCTGCCAGTGATGGACGGTGCTGAAGGCCATCGCCGCGTCGAAGGCCCCGTCCCGGAACGGCAGCCGCTCCGCCGTGGCCGCCACGCACGGCGCCGCGCCCCCGGGACGCCGGGCGCGCATCACCGCCGAGGGTTCCACCGCGGTCACCTCACGGTCCGGGGGTTCGTAGGACCCGGTGCCCGCGCCCACGTTCAGCACCGTACGGGCGTCCCCGAGCGCCTCCCAGACCTGGGCGGCGATCCGCGGCTCGGTGCGCCGGGTGGCCGGGTAGGCGGCGCCGATGGCCTCGTACAACCGCGGGCCGACCATTTTCAGTTGCTCCTCCGGCGGGGTACTGATCCCCATGGCACGTGCCTCCAGTTCTCGGTCGATGGCCGCCGCCATGGCGGCGGCGCGGTCGCGCCGGTCCAGCAGCAGCCCGCGCAGCCGGCGCAGCTGGGCGACGGTGTCGGTGGCCGGGTCGTCGACGAGGTCCGTGATCTCACGGAGCCCGAAGCCGAGCCGACGGTAGGCGAGCACCTCCCGCAGCCGCTCCACATCACCCGCGGAGTAGGCCCGGTATCCGGCCGGGGTCCGCGCGGAGGGCCGGACGAGGCCGATCCGGTCGTAGTGGTGCAGGGTGCGGACACTGACGCCGGCCAGCGCGGCCACGCGTCCCACGGTCAGTTGCTCGTCCATGCCACCGACTCTGCGCCCTGACGCACGGGGAGGGTCAAGGGCGGGGCGCGGCCGGGACCACACGTCAGGGCGGGGGAGGGACAGCGTCCGGCTGTCCCTCCCCCGCCCTGATGTGCGGGACTGTCTCCGCTCAGATGGCCTGGGCGGTGGGCAGGATGGTGATCTCGGTGAGGTTGACATGGCGCGGGACGGCGGCCATGAAGGCGACGGTCTCGGCGATGTCGGCGGACTGGAGGACCTCGATGTCGTGGATCAGGTCGGCCATCAGCTTGGAGGCGTCGGGGTCGGTGACATGGTCGGGGAGTTCGGTGTCGACCATGCCGGGCTCGATGGTGGCGACACGGACCATCTTGCGGCCGAGTTCGACGCGGAGCAGGCGGGTGAGGTGGCTGATGTACGCCTTGGTGCCGGAGTAGACGGAGAACTTCTCCAGGATGCGGGTGGCCGCGATGGAGGAGGTGTTGATCAGATCGGCGGGCCTGCCCTGCGCGGCGACCTCGGTCAGCTGCGGGACGAACGCGGCGATGACGTTCATCAGGCCGCCGATGTTGAGGTCGATCTGGCGCTGCCACTCGTCGACCTTGAGTTCCTCGATACCGGAGACGAGCTGGACACCGGCGTTGTTGAACACCAGGTCGGCCCTGCCGAAGCGGTCGGCGACCTGGTCGGCGGCGGACTGGACGGCGGCCCGGTCGGTGACATCGACGGCCAGCGCGAGCGCGGTGCCCCCGGCGGCCTCGATGTTCTTGACCACGTCGTCCAGCCGCTCCTTGCGCCGGGCGAGGACGACGACGGTGGCACCGAGCGCGGCGAGCCGTTCGGCGGTGACGGCACCCATGCCGCTGGACGCACCGGAGACGACGGCGACCCGCCCGGCCAGGGGGGTACCGGTGAGCAGCGCGGAGGAGGACGAAGAAGAAGACGAAGAAGACATGAGGGGACCTCGTTCTGAGTGGTGATGGTGCTGATGGGCGTGTGGGGGGGGAGGGCCGTGGCCCGAGAGGGACTGATCCGTGATGGATCAGGCGGCGGCGTCGTCGTGCCCGGTCGCGGCGGACTTCTCGCGCCAGGGGGCGAGGTCGGCCTGCACCTGCTGGTACTTGACGTCCAGCCGCTCCAGGGTGTCCCGCCCGAGATAGAGGTGGGTGGGCAGCGACTCGGCGGAGCCGACCTCGACGATGAGCGCGGCGCCCTTGACGGGGTCGCCGAGCTGGGCGTGGTTCGCCCGGTCGATCCAGTCGAGCGTCACATGGGCGGGGGTGTCGTCGTAGTCGGAGATACGGTTCCGGGCGACGGAGAGGGAGCTGGAGTCGAGGAAGTCGGTGCGGAAGACGCCGGGTTCGACCACCATCGACTGGATCCCGAACGGCGCCATCTCGACGGAGAGTGCCTCACTGATCCCGGCGACGGCGAATTTCGAGGCGCAGTAGAGGCTGACGCCGGGCTCGCCCTCGAAACCGGAACGGGAGCCGATGTGCACCAGTCGGCCCGAGCCCTGCTTGCGCATGACCGGCAGCACGGCACGGGTGACATTGATCAGCCCGAACACATTGAGGTCGAACAGCGACCGGGCCTCCGCGTCGGTGATCTCCTCAAGCGCGCCGAGCAGCCCCCGCCCGGCGTTGTTGACCAGGACATCGATGCCGCCGAACCGCGTCACGGCGGCATCGACCGCCGCCGGGATGCTGTCGTGGTCGGTGACGTCCAGGGCGACCGCGAAGACGCGCTCCGAGTCCTTCAGATCGTCCGGCACCCGCTCCGGATTCCGTACGGCGACCACGACATTGTTTCCCTCGGCCAGGGCGGCCCGAGCGATTTCCGCGCCGATTCCACGCGAGGCGCCGGTGACGAACCAAGTAGCCATGGGGTGAACCTTCTTCCGTCTCTTCCCTTACCGGACCGGAAATCCCTTTCCGACGGGCCCCTTTTCGGGACTCCGATGGGGAGCCCGCTTCGGGAACCCTTTCCAGGGCCCCTTTCAGGACTCCCTTTCGGGGGTCCCTTCCAGGCTCCCTTCCAGGTTCCCTTTCGGGGATTTCCTGCTGACGTTTTCGAGTCTGCCCGGGGAGGAGGACGGGATGAAGGCCGTGCTTTTCCTGGGTGTGCCGCACCCAGGCTCGGGGCCGAGGCCCGGACAACCGCCTCAGGGCCCCGCGGATCCGGGCGCGCTGAACGAACCCAGCAGGGCCAGCCCGTCGGCGGAGGGGGAGCCCGGCTCGGCCTGGAGGATGACGAGTCGCTGGCCCGGCGCGCTGCGGATGTCGAGGGACTCGTGCCGCAGTTCCAGGTCGCCCACGAGGGAGTGGCGGACCCGGAGGAGGTCGTGGGGCGGGATCCTGGGGTGCTCGCGGGCCCAGAGCGAGCGGAACTCGACGCTACGGACGGCGAGTTCGCCGACGAGTTCCATGACGCGGGGGTCCTGCGGGGCGTGTGCGGCGGCCTGCTGGAGGTCGGCGACGGCCCGTTCCCCGGCCCGGCGGGCGTCGCGGTGGAAGGTCTTCGCGGCGGGGTCCAGGAAGAGCATGGACAGGATGTTGTCGTGCCGGGCGAAGTCCCGGTGGAGGGCGTCGGCCAGGGCGTTGGTGGCGAGCAGGTCCTGGGCGTGGCCGATGACGAAGGCCGGGGCGGCGGTCCAGCTCTCGATCAGCCACCGCAGATGCGGCCGGACCCGCTCGACGCGAGCGGGGGGTTTGGTACGGCGGGCGGCGGGCCGGGCCAGCCGGAGGAGTTCCGCCCGGTCGTCGTCGCCGAGCCGCAGGGCGCGGGCGAGGGCCTCCAGTACCCGGGGTGAGGGGCTGCGTTCACGGCCCTGCTCCAGCCGGCCGTAGTAGCTCGCGCTGACCCCGGCGAGCACCGCGACCTCGTCGCGGCGCAGACCGGGCACCCGGCGCCGCCCTCCGCCGGACAGCCCGGCCGCCGAGGGGCTGAGCCGCTCTCTGCGGGAGCGCAAGAACCGGCCCAGCCCTCCTACCGGGTCGGCGTGCATATCTTTTTCCATACTGTCAAGGCTAGGGGGAACAGAAGGGGCGAAGGACGCCCGACGGTGGGTGCGTCACACCCAGGAACGCGGCGCCCGGCACACCCCGCATTCACCACAAACATCTCCCCCTCATCACTCTTCGTAGATAAGGCGTCGCTGGCCGCGAATTCGGGCGATGACGGTTCTCGGGGCCGGAAAGGCACCTACTCTTGCCGTATGAGCACTGGCACGCCCTTGGGTGATTTCCTCAGAGGTCGCCGAGAAGCCCTGAAACCGCATGACGTCGGTCTGCCCGAGCACGGGCGGCGCCGGGTACCGGGATTGCGCAGAGAGGAAGTCGCGCTGCTCGCCGGGGTCAGCTCCGACTACTACATACGGCTGGAGCAGGGCCGGGAGAGCAGCCCGTCGCCGCAGGTCCTGGACGCCGTGGCGCAGGCGCTGAAGCTCGACGCGGAGGCGACGGACCACCTCAACCGCCTCTGCCTGGCCCCCTCGCAACGCCCTCGCGACCGGGGCGATTCATCCGTCAGCCCGCAGCTCCTCCAACTGATGGACGGCTGGGAGCACACCCCCGCGTTCGTGATCGGCCCGGCGCTCGACATCATGGCGGCCAACTCCCTCGCGGTGGCCCTGCACAGCGGGTTCGCCCGGTTCGACAACCTCGCCCGGATGGTGTTCGCCGACCCCGCCGGACAGGACTTCTACCAGGAGTGGGAGCGCGCGGCGCACTCCTGTGTCGCCGAGCTGCGGGCCGCCTACGGCCATGATCCCGCCTCCGAGCGGATCGCCGAGGTCGTGGCGACCCTGTCGGAAGCGAGCGAGGAGTTCGCCGACCTGTGGCCCCGCCACGACGTCAAGAGCAAGTCCCAGGAGGGCAAGCACCTCAAGCACCCCCGGGTCGGCGACCTCCACATCGCCTTCGCGGCGTTCACGGTCAACGGGGCCCCGCACCAGCAACTGATCGTCTACCAGGCCGAACCGGCGAGCGCGACGGCGACGGCGTTCGAGACATTGAGGACGACGACGGCCCAGCCGCCCGCGCCCAGCGAACAACGCCTCACGCCGTAGCCCGGCTACTCCTCCCCCACACCCCGCCGCACCAGCTCCTCCTCGACGGCCCGAAGCTTCCGCCGCCACTCCCGCCCACTCTTGGGGCTACGCCCCATGCCCCGCGCCACGGCCTGCTCGGCCCGCCCGGCGGCAAAGTCCCGTCGCTCGCGCAACTGCCCGACGCTGAGACCGGGCAGATCCGCGTACCAGTTGTCGTAGAGCTTCCAGCGAGGCATGCGTTCAGAGTGCCGCCGCGCGACGCTCGGCCGCACGGCGTTTTTTGGGGTGGACGGCGACCGGCGCCCGGGGCCCTGCCGTGCCCCGGGCGGACGGGGTGTGTACTACGGCGTACCGTGCGGGTCGCTCTCCGCGGCGGCCTCGGACCCGTCCGCCGCCGCCCGGTCGGTGCCGGAGTATTCGAAGGTGTGGCAGCCCTGGTGATCCTCGTAGAGCATGCAGGCCACGTCCTTCGGGGTGGGTCCGCTGACGGCATCGCAGTCCGGCAGCACGAGCACCTGCTCGGCCGGACCGCCCTCCGGCCACTGGGCCCACACCTCGCCATAGCCGGCGTCGTCCAGCTCCCAGGTCAGATCGAGATGCGGGCCGGTGTCGTGTTCCTCCAGCTGGCAGCACAGGTCGACGCTCACCGACACCCGGGGGTCACTGGTGTCGGGGATGTGCGCGAGCATCAACGCGACCAGGTCGACCGGCATCCGGCCCGGTGCGCCGCAGCGCCGACGCTTCGGTTCATCGTGCGGGGACATCGCGTCACGCCTCCCGTCCGGCGAACCCGGGAACGTCCGGCCGGACGCCGAGGCAGCGCGGGCAGCGGCACGGCGGCCAGCGGTCCGACACCAGCATCAACGGCCCGGGAACACCCCGGAACACGCGACGCACGACGGGACCGATCCGCTTACCGTCCGGGCCCACCCGGTAGATCTCGATGGTCATGCGCGACTCACCCGACGCGGGCCGGGTACCGACGTTCACCGGGCCCCCTCCCCGCCCTCGGCGGCGAGCACATAGGGGCGGATCAGCGCCGTACCGGCCCCGTCCAGCAAGCCGCACAGCCCGTGGGGCGACCGGGGCGCACGGCCGGAACGAGACGCGTACGGGCACCTCGCGGTAGCCACAGAACCCGGACGCGCACCCGCCCGACGCCTCCCCTTGCCCGGCAGTAAGACGCCCAGCACCCCGGCCAGGAGCATGCGGATAGGCTTCACCATGTTGACCTGCTTCCGTCAGGTTGACCATGCCCCCGGACGTTTGCCGCGTCGCGGGGGTTCTTGCTCTCCTCACGCTGTCGAACCGTCGCAGAACTGCGGGAGTTGACCAGCGTTGACTAGACTCGGCAGTCAACGGTCAACACCTTCCGGAGTGGCCATGGACGACTTTCCAACACGGGCGCGCGCGGCCTTGGCCGCTCAGGGTGTGAGCCTGCGGGGCGCTGCCAGAATGCTGAACTACGACGTGTCGTATCTGAGTCGAGTTCTCAATGGCAAGCAGCGGCCGTCTCTGCAATTGACAAGAGGGCTCGACAAACTACTCGGCACACATGGCGAGTTAACAGATGCGGCTGCGCGAGAGAGGCGGGCCGCGAAATCACCGTCGAGCGAACGCCAATCGGCCTCATATCAAGAGCGCGGAGAGGATTTCGCTGGCACCATTCGCGGGCTGTCTCAGCATCTTATCGCTCTGGACAATGAGGTGAACGGCCTGCCCATCGCCGAAACGGCAGCCCGCTCCTACAAGTCGGTGCATCGCCGCATCGGCGAGGGCACGTACACGCAGAAAGAGGAACGGGACATACAGTCGGCTGCGGCAGAGTTGGCCGAGATTGCCGGGTGGGCTCTTTTCAACGCAGGAGAATTCGGTGCAGCAAGGCGGTTCAATCAGGAGGCTCTATTCCTCTCGAACCTATGCGGAGATCGCTCGATCGAGCTGATTTCCCTACAGAATCAGGCAATGCTGTCAGGCTGGGTCGGGCGGTCGCGCGAGGAGCTGGCCATTGCCAGGTCCGTCCTCGACAGGGGGCCGCTTGCACCTGGCGTTGAGGCCATTTTCCGGGCCAGGGAGGCACAGGGCCTTGCCGGCTCGGGGCTTGACTCGGAGGCTCAGAGAACCTTTGGGCGGGCACGCTCTCTCCTCCAGGAAGGCGCGCCGGAGGACGGGCCGCACTGGGCATGGTGGATCACGGAGCAAGAAATCGACCGACAGCAGGGTCGAGCGTTGCATGAATCCGGGAACTCACGCCAAGCGATTCCCATTCTAGAGCGAGCATTGGCCCCTACCTGCAATGCTCAGGTTGGGTACCGAAATGTCGCCGCTGTGCGCCTGCTGGCTTGCCTGCTCAAGGAAAAGTCATGGCAAGCGGCCGAGGATGAGGGAATGAAGCTCACCCACGCCATCAACGAGATGTCATCCGTAGTCAGCCTGAACCTGCTGTCAGCCATCGCCCGCAGAGGGGACGAATTGCCCGGCGCTCCGATGGGGGTGCGGGACGTCCTCCATCACATCGTCGACGCGCTCAACGAGGACCCTTACGCGTTCTGATTCCGGCAGCAACGGAGTCAGGCGCTTGAGCGGAAGGCGGCACTTCCGACATGTCTGCGCCCGACTCTGCACGCCGCGCAGCGGCCTCTACCAAGGTACGTCGTTGTCGCGCCAACAGCGTTGGCACGCATGCCGACTTCGTAATCCGACGTTCAGTCAGCCATCGCATACTCCTCCGTCCGTGCCCATCGACCCGCCGGAGTAATGGCCACCTCGTACGCCAGCGGCTGGCCGTCCGCGTCATAGGAGACATGCCGCACTTCGGCCACGGCCGCCGGTGCCTGGAGCGTCAGCAATTCGCACTCCCGGTCCGTCGCGAGTCGGGAGGTCCACCAGTCGCGACCGGTGTGCGGGCGACGGCCCGTCTGCATCTCGACGTAGCGGGTTGTCCCCTCGCGCACCCGCTCACGCTGAAGCAATCGTGGTGCGACCTCGGCGACGGCTGACGTGAACCACGAACAGCTCACGGAGGTCGGTTGTTCACCCTCGAACGTCACCCGCTCCCTGCGCGCGACCTGGTCGCCCGGGGTGACACCGAGCGCCGTCGCCGCATCGTCCGGGGCAGGCACCATGTCCGCCCCGAGGATGTCGGTGCGCTCACCGTCCGTATGGAGGTGGCCGGTGGCCACAGCGGTTCGGTAGCGCTCACCCGCTGTTCGAGCGCGGGGTGTCCGCTCCCGCACGCTGCTTCCCGTTCCCCTGGCGCGTCTCGATGAGACCCTCGTTCCGGAGCACCTCCAGCGCGCGTACGACGGTCGCCCGCGACACCTTCCAGCGCTCCGTCAGCTCACGTTCGGACGGCAGCGAGTCACCCGGCCGCATCTCGCCCCGGACGATGCGCCCCCGCACATCGGATGCGATCTGGTCATACTTCGGCAGTGCCATGACCGACTTCCCGTCAACTGGTGGACTGATGAACTGAGGGACTGGTCCAGCAGGCATGCTCAAGCAGGCGTTGACGGCAGTCAAAACGGGTCCGGGCATCGCGCCACAGGCAACCCCGGTCGGCAGCCCCGGGGTTGCCCACCCCACACGCTCAGACGCTGAACACCCCCAACCCCGACAACTGCCCCGCCGGCCACCCCGTGTTCGCGGTGATCTGGACGCGGACGTACCGGGCCGTCGCGGCGGCGGGCAGCGTGATGGTGACCGTGTTGCCCGTGGCCGGGTTGAACGTGCGGCCCGTCGCGGCGGACAGGGTGGTGAAGGTCGTGCCGTTGGTGGAGCCGAGGACGGCGAGGGTCTGGGTGCGGGTGGCCCAGGCCGGGTTGGGCGGCAGGGTCAGGACGAGGCGGCCGACGCTCCGGTCCGCGCCCAGGTCGACCTGGATCCACTGGGGGAACGCGTTGTTGACGCTCTCCCAGTACGTGGCCGCGTCGCCGTCGACCGCGTTGCCGGGGACGTAGACCTGGGTGTGGCCGCTGGCGGTGACGGTCCGGCGCAGGGCGAGATCGCCGGTGGGGGGCTGGGGGCCGCCGCCCGGGTAGGGGACGGTGGGGCGGACGGCGGTCAGCGCGAGCTGGCCCTTGAGCATCCGGCCGCCGTCGGCGGTGAGGCGGAGATAGTAGTCGGAGGAGCAGGCCGTGCCGTCCTCGTCCAGGGCTCGGATGCCCGAGCCGGTGGGGATCTGGGCCTGGGTCTCGGCGGTCTTGGCGATCTGGTTGCCCTCGTTGAACTCGTCGAACATGGAGATGTAGAAGCCCTGCACCCCGAGCCCGGTCAGGTTGTAGAACTGCCGCCACATCAGATCCCCGTGGCGGCGGTGGCCGGACTGGAGGTCGCCGGGGATGACACAGGGCTGGTAGTCGACGCCCCGCGCGGCGCAGTCGGCGAGGTCGGGGGTGTTGAGGTCGCGCAGGAAGCGGTCCGCGCCGGCGACATCGGAGATCCGGCCCACCATCCAGGGCGAGATCATGTCGAAGGAGCGGTACACCTCCTGGAACCCGGGGCGGGAGTCCTCGACGCCGTTGCGCCAGTGCGTGGGGACGCCTCCGATGACGTAGCAGCCCTGCGCCTTGAACCAGTCGACGACGTCCTTGCAGGGGGCGGGGGCGAAGGGGCGGCCCGGGTCGCTGAAGCCGAAGCCCCAGATGCAGACGACGGGTTTGCCGTTCTGGCGGGCGTAGGCGGACGACGCGGTGTGCGCCCGCATCTTGTTCGTCCAGTCCTCCTTGATCTGGCTCTGCATCGCCGTCCAGTCGGTGACGTCGTACATGATGTAGAACTTCCGGCCGTACGCCTCCGCCGACTGCCGCACCTTCTGCGCCATGCCGTCGCGGGTGGGCCCCTCCGCACCGAAGGGGTTGAAGCGCTGGAGGGCGGCCGTGTCACAGCCGTGGTCGCGCATCCACTGGAAGTGGGTGTCGACGGTCCCCTGGTCCCAGGACGAGAAGAGACTGGCCGTCTGCCCGTTGCCGAGGTTGGCGTAGGCGGTCGGGTACGTCCGGGTCAGCTCCCGCAGGTCGGGCCAGGAGACCAGCGTGGTGTTGGAGGGGGACGGGGGCTGGGAGGCGTTCTGGCTCCAGTGCCACCAGCTGTTGATGGGGGCGCCGTCGCCGATACAGGCGAACCAGCCCTGATAGCCGACGGTGATCTTGCCGACGACATCGCCCGGGGGTGAGGCGGCGACGGCGGGGGCGGAGGTGAGGGTCCCTGCGGTGGCGACGGCGGCGGTACCGATGACAGCCGACTTGATGACGGTTCGTCTGGAGATGCTCACGGAGTCCTCGCATGACCATGGGGGATTCGAGGTACGGGCGAGCATCAAGCTATGGACTTGTTCGTGCACAGACAAGAAGAGTGCATGCAATTTCTCGACAAGGGGTCACAAGATATTGACAGTTGGGGAGGGGGTGAGGGGAGTGAGGGGTGAGTGAGGGGTGAGTGTCCAGGTCACCCGGCGCCGGTCAGCGCGGGGCACCGTGCGGGCCGACGTCCGCCATGAACGCCAGGACGAGCGACACCACCCGCTCCGGACACTGATCGTGCGGATAGTGCCCCGCCCCCTCGATCAGCTCCAGCCGCCCCAGCCCGGCGGGCAGCGCCCCGACGATCGCCGCCCCCTCGGCGCGCGGATCGGCCCAGTCGGGATCGCCGGTCCCCATCACCACGAGCACCGGTGACCGTACGGCGCCCAACTGCGCACCGGCGTCGGCCGGGTTCCCGCGCCCCATCCCCCGCAACGCCTTCATCCGCCCCGGTTCGCGCAACAGCGCGTCGATCCGGTCCAGCCGCCGCCCCCAATCGGCCGGGCGCACCCCGGGATAGGCCACGTCGAGATACGACCGCCACAGCCGCACGCTCCCGAACAACCCGGCCCCGAGCAGCCGCAGCATGCCCCGCCGAAACCGCCTCACCCGCAGATCACCGGCGCGGACGGACTGCTTGCGGGTGAACGGCGCCAGTTCCACGACCGCGGAGACCAGCGCGGGTTCGCGGGCCGCGGCGATGGTGGCGGCACCGCCGGAGATCGAGTGCCCGACGAGCACGGCAGGGCCGCCGCCCAGATGCCGGATCAGGGCGATCAGATCCCCGGCGATGGCGGTACGGCTCCATTCCGGCCACTGGGTGCTGGACTCGCCGCAGCCCCGCAGATCGACGCCCGCGACCCGGTACCCGGCCGCCACCAGCGCCGGAGCGACGGCACGGTAGGCGTCCCGGCTGTCCCCCATGCCGTGCGCGAGCACGATCAGCGGTCCGGATCCCGCCACGTCGTAGGCGAGGGTGCCTCCGTCGACTTCGAGATACCGGGTCCCGGAGGGGGAGGGGGAGGGGGAAGCGGGCGCGGGCTGGTCCATGGTGATCTCCGAGGGGGAGGAGGGATCGACTGATCGGCTAATGCCGTTAGCTTAGCTGCAAGCTAACGCCGTAAGCCATCCCCGTCGACGCCCCCGCCCCTCGACATATCCGCCACCCCCGTCCCGCCCCTAGACTGCGGCGCACTTCCGGCCCGCGAGGCGGGCGCGGCGGGCGACAACAGGGGGAGACACCGTGACACCACGCTCTGATTCCGGCTGGCGCAGGGCCTGGTCGAGGCGGCGGCGGGGACGGACGACGACCCGGGCCTGGCAGCAGCGCGAGCGACGGGGGCAGGGAGGCGGAGCCGCCGGAGCCCGGCCCGACGGGCTGAGCGGGCGGATATCCGGCTTACGCATCTGGTTCGCCACGGTCATCGCGGCAGCGCTCGCGGCGATGCTCGGCAACTGGATCATCGCGACGCCCGGGGTGCTGTTCGACGTACCGGAGGTGCAGGACGGGCTGCGCCCCGGGCCGGAACTGTCGGTCTCGGTGGAGAAGGTGCAGTTGGACGACGAGGGTCTGAGCAAGGTCACCCGCGAGGATCACCGGCCCGACGCCCGGCTCGCGGCGCTCATGGCCCGGCCCAACGCGGTGACAGCACCCGCGTTCGACGAGGCGCTGCGCGCGGTGGGCGGGGTCAATCTGGAGACCCTGACGATCCGGACCGTCTTCACCAGCCGCCGCAGCCAGCAGATCAACATCGTCGACATCCAGCCGGAGATCCTGGAGCGTACGGCGCCCTGGTCGGGGTCGTTGTTCAGCGCCCCGTCGCAGGCCGGTGCCCCGACCATGAATCTGATGCTCGACATGGACCGCCCCCGCCCCCAGGCCCGGGACGCGGTGTTCGACAACTCCACCGGGAAGATGGAGCCGGGCAAGCCGTTCTTCGCCCAGCGGACCATCACCCTGCGGGACGGCAAACAACAGGTCGTCCTGGTGCGGGCCCGGACCCTGCGCCACTACGTCTCCTTCCGGCTGCGCGTCACCTACCTGCTGGGTGACGACCGCAGGACGGTGACCGTGGACGACAAGGGCCGCCCCTTCGAACTCACCGCCTTCAGCGGCGACGCGGACTATCTGAAGCCCGAGTACCGCCGGATCTTCACCTTGCAGGGCGACTTCTCCCTCTGCCAGACCACCCCGCCCGCCGCCACGCCCTGCCCCGACGACGAGCCGTAGCGGCAGCGGTGACCGACCACCACGACCCCGGCCCGGCCTCCGCCCCCCTCACCCCGACGCCATGCCCAGCTGCGCGGCTGCCGCCCGGACCGTCTGGGCCAGCAGCACGGCGATGGTCATCGGGCCGACGCCGCCGGGGACCGGGGTGATCAGCCCGGCCCGGGTGCGGGCGGTGTCGAAGTCGACGTCGCCGATGTTGCCCGGGTTGTACCCGGCGTCGATCACCACCGCGCCGGGCTTGAGGTCGGCGCCGACGATCAGGCTGGACAGCGTCATCGTCGCCATCGGCGCGGACGACCCGGAGCCGGTGTCCCTGTCGGTGGACCCGGTCCTGATCGACGAGCCGATCGTCACCAACTGGCACACGGACCCGGCGGACGCGGTTCCCTTCGGCTGACCGGCGGGCCCGGTGCGCGTCTGCTCCGCTACTCCGTCTCGTGGACGTGCGGTCCGGTCGTCGGAGGCTCGGTCGGGCGGTCCCGGCCGCCGTCCTTGCCGGTGATGACCACGGCGGCCAGAGCGATGACGACGGCGGCTGCGGTGAGGCGGCCCGCCGCCCGGAGGGTCCAGGCGGGGAGACGGACGTTCTTGCCGGGCGCGGGGAGGCGTTCGGAGGGGCGGGCGGGGCGCAGGAGGCGGAGCAGGAGCAGGGCGGCGATGGGGAGTTGGAGGAGCCAGAGCGTGGTGCGGGGCCAGGAGCCGTACCAGACGTTGGTGCCGTAGAGGAGGGTGTGCCAGACGCTGAGAATGTAGACGGCGATGACGAAGCGGTGCAGTCGGCGCCAGGTGGTGGTGCCGATGCGGTGGCGGACGTAGAAGAGCAGGCCCAGGGGGATGGCGAGGTACAGGGCGCCCTGGCCGATGGGGATGGCGGTGCGGCCGGTGCCGGAGTCGTACCAGCCGGGGACGAAGGAGTCGGCGAAGCCGGTCCACAGGCGGGCGGCCCAGCCGAGTTTCTCCTCGTAGCGGACGAGTTCGGCGGCGAACATCAGGGCGTGGGCGGCCATCAGGGCCATCGTGGTCAGGCTGGTGGTGCGGTGCCAGCGCTCCAGGGTGCGGTGGCGGCGGCCGACGCCGGGGCCGGACAGGACCAGGCCCAGCATCACCGTGCCCCACGCCCACAGCAGCCCCGACCAGCCGAACGCCTGGCTCAGCAGATACATCCAGTACTCGGCCGGATCACTCATGAACGGCATCACCGCGACCGTGTCCGAGGCGCCCGACTCCATCCGCGCCCAGAAGAACGCGAACACCGCCGCCGTCACCCCGATCGCCGCGCTCGCGTCGGGGATCGCCGCCCGCAGATCCGAGCGCAGGGTCACCCGGCGATCGGCGGGACGCGACTCCGTCACCGGTGGCTCCGAGGTCTCCCGCGATATCTCTGGCTGCATCGTGACGTCTCCTGCTCGGCTGGGGGCGATCGAGGGGCGTGCCTCAGGAGTCGGACGGGAGGGGGGTCGAGTTCCCGCGAGAGTTCAACTCCCTTCGGGCCGGGCCCGGTTCCCCCCGCGTCCCGCCCGCCCTATCATCCATCCCGGTGATGTCATGGACACGTCGCCAGCACGTCGCCATCCCATCCGCTCCAACCGGCTCCACCCCGTTCCACCACCTCTCCACCCCGCTCCATGCCCACCCCCCACCCCCCACAGGGGCCCGCAGAGTGAGGAATCGGAATCATGCTTCGACGTACCTTCACCGGTATCGCCGTCGGCGCGGTGTTCGCCGTTCCGGTCGTGGCGTTCGGTGCCGCGCCCGCCGTCGCCGCGCCGACCGCCGCCGCGGCGGTGACCACGCTCACCTATGACGACAGCACCGCCGCCGAGTTCAAACCGCAGGTCACCCAGGCCGTCGGCATCTGGAACAGCTCGGTGAGCAATGTCCGGCTCGTCAAGGCCACCGCCGGTCAGCGGGTCAACATACGGGTCACCGCCGACAACGGCTGGCCCCGCGCCAACCTCGGCCCGGTCCGCACCACCGGCACGGTCACCGTCTGGGTCGGCCGCGAGGGCGTCACCGCGGGCTACAACGTCGTCCGGATCGTCACCCATGAGCTGGGCCACAGCCTGGGGCTGCCGGACGTCAAGCCCGGCCCCTGCTCCTCCCTGATGTCCGGCTCGACGGGCGGCGTGAGCTGCAACAGCGTCACCCCGAACGCCGCCGAGGCCGCCCGGGTCGAGCAGAACTACGCCTCGGCCGCCGCCGCGACCGCCGGGCAGCCCTCCGGGTCCGGAGTCGTGGTGCGGGACGCCGCGTAGCGGTACGCGGTACGCAGGACTGACGGACGACCGCCGGACGCCTTCGCTGTCCGTCGGCTGTGAAGTGCGCGGGACGGCGTTTGCGGGGCCGCGGCGGCGGCAAGGCGGGGAGGATGCCCTCCCCCCACTCCCCCGACTCCCCCCACTTCACTCACGTCACCCACGTCACTCACGTCACCGAAGCAACGCCCACGGGTCGCGCCCCCGCCCAGGAGCGCGACCCGTTCTTCGACAACGCCAAGTACCTGGCGATCGTGCTGGTGGTGATGGGACACGCCTGGGAGCCGCTGCGCTCCGACAGCCGGGCGGTGACCGCGCTCTACACCCTGGTGTACGCCTTCCACATGCCCGCGTTCATCGTGATCTCCGGGTACTTCTCCCGGACCTTCGACGCGAGCCCGGCGAAGATCGGGCGGCTGGTCACCGGGGTCGTCGTGCCCTATGTCGTCTTCGAGACGGCGTACACGCTCTTCACCCGCTGGAGCGACGGGGAGCCGGACCGGCCGGTCAGTCTGCTGGACCCGCTGTATCTGACCTGGTTCCTGGCGGCCCTGTTCATCTGGCGGCTGACCACCCCGATCTGGCGGCGGCTGCGGTGGCCGCTGCCCATCGCGCTGGCCGTGGCGGCGCTGGCCACGCTCTCGCCGTCCATCGGCGACGACCTCGATCTCCAGCGCGCCCTCCAGTTCCTGCCCTACTTCGTGCTCGGGCTGTGTCTGAGGCCGGAGCACTTCCGGCTGGTCCGGCGGCGGGGGGTGCGCCCGGTCGCGGCGGGCGTGCTGCTCGGGGCGCTGGTGTTCGGCTACTGGGCGGTGCCCCGGATGGACTACGCCTGGTTCTTCCACAACGCGGCGGCCGTGGAGTTCGCCGTGCCCGCCTGGTACGGGCCGCTGATGACCCTCGCCCTGTTCGGCTGCTCGCTGGTCCTGGTCGTCTGCTTCCTGGCCTGGGTGCCGGGGCGGCGGACCTGGTTCACGGCCCTGGGCGCGGGCACCCTCTACGCCTATCTGCTGCACGGTTTCCTCATCCAGGCCGGGAACCACTGGGAGTGGTCGCGGCAGGACTGGGCGGGGACCCCGGCCGGGGCGGTGGCGGTGTCCGTCGTCGCCGCGGCGGTCGGTACGGCGCTGTGCGCCGCGCCCGTGCGGCGGGTGTTCCGGTGCGTGGTGGAGCCGGGGATGAACTGGGCGTTCCGCAAGGAACCGGACCGGGTGGCGGTGTCCCGCACGGCCAGGGAACCCGAGAGTGGCCAGAATCGTTTGCAAGGTTCCACAGCAAACTGAGGAGTGGCCGCTTTGTCCGCCAGACCGACGGACCCCCCGGGGCACAGTCCCCGACCATCCCGCCACAGCAGTCATGACGCGGACCGCGGCACCCGGCGGGGTGGTGTTCGATGAGTGCCGTCCAAGCCTGGCTGGGCCTGCTGGCCGTTCTCGTGCTCACCGCCGGGACGGGCTATTTCGTGGCCCAGGAATTCGCCTATGTCTCCGCCGACCGGCTCGCCCTCGCCCGCCAGGCCGAGCGCGGTGACCGTGCCGCGGCCCGCGCGCTGAAGGTGCTCGGGCGGCTGTCGTTCATGCTGTCGGGCGCCCAGCTCGGCATCACCGTCACCGGACTGATCGTCGGCTTCATCGCCGAACCCTCCGTGTCCGCCCTGCTCGGCCCGGTGCTGACCGGGATCGGGGTGCCCGAGGGCGCCGTCGGCACGATCTCCGTCGTGCTGGCCTTCGTCGGCGCGACCGTCGTCCAGATGGTGCTGGGCGAGCTGGCGCCGAAGAATCTCGCCATCGCCGTACCCGACCGGCTGGCGAAGTCCCTGTCCGCGTCCACGCTCGCGTATCTCAAGATGGTCGGGCCGGTGATCCGGATCTTCGACGGGGCCGCCAACCGGCTGCTGCGCCGGATCGGCATCGAGCCCGTCGAGGAACTGCACCACGGGGCCACCCTGGAGGAGCTGGGGCATCTCATCGGCGAGTCCCATGAGCAGGGCGAACTGCCCCGGGACACCGCCGCCCTGCTGGACCACGCCCTGGAGTTCTCGGAGCGGACCCTCGACGAGGTGATGGTGCCGCGCGCCGACGCCGTCTTCGTCCGGGAGAACGCCTCCGCCGCCGACGCCATCGGCCTGATCGGCCGCCACGGCCACTCCAACTACCCGGTCCTCGGCGACCACCCCGACGACATCTCCGGGGTGGTCGGCGTACGGGAGCTGATGGCGCTGCCCGCCGGGCGGCTCACCGGCACCACCGCCCGCGCCCTGGCCCGGCGCCCGCTGCTGCTGCCCGACACCCTGCCGCTGCCGCACGCGGTGGCCCGGATGCGGGAGCTGGACGACGAGTTCGCGGTCGTCCTCGACGAGCACGGCGGAGTCGCCGGCATCGTCACCTACGAGGACATCGCCGAGGAACTGATCGGTGACATCGCCGACGAGTCCGACACCGTCACCGCGCCCGCCGTCCCCGACCCCACCGGCGGCTGGCTGGTGGACGCCCGCCGCCGCCTCGACGAGATCGCGGAGGCCACCGGCGTCGAGCTCCCCGAGGAGGACGACTACGACACCGTCGCCGGACTGATCGTGGACCGCCTCGGCCGCTTCCCGGCGATCGGCGACCGGCTCACCGTGGAGCTGCCCGGCGGCGGCCGGGCCGGGATCGAGGTCCGCACCCTGGACCGGCACGTCCCGGCACGGGTGCGGATCGAACGCCTTCCGGAGCCGGAAGCGACCGTGGACGCGGAAACGACCGTGGACGACGACGACCCCGAGGACCCGTCATGAGTTTCCCGATGGCCCTCTTCGTCACCGTCCTGCTGCTCATCGGCAGCGGCTTCTTCGTCGCCGCCGAGTTCGCGCTGGTCGCGGCCCGGCGGCACCGGATCGAGAAGGCGGTCGCGCAGGGGCAGCGCGGTGCCAGGGCCGCGCTCGCCGGGATGCGCGAGCTGTCGCTGATGCTGGCCGGTGCCCAGCTCGGCATCACCGTGTGCACCCTGGGTCTGGGCTCGGTGTCCAAGCCCGCGATCTCCCATGAACTGGACCCGCTGCTGCACCGCCTGGGCCTGCCCAGCGCGCTCAGCTACGCCATCGCCTTCGCCGTCGCGATGATCGTCGTGGTGTTCCTGCATATGGTCGTCGGGGAAATGGCGCCCAAGTCATGGGCGATCGCCCACCCCGAGCGCTCCGCGATGCTGCTCTCCCCGCTCTTCCGGGGCGTGGTGCGACTGGTCCGGCCGCTGATCCGGATCCTCAACCGGATCAGCAACGCGCTGGTCCGGCTGTGCCGGGTCACCCCGCGCGACGAGCTGACCTCGGTCCACAACCGCGAGCAGCTCACGCATCTGGTCACCGAGTCCGAGCGGCTCGGTCTGATCAGCGGCACCGATTCGGAGCTGCTCACCCGGACCCTCACCGAACCCGACACCCCGGTGAGCGCGCTGAGCGTGCCGGCCGCCCAGATCACCTCGGTGGACGCGGGCGACGGGATCGAGACCGTGCTGCGGGTCGCGGCAGACTCCGACCGCACCCGGCTGCTGGTCCGGGACGCCACCGGGGCCGTCCTCGGCTCGGTCCACGCCCGGGACGCGCTGGTCGCCCGCGCCCAGGGCCGCACCGCCGACGCCCGCGCCCTGGCCCGTCCGGTGCCGGAGCTGACCGGGACCACCACGGTCGGCGACGCCATCGAGCTGCTGCGCACCCGGCGGGCCTCGCTGGGTGTCGTCCGCGACACGGACGGCCGGCTCACCGGCCTGGTGTCGCTGGACGATCTGCTGGCCCGGTTCCTCCAGCCGCAGGGGGTGTGACGGGACACGGGCCGGGCCTGCTCAGCGCAGGCCCAGGCAGTGCAGCCAGGTACGGGAGCGGCCCGCCGGGTCCGCCGCCGTCAGCAGCGCGCACAGCACGCCCGGGGCGCCGCCGAGCAGGCCCATGTCGGCCGCTGCCAGGGCGGGGAGTTCCTCGCTCCGGTCGGTGAGATAGGCGGTGAGGCGGGTGCGCAGGGCCGCCGCGCCCCGGTGGCGGGCGTGGCGGTGGAAGGCGTCCGCGACGGCGAGGACCCCGGCGGCGCCGTGGCAGCAGCCGAGGCGGTCGGTGGGCGGGTCGCCGTAGAGGTGGAACGACTCGTCGTAGTGGGCGCACAGGGTGGTGAAGGCCGACGCCGCCCAGTCGGCGGTCTCCCGGTCGCCGGTGGCGTCCGCCGCGTCCCACAGGGCCCAGCAGATGCCGGGGGCGCCGTAGCACCAGGCCTGGCGGGCGCGGGCGCCCGGGGGCGGGGGGCCGTCGAGTCCGGCGCCGTCCCAGCTGCGGATGGCGCGGGCGTCGGGGAAGGACTGGGCGGTGAGCCAGCGGGTGAGGTGGCCGATCGCGCGGGTGAGGGCGGGGGGCGGGTCCCCGGTGCGGCGGGCGGCGGCCGTGAGGGCGGTCAGCAGGCCCGCGGCGCCATGGCCCATACCGGTGTTCACCCGGCCTTCCAGCCACTCCAGTTCGGGGAAGCGGGCGTCGCGTCCGGCGCGCAGCCGCCCGAGGTCCGGGTCCGCGCACAGCAGGGCGAGATGGTCCAGCGGGGCGGGGGGCGGGGCCGCGCCGTCGAGCAGCAGCGCCTGGAGGGTGCCCGCCGGGCCCATGATGAAGTCGTAGTCGGTGATGGTGACGTCGGTGGTGCGGTACGGGCGGGGGGCGGCCAGATGGGTGTGGAGGCGGTCGGCCGCCCGGTTCAGGGCCGGGTGCAGCAGGGCGCCGAGACGCAGGCCCGCCAGGGTGCCGGCCAGTCCGCCGCTGAACAGCCCGGGATGACCGGAGCCGCGTCCGGCGGTACGGGCCCAGCTCGCGACCGCTCCGGCGGCGACGGCGATGGTCTCCGGGTCGTCGGGGCGGGCGGTGGCCAGGAGCGCGGCCAGGGCGGGGACGCCCGGGTCGGCGGTGTCCGGCGGGGAGTCGGCGGCCGAGTGCTCGGCGGCCGGGTGCTCGGCGACTCCCCGATGCTCGGCGTCCGGGTGCTCCCTGGCCCGCGTCCAGTCCCGCAGAACGGTGACGGCGAGCGCGGTGACCTGGGGTGCGGTGGTGACGGGCGAGGGCATCGGGCGCGCTTCTCCCAGAAGGTCGGGTCGGGGATGTCGGGGCGGGTGCGCCAGCGGCTGAAGTCGGTGGCGCACCCGCGGCTCAGCGGCTCAGTGAGTCCGTCGGTCAGTGAGTTCGTGGCTCATTGAGGGCGCGAGTCAGAGAGGGCGTGAGCCGGTTCAGCAGACCGCGATGACGCTACACACGATGATGGTGCAGATGCCCACCGTGTTGGCGGCGGCACCCTCGGCCAGCTCCGTGTCGGTGATCCGGGTCTCCAGATCGGTGATGAGGTTGTCGAGGTCGTTCGTGTCGATGGAAGGCATGACGTTCTCCATTCGGTTCGAGCGGTTTTTTTTCGGGGTGGTGCCGACCCCGGCCGGCTGCCGGGGCGTTCTGGGTCAGCCGCGCAGTGCGGCCGATGCCGCGTCGACCAGGGCGTCGACGGCGTCGGGGAGGTACGGGGAGCGCAGAAGCAGTTGGGCGGCGCTGCCGGCCGCGCGGCCGTCGTCGCCGGGGTGGGCCGGGTCGGCGAGGGGATGACCGCCGGGCGCCGGGAGCGCCTCCTCGATCAGCAGGCCGCCCCGGTCGTGCTGGGCGCGCAGCCGGTCCAGGGTGCGCAGGGCGGGCAGCGCGTCGAAGTCCATCGGGGTCTGGGAGGCGGGCGGCCGGTCCGGGGCGGGGGACGGCCGGACGAAGCCGTGGCGGGGGATGCCGGTGCGGGCGCGGAGCGCGGCGAGGTGGATCAGCTTGTCCCGGTCGTCGGCCTCGGGGTCCCACAGCAGCGCGTCCGGCACCCGGTGGGTGGCCGGGGCGACGACCACCCGCCCGCCGCCCACGGTCAGCCGGGGCACCCGGTCCGCCGCCGGGAAGGCCGCCGCCAGCCCGTCGAGCCGCAGGATCCCGGCGGTACCGGGGTGCCGGGCCGTCAGCAGCACCCGCAGCAACTGGTCGTACGGCGGCATCGGCGTCCGGGTGGCGTGGTGCAGGGGGACGATCCGCACCCCGTCCGCCTCGGCGACCACCCGGTCGCCCTCGCGGCGCAGGGTGATCCGGTCGAGCGGAAGGTGCCGGGCCCCGTCCGGCGCGAGGGTGCCGTGGTACGGGGCCGGGTCCGGGTCGCCCGTCCACAGCGAGGTGAGCCGGGGGCGGCGTACGGCGTTGGCGGCGCGCTCGGCCAGCGGCGGCACGAGGACCTCCACGAACCGGACTCGCGCGGCGCGTTCCACGGCGGCCAGGAAGGCCCGGTAGCGGGCGGTGTTGTCGTAGCCGCCCGGGGTGAGGGCGTCGAGGGTGTCGGCGAACCGGGCGTCCAGGACACCGGCCGGGGACGCCGACTCCAGCACGGCGAGGGACCCGCCGCCCGCCGCGAGGGGCCGCACGAGGCAGTCCAGCGGCCAGGGCGGCAGCGACTCCTGCGCCTTGGGAGCGCCCATCCGGTCGAGGAGGTCGTCGTCGAGGTCGACTGACTCGGCGTCCAGATGGCGGGCGAGATGGGCGAGGAGCTGGGCGTAGCCGGAGTCGGGGGTGCGGGCGGGGGGCCAGCCGGAGTAGAGGGAGGCGACGACCGTGGTGGTCGCCGTGGGCCGCGCCTCGCCGGGACCGGGTTCGTCCAGGGCGGTCAGGAAGGAACTCAGGGGGCGGGGCCCGGTGGTGAGGCCGGGCAGCGGGGCCGGGCGGTCGCCGGGCGGCTCCGCGCCGTCCGCCCGGCGCAGGGCGTCGATCCGGGCGACCGTGCGCAGCGCCGCGTGGACGGCGTCGGCGGCCTCGGCGGGCACGGTGAGGGGGCGGCGACCGGGGGTCTCGGCACGGCGGTAGGAGTCGAGGAACCAGTCGCCGGGGACGGCCGCGGAGCCGCCGGGCCAGGGGGTGGGGTGGGGCAGGGCGGCACCGGGCGCGGTCCAGCCGCTGTGCACCCGGCGGGGCGCGGCGCAGCTCTCCAGGACGCCGAGCCGGTGCAGATGGGCGAGGAAGTCCCGCAGCGCGCGTCCCGCGGCCTCCGCCCGGTCGCCCGTCACCCCGCCGAGCAGTTCGGCCTCGATCTCCCCCAGGGCCCTGGGCCCGGCGGCGAGCCGCGCGACGACGGCGTCCAGCGGCCGGGTCCGCACGAGCTGGACACGGCGGAGGGTGCCGGGGCGGTCGGGATCGAGGACGCCGCAGGTGAGGTGGGTGGGGGTGGGACCGGGGGTGCCGGGGGGGATGGCACCGGGGGTGCCGGTGGGGGTGGTGCCGGGGGTGAGGGTGGCACCGGAGGTGCCGCTGGGGTTGGCGGTGGGGGTAGCGGTGGGGGTGGTGAAGTGCAGGGCGGTGACGACGATCGGGGTGGCCGGGTCGGCGGTGGTGAGGTCGAGGGCGCCCAGGCGGGTGCGGAGGGTGTGGACGTTGTGGGAGACCTCGGCGGCGAGGTCGGTGAGGCGGGCGCCGGGGGGGATGAGGGGGAGGGGCGGGAGCGGGCCGGTGGCGTCCCGGGCGGCCGGGATGAACGGGGGCGGCGGCCCGACGGCGTCCAGCGCACCCGGGATGAACGGGGGCGGCGGCCCGACGGCGTCCAGCGCACCCGGCAGGGAGGGCGGCGGCCCGACGGCGTCCAGCGCACCCGGCAGGGAGGGCGGCGGCCCGACGGCGTCCAGCGCACCCGGCAGGGAGGGGACGACCGGTACGGCCGCGAGCTGGCCCACCCAGTCCCTCGGGGTCGTCTTCGCCGCCGCGCGGGCCAGCGCCCGCCACAGGAAGGTGCAGGTCTTGCGCAGTCGCGGGCTCGACCAGTGCTCCCCCCGGGCGAGCCGGCGCTCGGCCGTGCCGGTCAGTTCGGGGGCGGTGGAGTCGAGGAAGACCCGCAGCACGGGCCGGGTGCGGACCGCGTCCCAGCACAGCGCGCCGACCCGCTCCCACTCCTTCGCGGTGGCGGCGCCGAGCGCCTCGTACTCCTCGGCGAGCGCCCGGTCCGCCTCGTACAGCTCCCGGGCGCGGTGCCGGAGGGCGGGCGGGACCTCGGCGACACCGGTCAGCAGCCGGTCGTCGGCGGGGCCGGGGGCGGCGCCCGAGTGCAGACGGCGGCGCAGGGCCAGGACCGCGCCGCGCGGTGCGGTGCCGGCGGGGAGGCGGGGGACGACGGTGGTGCCGAGGTCGTCGGCGAGGGCGCGGGCGCGGTCGGCGAGGTCGTGCCGGGCGCGGTGGTGGGCGGCGGCGCGGGCGGAGAGCGCGGGGTTGCCCGCGGCGGCCCAGACGGCGGCGGGGAGCCCGGCGACCCGGAGGAGGGCGGTGCCGTGGGTGGGTGAGGACGGGGGCGATGCCGGTTCCGGGGCGCAGGAGCAGCCGTCGGGACAACAACCACCGGTCGTGCACCCGCCCGTACGGCTATCGGTCATGGCCGCTCACCCCCACCACCGGTCGGTCCACCCGGGGGGACGGCTCGATGGGGGTGCCCTCGGTGGCGAGGGCCTCGGTCAGCAGGCGCTGGAGGGCGGCGGAGAAGCGGGCCCGGTTCCAGTGGAAGACGACGCAGTAGGCGGCGGCCCGGCGGGGGCCGGTGGAGACGGCACCGGCGTCGACGCCGAGGTCGAGGTCGAAGTCGTCGCCGGACGCGTCGCCGGACTCCTCTCCGGATCCGCCACCCGCGTCGAAGTACCCCTCGCGCCAGTCCAGCGCGGCGCGGTGGACGGCGGCGCGGTGGGCGTCCAGGGCCGTGCGCCGGGGTTCGGGGAGTCCGGCGGTGAGCCGGTCCCGGTCCAGGCGCCAGAGGCGCTGGATGCCGTCGATCGCCCGGTCGACCCCGCGCTCGCGGGCCGCCTCGCCGCCGAGGGCGCGGCCCGCCTCCTCGCGCAGGGTCCCCCAGACGCCCCGGTGCTCCCAGCCGACGATGCCGAGGCCGTCGAGGAGTTCGCGCAGCAGGGTGAGCGAATGGCGCCAGTCGGCCGGGGCGGTCAGGGGGCGGGCGGCGTGATGATCCAGCCAGGCCAGGGAATCGGCGGTGAAGAGGGAGTGCACCCAGGGCAGTGCGGCGGGGCCGCCGAAGAGATAGGACTCGGGTTCATAGACCGCGCGCCGGGGATTGCCGAAGATTTCGGGGTGTTCGGCCATGCGCCGGATCACGCGCCGGTGGAGTTCATCGGATGCGCCCGGGGTGGGCGCCTGAAAACGCACCCGCATTCCCGGCGGCTTGTGCATGAAGAAGAAATTGACGGCGGCTCCGGAACTCAGCGACTCCCGGGCGATCTCACCGAGCCGTGCGTAGAGCGCGGGGTACGCCGCCGGGTCCGGCGGGGCGAGATTCAGCTGCGTCCAGCCCGCTCCGGCGTGGTCCGTGCGGAGGGCGGCCAGGCCGGCGGCGAGGAATCTGCGCCGGGCGTCACGCTGCCCGTCCGCGCCGGGAGGCACCGGGACGGCACCGCCTGCGCTGGCGCCTTCCTGGGCCGCGCCCTCCTGGGCCGCCCGCACCTCGTGCAGACAGTCGGCGAGAAACCGATCCAGCGGAATCATCCGGCACCTCACCTCCTTTCTCCGTCCCTTTTCCAACCTATCGGGCTGCTTCGAGTTTCCCCGGTATTCGACGGCACCGAAAGCACGATTTCTGGTCACCGCGGGCATGGATTCAGGGTGTCATTCATTCCCCAAGGCCCTGGACGTATGTTCATATTTACGGCCGGTCGATGACGAGAAGTCCACCACCTTCGGGGTATTGCGGCGGACGGAATGAAAGCGCGGCAGAACCCCCGGCCCTCAGAAAATGGGAATTCCCCCACCCCGAACTCACCACCCCTCGACCCCCACAGCCCCTCGTGTCCCACGCGTCCCCCTGTCCCCGGCCCGGACACCCCGCCCGGCGACGCGATCTCGCCCTCAAGCGAGTGACGCAGGTCACTCGAAGTGCCGGGAACTCGGACCCCCCGCCACCCGACTCCTGGGAGGACGGCCCCACCGCGGGCCGCCACCGCCCGCCCCCCGGCGGGTCAGCCGCCCCAGCTGCCCGCCCATCCGCCCGCCCAACCATCCCCCCGCTGACCGACCAACCCCCGGAGCCCGCCGTGTCCCGTCCCACCGACCCGACCTCCCCCTCCCTCCGCACCACCGCCCGACGGCTGACGACCCTCGGCGCGACGCTGGTGGCGGCGGTGGCCGTCGCCGCGGGCCCGGCGTTCGCCCACACCGAGGTCCAGGCGCAGAACGCGCGCGCCCTCGCGGAGAACGTCACCCTCGACTTCCACGCGGCGTCCGAGTCGGACGCGTCCGGCATCACCGAGCTGGAGGTGATCCTCCCCGAGGGCCTCACCCCCGCCGACATCACCTTCGACAAGGGCCCCGAGGACTGGAAGTACGCCACCACCAGCCGGGGTTACACCGTGTCGGGCCCGGAGCTGGCGGTGGGCGCGGACGCCGAGTTCTCGGTGACGGTCCGCCAGCTGCCGGACGCGGAGGAACTGGTCTTCAAGACGCTCCAGTCGTACGCCGACGGCCAGATCGACCGCTGGATCGAGCTGGAGGACACCGGCGAGGACGGCGGCCACGGCCACCCGGCCCCCACCCTGAAGCTGGCCCCGGCCGCCGCGGGCGCGACCCCGATCCCGGCGACCCCGACCCCCGCGAGCCCCAGCCCGAGCCCCGGCACGGCGGAGCCCACCCCCTCGGTCACGGCCTCCCCCGAACAGGCGGCGGCGGAGACGGACGCCGGGGACGACGGCATGTCGACGGGCGCGGTGATCGGCATCGCGGCGGCGGTCCTGGTGGTCCTGGGCGCGGGCGCGTGGTGGCTGCGACGCCGGGGGACGGGATCGGCGTAGCGGAACGGGCACCGGAACAGGCACCGGCACGGCGTGACGGACGGGCACGGGACCGGCGTAACGGCCCAACGGCCCAACGGCCCCCGACCTCGGCGGGTTGCCGGTGAGGCCCTAGCATCGTCGGCCATGGAATGGCTGGAGCGGGCCGCGCGGCTGCGGCAGTGGAGCCGGGGCGGGGCGCGGGCCCCGCACAAGCCGTTGCTGCTGCTCTACGCGCTCGCCCGGTTCCAGGAGGACGCCGGGGGCGGGCTGCGGTACAGCGCGGTGGAGGACGATCTGCGGCGGCTGCTCGCCGAGTACGGTCCGCCGCACCCCACGACACCGGCCTACCCCTTCCACCATCTGATCGGTGACGGGGTGTGGGAGGTGCGGACCGACCTCGGGCCGGGCAGCCCCGGCACCGGGGTGCGGGAGTTGCGGGAGTCGGGGGCCACCGGGCGGCTCGTACCGGAGTTGCGCGGGGCGCTGGAGCGGGAGCCCCGGTTGCTCGGCGATCTGGTGCGGCTGCTGCTGGACCGGCACTTCCCGCCCTCGCTGCACGAGGAACTGTGCGACGCGGTGGGCCTGCTGCCGGAGTCGGTGGAGACCGGCGAGCGGCGGTACGCGTACGGGCGGGTGCAGCGGCGCGACCCCCGGATCCGGGACCTGGTGCTGTCGGCGTACGACCACCGGTGCGCGTTCTGCGGCTACGACGGCCGGCTCGGGAAGCGTTCGGTGGGGCTGGAGGCCGCGCATGTGCGGTGGTGGGCGTTCGAGGGACCGGACACCCTGGACAACGCGCTGTGTCTGTGCGCGCTGCACCACAAGCTCTTCGACAAGGGGGTACTGGGGATGGCGGACGCCGTCCCCGGCGACGGCGAGGCGGGGGCCGGGCACCGGGTGCTGGTCTCGGCCGAGTTCACGGGCGGCGGCGAGGCCGCCCGCCGACAGGTGCTCGACCTCGCCGGACGGGCGCTCACCGGGCCCCGGCCGGGAGCCCCGGCGGTCGCGGCCGGACACCGCGACTGGCACCGGGACCAGGTCTTCCAGGGCTGAGGCCCGCCGTGCGTCACGCCGCCGGGTCGTATGTCACCGTCGTCGTCGGACAGCCCTCCGCGATCCGGGCGAGGGCGTCGTCCTCGGTGGTGTCGACGGTGAGGCCCCAGCGGAGTTTCGTGGCCACCCATTCCGCGGTGTAGCGGCAGGTGGACTCGACGGCGGTGGGCAGCCAGTCGGCCGGGTCCTGGTCGGACTTGCTGCGGTTGGACGCGGCGGAGACGGCGACCAGGGAGGTGTCGGCGCCCTGGTCGTTCGCGTACGCCTCACGGCGTTCGGCGGTCCACTGGGAGGCGCCCGAGTCCCATGCCTCGGCGAGCGGCACCATGTGGTCGATGTCCAGGGCGGACGCGGAGGTGATCCACCGGGCGTCGTAGTACGACCACCAGCGCCCGCCGGAGAGCTTGCAGCCGGGCGCCACCTCCGGCGCCTCGACCGCCTCGGCGAGCAGCACCTCGGCACGGGTGTTGCAGCCGTCGGACGGGATCCGGCCCGCGTTCCAGTGTTTGAAGCTGGTGCGCTCGTACCCGGCGCGGGACTCGGCGGCAGGCGGCAGCACGGCGACGGCCGCCGCGAGGGACAGGGTGCGCGGCTGCGCCCCGGCGGAGTACGCGGCGGCGGACGCGGCAGGGCGGTACGGCTCGGCCCCGGCGGGGGACGCGGCGGTGAGGACGAGCAGGGTGGTGGTCAGCAGCAGTGCGGCGCGTTTCAGAGGGGTGATCACGCGTCGCAGGATTGACGGCACTTCACCCCATCGAGCGGCGTGACTCGAACGAATGCGCCAGGTGGGGGTGCGGGTTCACCGTCCGGTGGGGCGGGGCGTCCGGCCGGGGGTGTCAGTACTTGCTCGGCCGGGGGGGCCTCCGGCCGGGGAGTGTCAGTGCTGCTCGGCCGGGGGCCTCCGGCCGGAGAGTGTCAGCGCTGCTCGGCGCGGGCCGTCGGCGCCTGCGGGTCGTACATCGCCAGGGCCCAGATCACGAAGACGTCGATGGCCATCATGAACACCGACCACAGCGGCTGGTACGGCAGGAACAGGAACTGGGCGACCAGACTCAGCGAGGCCAGCGCGATACCGACCACCCGGGCCCAGGCGGCGCCGGAGAGGATGCCCCAGCCCGCGATCACCGAGATCACCCCGAGGACCAGCAGGATCCAGCCCCAGCCGGTGAGGTTGATCTTGTAGACGTAGTCGCCGACCCGGGTGTAGATGTCGTCGGCGGCGATCGCGGAGATGCCCTGGAAGATCACCAGCAGGCCGTTGAGCAGCATCAGCACCCCGGCGAAGGTGACACCACCGGCGGCCCAGGGGCTGTTCGGCGCGTGGGAGCCGGTGGGTGAGGGTGCTCCGGGGTGGGGCTGTGCGGTCATGGTGGGGCTCCGTTCGTGGGCGCCGGGCGGCGGGCTTCGGGCTTTGGGCCGGTCCGTCTCCGACCCTTCGACGGTGCGGCCGAACGGGTGGTCCGGCCAGCCGCGGGCGGCCGTTCGGGTGACGGGGCGCGGCCCGCGCGTGCGGAGGCCGTCCGGCGGCGCATCACTGTGGGGACAGCACCGGCCGGGGACGAGCAGGGAGTAGGCGCAGTGGCGGCACAGCAGTGGACACACGCAGGTCATCGGGTACGGCGGGCGGCCCTCGCCCTGCTGACGGCGGCGGTCGCGGCGGGCGGTGCGGCGGGCTGCTCCAACGGCTCCTCCCCGTCCGAGGTGGCGAGCAAGGCGGCGTCGGCGGCCTCGTCCGTCGGCTCCCGGGCGACCGGCGCGGCGAGCAGCGCCGCCTCGGCGGCGGAGTCCCTGGCCTCGCAGGGTGCGGACACCCTGGCGTCGGCGAGCGCCGAGGCCCGGAACAAGCTGGACGAGGTCAAGGGCGGCGTCGACGCCGGGAGCGAGGTCTCCCTGGCCGCCCCGGCCACGGCGGGCGACGGCCGTACGACGGTCGAGGTGACGGCCCGGAACACCACCGACGCGGCCAAGTCGTTCGCCGTGGAGGTGGACTTCAAGGACCCGGGCGGCAATCTGCTCGACGTGGTCGTGGTGACCGTCGCCGATGTGGCGGCCGGGAAGTCGGCCACGGCGACGGCCCGCAGCACGCACGATCTCTCCGGGACGGTGAAGGCGGAGGTGGGCCGGGCGCTGCGCTACTGACCGCCGCCGGAGGCGGACCCGGCGGCGGACTCCACCGCCCCCTCCGGTTCCTCCCCCGCGAGGAACTCCACCACCGCGAGCGCCAGGACGAAGCAGAGCGCGATCCCCACGACCACCCACCCGGTCGGATACGACCACACCAGATACACCACCACCGCCACCACGACCAGCGCCCAGACGATCCAGACGCGACGGCGCCGGACGAACGGGCCCACCGGCCCGGTCCGCAGCCCGGCGCGGTCCGCGACGCCCCGCAGCGCGCCGATGCCGTCGCGCCACAGCCGCCGCACCCGCCCGGCCCGGCGGCCGGGACCGGAGAGCCAGGCGGCGAGGGCGATGACGACCCCGAGCACCACGACCACCCGCACCCCGGTGTGCAGGAAGCGGGTGAGGGTGTCGTAGACGGCGCCCGCGGCGGGCTGGGAGACCCCGGCCGGGAGGGCGTCGAGATAGACGGCCCGGAAGGCGTCGAGCCCGATGCCGAGCACGAGCGCGGCGAAGGCCGCGCCGAGGCTGCCCGCGACGAGCGCCCGGCGCCGCCGTACCGCGGCCAGCACCCCGGCGGCGATCAGGAGCACGGCCACGACCGCCAGCCAGTTGCCGGCGAGTTGCAGCAGCCGTACATAGGTCCTCACCTTGCCGACCTCGTCCGAGGTGACGAGGGTGATGTCGGTGTGGACGGTGGGGATGCGCCCGGCGACGCTCAGTCCGGCGTCCACGAGCCGCTGTTTCACCTGGGCGACGACGGGGCCGAGATCGAGGGTGACGGTGTTGCCGTTCAGCTCGACCGCGCCGCCGCCCTTGCCGGTGAGGGCCTTGTCGAGGGCGGCGTGGGCGCGGCGGTTGGCGTCCGTCCACAGCGTCTGGAAGGCATCGGAGGCGGCCACCTCCCGCGCCTTGTCGTGCACGAAGCTGCGCAGAGCGCCCTCCAGGGAGTCCCCGAGCCTCCCCAGGGCCTGTTCGAGCCGGGGCCGGTCGGTACGGGGGACGCCGGAGAGCAGGGTGGCGAGGTCGATATGGGCCATCAGGGCATCGGTGACCCGGTTGGCCACGGCGTCCTGCACGGCCGGTTCCCCGGCCAGCGGCGCCACCGTGTCGACGTACCGCCCGGTGTCCCCGACCTCGTCGGCGGCCCAGGTGGCGACGATGGCGAGGGGCACGAGCAGACACCCGAGCACGATGAGCACAGCACCCAACGCGCTCCGCGCCCGATGCCGGGACGGCGCCTCCACACCCCGAGTGCGCTCCAGGGCGGCGATACGGGAACGGAGGTCGGCCATGTCCTGCGGGGCGGGGGCGGGGGTGGGGCCGGAGGTTGGGGTGGGTGTGGCGCCGGGGGTGGGGCCAGGGCCCGGGGCGGAGTCGGACGCGGAATCGGGGCCGGAATCGGGGCCGAGGCCAGAACCAGAACCAGGACCGGGACCGGGACCGGGACCGGGCCGGTCGTCGTCGCCGTTGCCGTCCGCCATGCGCGTGCCTCCGGGTGCCGGTGCTGCCACCGGTACGGAGGTCCGGCCCGGTAGTGCCACGGTCGCCCGGGGCGGGGGGCGGCACGAGTGGGTGGGGGCCGAGCGGGTGAGGGGGTGTCCGGCACGCGGGGCGGGGCGGGAGGGTCGGACGGTCTTCAGTGGCCGGTCCCTTCCGTGCCGCCGGTCGTTCACCGCCGGGCGGAGTCCACCCGCCGGTGTCCATCCGGCACTGCGGCAGGACCCGGCCGTCGTCGGTCACCACGGTGGCCGAAGAAGGGGTTCCAAGAAAGAGCGAAGAACGTCAGGCCCCGGTCTGGGGGACGGCGGCGTTGTCCTCTGCGTCGAGCATCGCCTCGAAGGACGTGTACTCGTTCAGGGCGGTGATACGGGTGGTCAGAGTGTCGTCGCCGGAGGTGAATCGCAAGCTGTCGCCGACGGCCAATCTGCGGATCTTGGGATAGCCGACGCGGATTTCGATGGTCTTGGAACCGGCGGCGATCAGGTCGAAGTAGGGCTTGCGGATGGTGAGTGCGTGCTGGGCGGGCGGCTCGGTGGTCACGGGTCGTTCTCCTTCACGCTCCGGTCGAGGTGGCGGTCAGGGACGGGCGAGCGGCGGCTGTGAGCCGTTCGCGCAGGCCCTCGACGGCGGTCCGGCGGGGATAGTGGCGGGTCAGGAACGTGGTGAGGTCACCGGCCCGGCCCAGGACGGAACCGACGACGCGGGCGGAGTCGAGGGCCTGATGGCCGAGGGCGACGGCGTCGTCGGGGGCGCCGAGCTGGGCATGGGCGATGGCGAGGTCGATACGGGCGATTGCCTCCCGGCTCGGTGAGCGGGACGCCTCGGGCGCCGACTCATAGGTCATGAGCGCGTGTTCGGCATGTCGGCGGGCCTGTTCGGCCTGGCCGAGCCAGATGAACGAGGTCGCCGGATACGAGGTGAGCGCGTAGTCGGCCAGCGGCAGCACGTCCATGCCGAACCGGCGGGGCGAGCGGGGCGGTAGGAGCCGATGGGCGTCCTCAGCGGCGTGGAAGGCGGCGGTGAAGCCCTCCACGTCGCCGTCGGCCGCCGCAGCACGAGCGGCCTGGGCATGCAGCCGCACGGTCAGTGGATGGTCTGCGGGGGCTTCGGCGAGGCCCTTGAGGGCTGCTTGGCGGGCACTGTCGGGCCGTTGTTCATACAGGTTGATGGTTCCGGCCAGGTCCCGGCGATCCCGGCGAGCGGTTCGCCCTGCCACAGGTCGTCCGCCCGGTCCAGCAGATCGAGCGCGGTCACGGTGTCGCTCTCGCGCAGCGCCCGGCTCTGGTTGACCCAGGCGGTGTAGCGGCGCAGGTCCACCCGGTCCTGTTCGGCGCGCAGCACATAGGAGTTGGTGCGGCTCTCGATCGCGGGCGCGGCCCCTCCGGCGATCCGGAGCACGCGCCGGATCCGGGACACATGCACGTGCAGGGCCTCGCGCGCCTTGGTCGGCGGATGGTCGTCCCAGACGCGGTGGATCAGGGTGTCTACGCTGACGATCCGTCCGGCGTCCCATGCGAGTGCCGCGAGACACAGACAGGTTTTCGTCGGTCCCGGACCACTGCGGCGCCCGGCGGCCCGTACCTCGACCGATCCGGAGAGACGGATCTCGAACTCCACCAACTCCACCAGCGCCTCCCGCCGGTAGGACCGGCCCTCTGCTGGCCGGGCATTCGAGCGTGCCATGAACCTGCCATCGCCGCCATATCCGACTGGTTCAGGACGGGACTACGTCCAAAACCCACCCCTGCGAGCGGCCTTCCGTTCACCGTCCGCCGGGAGGGGGGAGGGTCCGGGGAGAAGTTCTTGGAACGGCCATCGACCCGGCGGCGGGCGGTGACTCGGGTCACCGGGACGGTCGGCCGCCGTGCGCACAGAAGGGGGCTACGCGCGTGGAGGACCGGCGGAGGGGTCAGGGTAGGGACGCGGGTGGGGATGGGGATGGGGGTGGGGACTCGGGTGCGGGTACGGGGTCGGGTGCGGGTACGGGGTCGGGTACGGGGGTCGGGGTGGGTACGGGTGGAGGCTCGGACGGGGATGCGGGCACCTCCGCCCTCACGGACCGGTTGCACCCAACACCCCCACCCCCACCCCCTGGCCCCGATTCCGTCGGCAACACCATCGGCGGCGAGCCCGTCTTCCACGGACCCACCGTCCAGGCCCGGGACATCCACGGCGGCCTGCACTTCCACGCCGCACCCCCACCCCCACCCGCACCCGCACCCGCCCCCACCCCCGCACCCCCCTCCCCCATCCCCCGTCAGCTCCCCGCCGTCACCGCCCGGTTCCTCGACCGGGAGGCCGACCGGCAGGTCCTGGACGAGGCCCGCAGCGGCCCCCACCCGCACGCCTCCCCGCTCCTCGTCGTCACCGGCCTCGCGGGCGTCGGCAAGACCGCCCTGGTCTCCCGCTGGCTGCACGAGCACACCGGGAGCTTCCCCGACGGCCATCTCTACGCCGACCTCGGCGGCCACACCACCGAGGGCCCGGTACCGCCCGGCACCGTCCTGGAGGCGTTCCTGATCGCGCTCGGGGTGGCGTCGGTCCCGGCGGGGACCGCGCAGCGCGGCGCCCTGTGGCGGTCCGTCACCTCGGGGCTGCGCCTCGCCGTGCTGCTGGACAACGCCTTCACCGCCGCCCAGGTACGCCCGCTGCTGCTCGGCTCGCCCACCGGGCTGACCGTGGTGACCAGCCGCAACGCCCTGACCGGGCTGCGCGCGGACGGCGCCCGCGTGCACCGCCTCGACGGGCTGCCCACCGAGTCCGCGGTCCAGCTCCTCGCCGACGGCGGCGGCCGACGTGTGACCCATGAGCCGGCCGCCGCGCAGGAGGTGGTGCGGCTCTGCGGACGGCTGCCGCTGGCCGTCTCCCTGGCCTCCGCCCAGCTCGCCGTACGCCCGCACCGGCCGCTGTCCGCGCTGGCCCGGAGCCTGTCCCTCGGCCCCGGGACCTCGGGGGCGCTGCGGGTCGACGGGGAAGCGGTGTTCGCGACGGCGCTGGATCTGTCGTACGGGCTGCTGCCGCCGACCGGGGCCGCGCTGTACCGGCGGCTGGGCCTGCTGCCCGCCGACCGGCTGGACCCGGATCTGATGACGGCGGTCCTGGGCGACGACGAGGACCCGGACGGCGGCGACCCCGCGGACCGTACCGATGACGCCGTGCAGGGGCTGGTGGAGGCGCATCTGCTGGAGGAGACCGGTCCGGCGACGTACCGGCTGCACGACATCGTGCGCCCGCACGCCCGCCGCGCCGGGGAGGAGTTCGAGAGCGCGGAGGGGCGGGAGCGGACGCTCGGGCGGTTCGTCGACTGGTGTCTGGCCACCGCCGCCGAGGCCGAGCGGATCCTCACCCCGAGCCACCGCCTCGCCGCCGGACACGAGCCTCCCACGACCCCGGGGAGCCCGGCGGAGCCGACCCCGGCGGAGCCGATCCCGGTGGAGCCGACCCCGCTCCCCGACGCCCAAGCCGCGCTGACCTGGCTGGACACCCACCGCAACGGCATCATGGGCGCCATCCGGTACTGCGCCGCCACCGGCCGGGACAGATCCTGCTGGCGGCTGGTGGACCTGGCCTGGCCGCTGTTCCTGCGGCTGCGCCCCTCCGAACTGTGGGTCGAGGCGCACCGGCTGGGCCTGGACGCGGCCCGCCGCGACGGCTCACGGGCCGGGGAGAGCCGAATGCTGACCTCGGGCGCCATCGGCCTGCGCAACGCGGGCCGCTACCCGGAGGCCGCCGAGTGGTACGGGCAAGCGCTGGAGCGGGCGGCCGAGGACGGCGACGTACGCCAGCAGGCGCAGGCGATCAGCGGACTGGGGCACATCCGGCTGCTGACCGGCGACCCGGAGCGGGCCCGCGCCCACTTCGAGGAGGCGCTGCGGCTGCGCGAGTCGATCGGCTACCGCCGGGGCGCCGCCCTCACCCGCCGCCGCCTGGGCGAGACGGCGGTGGCGGCCGGTGATCTGCCCGAGGCGGCCCGGCAGCTGACCACCGCCCACGAGGAACTCCTCACCCTCTCCGAGTCCTACGAGGCGACCCGGGTGCTGGCCCTGCTGGGCCATGTCCGGGACCGGACGGGGGAGCGGGAGGCGGGGCTGCGGGCCCTGGACGAGGCCCTGGAGCGGTTCCGGTCCGGTGACACCCGCTCCGAGCACTGGGAGGCCCGCTGCCTGGAATGGCTCGGCCAGGCAGCGGACTCCCGGGGCGACACCGCGGGGGCGGCGGCCCACTACCGGGCGGCGCAGGCCCTGTTCCGGCGCCTGGACCCGGCGGACGCCGACCGTCTCACCGAACGGCTGGCGCGGCTGGAACGCGCGGACTGACCGTCGGCCTTCTCCCAGCCGGGCGCACCGGCGGACGATCCGAACGATCCGGACGATGCGGCGGAAGCGGACGGGAACGGTCCGCGTAGCCCGGATGCAGGCGGCTGATCGGGGTTCGCCGGGGGACGGGAGGTGAGGGAACTCCCCTGGGCGGGCAGACGTTGCCAGAACGACGACAGAAGTGTGATGACGGTAGACGGCAGAGGCCGAGGTGGCTGGCATGGCGATGTGGGACCGGATCAAGGATCAGGCCAAGGGCCTGCAACAGCAGGCACAGGGGCGCGGCTCCGGTGGGCAGGGCGGGCATGGCGGGCAGGGTGGGCATGGACAGCCGGGGCAGAGCGGTGGCCTCGGTGGGTTCGGGGGTCAGAGCCAGTCCGGGCACGGCAGCGGGCACGGCGGCTCGTCCGGGGGCAGCGGCGGCTCCAAGGCCCAGCTGGTCAGCGCGCTCAAGTCGCAGCTCACCTCGCTGAAGGCGGAGCTGAAGAGCGGCGCCTACCGGGATGCCAGCATGGCGATGTGCGCCCTGGTCGCGGCGGCCGACGGCCATGTCGACCCGGCCGAGCGCCAGCATGTGGAGCAGCTGATCCTCAGCAATGACGTGCTGTCCAACTTCCCGCCGGAGCAGTTGCGCCAGCGGTTCAACAAGCATGTCGACCAGCTCGCTTTCGACTTCCCGCAGGGCAAGACCCAGGTCCTCCAGGTGATCGCCCAGGCCGGGAAGAAGCCCACGGAGGCGCGGGCCGTCATCCAGACCGGCATCGTGGTCGCGGGCGCCGACGGCTATGTGGCCCCGGCGGAGGAGCAGGTGCTGCGCGAGGCGTGCGGGGTGCTGGGCCTGGCCCCGCAGGAGTTCGGGCTCTGACGCGTCCGGTGTCCACCGCCGATGTCCCGGCCGAGGAGGTCGCCGCCCGTCACGGGCTGCGGCCCCTGCCGGTCGAGGGCGGCCTGTTCCGGCAGACCTGGGCCGGCCCGCCCGGCCCCGACGGCCGCCCGGCGGGCACGGCGATCATCGTCCTGCTGACGGGCGCCGAGGACGCGGGGGGCACCGGGGACTTCTCGGCGCTCCACCGCCTCCCCACCGACGAGGTCTGGCACTTCTACGAGGGCGACCCCCTCACCCTCCTGACGCTGTTCCCGGACGGCACGGACCGGCTGACCCGGCTCGGTGGCCCCGGCGGCGAGGTGCAGACCGTGGTGCCCGCCGGAGCCTGGATGGGCGCCCGCGTCGCACCCGGCGGACGCTGGTCGCTCTTCGGCACGACGATGGCCCCGGGCTTCCTCCCGGAGGACTACGACGGCCCCGACCCGGACGAGGTGGAACGCCTCGCGTCCCGCCACGCCCACCATGCCGACCTGATCCGCTCCCTGCACCGCGCTGACGCCCCTGGCCGGATGACGGGCGTCGACGGCACGGGCGGATGACGGGCGGCTGAGCCCCTCGCCGCCGGGGACGGTCCTCGACGCGCCCCCAGCCGGACCGGAAGCCCGCCCCCGACCGCACCCCGCCCCCGCTCCCTCCCCCGGAGACCCGGCCATGACCGACACCCCCCGCGATCCCGCACTGCCCGCACCACCCACACCGCCCGCACTGCCCCCGCCCTCCCCGCTGCCCGATCTGCGCGGCCGGGTCGTGCTGGTCACCGGGGCCAGCGGCGGAGTCGGCGGCGGAATCGCCCGGCAGTTCGCGCGGGCCGGGGCCGACGTGATCGTGCACTACCACCGGGGCCGGGAGCGGGCCGCCGCGCTCGTGGCCGAACTCGCGGAGATCACGGCGATGGACGGACACGCAACCGCAACCGGCACCGGCACCGGCACCGGCACCGGCACCGAAGCGGATACCGGCCCCGAACCCGGACGTGGCCCCCAAGCCCTGGCCATCGGCGCCGACCTCACCCGCGAGGAGGACTGCCGGAGGCTGATCGAGGAGAGCGCCGCCTGGCGCGGCGGGCGGCTGGACGCGCTGGTCAACAACGCCGGGATCCAGCCCGTCACCCCCCTGGACAACCTCACCCGCACCGACTGGCGGGGCATGTACGACGCCCATGTGACCAGCGCGTTCCTGTGCACGCAGGCCGCCGCGCGGGTGATGCGGGAGCGGGGCGGGGGAGGCGCGATAGTCCATATCGCCTCCGTCGAGGCGCACCGCCCCGCCGCCGGGCACGCGCACTACAACGCCGCCAAGGCCGCCCTGGTGATGTTCGCCCGCTCGGCAGCGCTGGAGTACGGACCCGACGGCATCCGGGTGAACACCGTCTCCCCCGGTCTCGTGGACCGCCCCGGCCTGGCCGCCGACTGGCCCGAGGGGGTGCGCCGCTGGACCGAGGCCGCGCCCCTGGTCCGGCTGGGGCGCCCGGAGGACATAGGAAACGCCTGTGTCTTCCTCTGCTCGGACGCGGCGAGCTGGATCAGCGGCACGGACCTGGTCGTGGACGGCGGAGTGAGCGCCCGCCCGACCTGGTGACCCCGGCGCCGCAACCACCCCCCCACCCCCACCCCACCCCCACCCTCACCCCCCGTACTCCCTACCCACCAGTACCCGCACCCCCACCCCACTCAGCGTCCCCGCCCGCTCGCCCACCGCACACATCGCAGCCGCATACGGCGAATCTGCGCAGGAGCGTCACACAGGCTGCACACAGGGCCTCTGAAGCGTCGTTAGCGTTGCTGGCCGCTCGATCCCACGTGCGAACGTGATCCGGCCGCGGCCCCGGCCGCCGGCGCGTCAACCCAGGAAGACGGCGATGGACTACTGCTCTTCGTGCCGCCGGCATCTCAACGGCGCCCTGGTGTGCCCCGGTTGCGGCGCCTACGCGCCCGACATCGCCCCGGCACCGTTGCCGACGAGGGCGGCGGCCCCGTACACCCCGCCACCGCCCGAGGAACCGACATCGCCCACCCCCCTCACCCCGCCCCTGGCGCACGGCCGGGCGGCGCGGCGGCGGCAGTTGGCGCGGCTGAAGAAGAGCCAGCGGCGCGCGGTGCTGGCCACGGCTGTAGCCCTGGTGGGCGGCGGGCTGACGCTGTCCACGATGGACCGCGGCGGCTCCGGCGACCGAGCCCAGGCGGCGACCGCCCCCGAGACCCCCACGGGCATGGGCGGCACCGACGTCGAACTGACCGAGCCCCCCACCACCCCCCGCACCACCGAACCCACTCAACCCGACACCCCCACCACCCCCAGCACCCCCACCACCCCGGCACAACGCACCGCGCCCCCCGAGGGCAGCGACCCGCGCCCGCAGACGCAGAACACGCCACCCCCGTCGACCACCACGAAGACGCCCCCACCCCCGGCCACCACCCCCGCCCCGGCACCCCCGGAGACCACGCCACCCCCCACCACACCCACCACCCCACCCCCCACCCAGCAACCACAGCCCCCCGACGACCGAACGAACGACGACAAACTCTGCCTACTGGTCATCTGCCTGGGCGGCTGAGCAAGCAAGTGAACGCAGCGAGGGAAGGGGAAGGGAAGGGAGGAGAAGCAGGGGAAGGGGAGAGACCCTCAGTCCCCCTCCTCCTCCGCCGCCTCCTTCAGGAACCGGGCGGACGGCGCGAAGAAGGCGGTGCCGGTCACGGCCCGGGAGAAGTCCAGGATCGGATCGGGCGCGGCGACCCCGTCCGTGCCGAGGAACATCCGGCGGAGCATGGTCGCGGGCACCTCGGGATCGCGGGCGTAGACCACGAAGTACGTGCCGAACTCACCGTGTCCGGGCCGCCCGAAGGGCATCGCGCCGCGCAGCACGCGCAATTCGGTGCCGTCGGGCGCGGTGAGGGTGTTGACGTCGACATGGGAGCCGGGGGCGTCGTCCAGCTCCAGATTGGTCTGCTTGGTGCGCCCGATGACCCGTTCCTGCTCCTCCACGGTGAGCTTGCCCCACGCCTCCACATCGTGGAGGTACTTCTGTACGACGACGTACGAGCCACCCGCGAAGGCGGGGTCCTCGTCCCCGACGAGGGCGGTGTCGGCGGCGAGGTCGCCGACCGGGTTCTCGGTGCCGTCCACGAAGCCCAGCAGATTGCGGGAGTCGTAGTACGCGAAGGTCTGCACCTCGTCCTGGACGCGGGCGGCGTCGCCGAGGCGCCGGACCAGTTCGGCGGCGAGGGCGAAGCAGAGGTCGGGGCGGTCGGCGCGGAGATGGAAGAGCAGGTCGCCGGGGGTGGCGGGGGCGCGGTGGCGGGGGCCCGCGAGTTCCCGGAAGGGGTGCAGGTCGGCGGGGCGCGGGCTGCCGTAGAGGGCGTCCCAGGCGGTGGCGCCGATCCCGGCGACGCAGGTGAGCCGTCCCTCGGGGTGGCCGAATCCGAACGACCGGGTCAGCCCCTCGACCGCGCCCAGCACCTCCCGGGCGACGGGGGCTCCGCCGGGTTCGAGGGTGAGCACCAGGAAGACGGCTGAGGAGGTCGGCGGCCCCGCCACCGCCTGGGGTTCGGGCGACCGCGACGGCAACCGTGCCGACGACTGTGACGACGACCGCGACGACGAATGCACCGGCGGAGACGACGACCGATGCGTCGACTGCTGCTGCGACGGCGGTCGCCGTATTCGGGATGAAGGCGGCTCGGGTGACGGCATGGTTCCCCTCTCGGTCCGGGGTCTCCCTGCCCGCCGCCCGTTACGCCCACACCTGTCGGCATCCTTTCAACTCCCCCGGAAACGGAGGGATATCAGCCGCGGCCGGTATCGGTCGCCGGACGCTCCGCCACGGGTCGGCGCCGCAGCCGGGGGTCGGTCAGGGACGCGGGCCGCCAGACCCCGTCGACCTGATACAGATCCGTGCCGGGCGGGACGATCGCGTCCAGCCGGTCGAGGGTGGCGTCGTCCAGCACGAGGTCGGCGCCCTTGAGCAGGGCGTCCAGCTGTTCGCCGGTGCGCGGGCCGATGATGACGGAGGTGACGGCGGGATGGGCGAGCGGAAAGGCGACGGCGAGTTCCGGCAGCGTCCGCCCGAGCCCCGCCGCGACCTCCACCAGTTCCTCCACCACCTCCAGCTTGCGGACGTTCTCGGGGAGCCGGGGGTCGAACCGCCCGGGATTGAGCGCCGGCCGACCGGTGGTGAGATCGATCACGCCACCCTTGCGGTACTTCCCGGTCAGGAACCCGAAGGCGAGGGGGCTCCAGGTCAGCACGCCCATCCCGTACCGCTCGCAGGTCGGCAGCGCGGACCGTTCCACGCCCCGCGCCAGCAGCGAGTACGGCGGCTGCTCGGTCCGGAACCGGGGCAGCGCCCGGCGCTCGGCGACATGGTGTGCCTCGGCTACCAGTTCCGGCGGAAAGCTGGAGCAGCCGAACGCGCGGATCTTGCCGGCCCGCTGGAGATCGCCGAGAACCCCGAGCGTCTCCTCGATGTCGGTGCTCTCGTCGGGCCGGTGCACCTGATACAGATCGATCCAGTCGGTGCCGAGCCGGGTCAGGCTCTCCTCGACGGCCTTCGTGATCCATCGCCGCGAGTTGCCGCCCCGGTTGCGGCCCTCCCCCATCGGAAAGTGCACCTTGGTGGCCAGCACGACATCGTCCCGACGCGCCCCGCGCAGCGCCTTCCCCACGATCGTCTCGGACTCGCCCGCGGAGTACATGTCCGCGGTGTCCACGAAGTTAATCCCCTGATCGAGCGCGGAGTGGATGATCCGCACACAGTCCTCATGGTCCCGGTTCCCCACGGCCCCGAACATCATGGTCCCCAGGCAGTAGGCACTGACCTCGATCCCGGTACGGCCCAGGGGGCGGTAGCGCATGCTCGTCGTCATGGGGCGGAGGGTAGGCGCTGGAGCGCACTCCAGGACAAGGGCTCGGGCCCGGGACCATCTCCCGCCCGACCGCCGTCTCCCGCCAGACCGCCGTCTCCCGCCAGACCGATGAGTCCGGTACGACCGATGAGTCCGGTACGACCGATAGGTGCGGCCCGCGACCGATAGGCGCGGCCCGACCGATGAATCCGGCCCGCCGCCCCGGTCCACCCCTACGGCCACCACACCCCCTCCCGAAAGGAACACCATGCTCATCATCGCCGGAAAACTGTGGGTGGAACCCGAGGACCGGGACGCCTACCTGGCCGGATGCGTACGGGTCATCGAACAGGCCCGCTCCGCACCCGGCTGCCTCGACTTCACCCTCTCCCCCGACCCGCTCGAACCGGACCGCATCAATGTGTACGAGCGCTGGGAGTCCGAGGAGGACCTCACCCGCTTCCGCGGCTCGGGCCCGGAGCCGGAGCAGTCGGCACGGATCCGGGGGGCGGAGGTGCGGCGGTACGAGATCTCGGGGGTGGGGGAGGCGTAGGTCATCGCCTCCGGCCCAGCCGACCGGGTCCGCGCTCAGTGGAGGGCCTTGATGGCTCCCAGGATCAGTGCGCGGGCGTCGGCGCCGTACACGGCCAGTTCAGTGAGCCGCGCGAACGCTCGCAGGTAGATGTCCATCTCGCCCGGGGCAGTGACGGTCACCTTCGCCGCGAGCAGTTCGACATGAATACGCGAATCGTCGAACACAGTGAACTGTTCCAACGGCCACATCGCGCCCTGGCGTGGTGTGCCGGCCGGGATGATGCCCAGGGACATGGAGGGCAGGCTCATCGCGGCAAGGAGGTTGCCGAGCTGGCCGATCATCACGTTCTCGTCGCCTACCCGGTGATGGAGGACCTGCTCCTCGATCACCGTTGCGAACCGGTGGTCTCCCTCATGGATGACGCGGCCTCGCCGCATACGGACTTCGACCGCTGCGGCCACGTCGTCAGGGGTTCCGCGAAAGCCCGCGATCGCTCCCATCAGGGCGGACGCGTAGCCAGGCGTCTGCAAGTAACCGGGCATGACCTGGGAGGCATAGACACGAAACAGTCGGGTGCGCTCGTACAGCTTCGCGGACGACTCGGCCAGCTGCCTCATTCCCGTGCGCTGGAGCCGCTTCCAGTGCAGGTACATGGCATCAGCCTGCCGGTTCGCAGCGATCAGGTCGTCCGCCTGATCATCGGCGCCGCACGCCGAGCACCAGGCACGGATATCCGCGTCAGCCGGTGCGGTGACCGCGTTCTCGATCCGGGACGACTTGGCGACGGACCAGCCCGCCAAAACTGCCAGTTCCTTGCCGGTAATGCCCGCGTCCAGGCGCAGTTCCCGCAGTCGGGCCGCCAGAGCCACACGGGCTTCCTGCGCGCTGGACGTGGGGAAGGGGGACATCTTTGGCTACGCGACCTCGTACTCGTCGTGCGGGGTGGCTCGCTCCCACACCTGCTCGAACGCCGCCGAATGCTGGTCGACCACGGCAGGGGCGTCACACAGTTCTCTGCTGATCCATTCGCCATCGCCCGAGAAATGGTGGACCCGTAGCAGGGCGCCGTCGAAGATCCACAGATCAGCGCCCGGGAGCAGCAGGTCCCAAGCCCGATGCCGAGGCAGCCACCGCACGTGTTCCCCTGCTTCCACATTGGCGCGTGTCTGATAGTGCTCCCAGCGGATGTACTCGGTGACCGGCTCGGACACAACCCTCGCTCGGCGCAGGTGGACACCGCGGGCGGTAGCGTCAGCGATGTCCTGGTGGAACGGCCGCCACCACGAGGCACGGTCATCCCAGTCGACGCGTCGGCCCTCCTGCCATGCCTCAAAGCGAGGGTTGCTGTAGTAGGCATCGCGCATCTCCAGGTGCACGGCCGACTCTCGTGTGCTGGCCAGGAGTTCAGCGAACTCCGGGATCGAGTTCATCGCACGCCTTTCTGATGATCGGGACCATTCGGGCCGGGATCCTGATGACGGTCTCGCCGGGCGGGATCGGTGCCCGTGCCGGAGACAGCGCGTCGCAGGAGGCCATCGTCTCGTTGTCGGCCTGATAGCTCTGGATCAGCAGGTCCTCCGACTGCGTGTCCACCCAGACTGTGGGGCATCCGTCCTCATCCGTCTCGGGGTCGATCCCGACGAAGTGAATGGTCATCGTGCCTGGCCTTCCTCGCTAGTCGGTTGCAGCGATTTGCACCACATTCGTGGCCCCGTGTCGCAGGGTCAAGAGCCGATGTCGGCCAGACACAGCACCGTCCAACTGGGGTGTAATTCGGTGCAACTTGCTGGCCAAGGCCGTGGCCTGCTTTCTAGCGTCGAGAGATACGACGAAGCCCCGGCGCGGCAGCGGAGCCCCCGGGGGCTTGCCCGACCGGTTGGAGTCGACGTGGCCGAGAGCACGCAAACCGAAGCAGCCCCTCGCGATCCCTCCGGGTACGGCTGGTGCGCCTGGCACCAGAACTACGCGCGGGGCGTCCGGCTGATCGAGGTCATCGAACAGGGATCAGGCCCCGGCGCGCACGGCACCCTGTTCGCCTGCCGCTCGTGCCGTAGCTCCTACGGCTTGGTGCCGCTCGCCGACCAGGCCGATGAATCCGACCAACTACCCGCGAAGGAGACCAGCGTGAGCGTGCCGCCCAACCCCGGCCCCGACCCGGACCCCGCACCCGGCCCGGTGCCTGCCCTCCCGCGCCTGCTCATCAGCGAGCGCCAGTTCATCAGCTGCCGCGGCACCGTTCTGGACGCCAACCCGGACATGTCCGAGGAGATGGCCGACCGCATTGTCGAGGAGGCCCTGAAGTTCGTGGCGGCCTGCGCGGCGCACCCCGTCGCCGGGCTCGCCCCCTCCCGGATCGTGGACGAGGGCTGGCATGCCCTGATTCTGCACACGGCCATGTACGCCGAGCTGTGCGAGACGCTGGGCGGCTTCGTCCACCACTATCCCGGCTATGACCCCACGGCGTACGACCCGCCGATCCTGGACCGCACCCGCGCGAAGATCGCGGATCTCGGCTGGGAGGCGGACCGGGAGCTGTGGGGGCCACCGTCGGACGAGACCCTGGTCTCCGTGGCGGCGAACTGCCAGCACGCCCCAGAGTGCTCCATTGTCATCACGCCGAGGCCGAAGCCCGGCATCCTCTAACCTCCCGATGGAAGGGAGGCAATGTGTCCGAGTGGATCGACCCGCGCTACGCGCAGCTGGTCGCCGCGTGGAAACGCACGCAGCGGCCCGACTCCCATGACCCACAGCGGGAGCGGCCCGTACGGGGCTTCGTGCTCCCGCCCAGGCCGTGAACCGGCAGCACCCCCTGCGGCCCCGGCTGGCATCCGCCGATCGGAGCCGCCGCCCGGTCTAGACGAGGTGATCGAACTCCCCTGCCTTGACCCCGGCGAGAAACGCCGCGAGCTTCACCGGAGTCGTCGTGACTATCGACTCCGGGTCCTCGCTCTCACGCAGGAGGATCGCGTCGCCCCGTGTCGCCAGCTCTAGGCAGTCGCCCTCCGCGTCCGTCGAGAAGGACGACTTCTGCCACTGATGAGCCATATCTCTCATACCTCCACTCTTCTGCCGATCGAGGAAGAGTCACGACGGAGCCCGGACGATCTAGACGAGGTGATCGAACTCCCCCGCCTTGACCCCGGCGAGAAACGCCGCGAGCTTCACCGGAGTCGTCGTGACTATCGACTCGGGCTCCTCGCTCTCACGCAGGAGGATCTCGTCACCCTGCATGGCAAGTTCAATGCAGTTGGTGTCCTCTGCATCCGTCGAGAAGGACGACTTCTGCCACTGGGGATCCATGTCTCACACCTTCACAGTTGCTGGGCCATGTCGTGGATGAAGTCACGCGACCGGACTGCGTCGAGTGACCGCTCTTCGGTTCTCTCCAAGACCGCCCGGAAGTTTGCGAGACGGGTCTCGGCATCGACGAACGCGGGGCCGTACGGGGTATCGGTCTGAACGGTGTCGAGCTGCGGAACCGGCCCGCACACATAGAGTGTCGAGTTTCCGGCGTTGGGGAACCCGCCTATGGCGAACGGAATCACACGGATAGTCACGTTGTCCCGCTCAGACTCCTTCAGCAGATGGCTGAGCTGTGCTCGGGCGACAGTTCGTCCACCGAATTCTAGGCGCAGCGCAGCCTCGTGAATCAGGAAAGTGCACGTGGGCGGGCTCGGCCGGTCCAGTACGTCTCGGCGTTTCAGTCTCAGCGAGAGTTGGCGACGCAGACCGACATCGGTCAGCGCAGGTACCGCCTGGGCGAACACCGCACGGGCGTAGTCTTCGGTCTGAAGCAAGCCCGGCATATGCATGATCTGCACGGAACGCAATGCGGCGGCGTGATGCTCAAGTTCCGAGAGGTCGACCGCGTTGGCCGACAGGACATCCCGATAGGCGTCCCACCAGCCCTTCTTACGGTCCTCAGCCATGGCGGCAAGGGCCTCCACATACTCGGCGTCGGCGCAGCCGTAGTGCGCGGCCCAGGTGCGTACCCGCTCGCCGCTCACTCCGAACCGGCCCAGCTCGATGTTGCTGATGCTCGTCCGGTCCGTGCCCAGTTCGGCTGCCGCGACGGCGAGTGAGAGACCCGCCCGCTCTCGAATCCTCCGCAACTCCACACCCAGTCGGCGCTGACGTGCGGTAGGCGCCTTTCTGGCGGCCATCGAATCTCCATTCGCCCACTTTATTAGCCGTGCTCGCCCATGATGTTAGCCCAGTGCGCTACCGTCTCTCCCAACACCACCCAGCCACACCAGCGTTGGGAGACACCCCCATGTCCATCACACCCCCCACCTCCTACCGGCTCACCACAGCCAACGTCCTCACCGCCCCCGGGGTACTGCGCGATCTGGTCGCCTCCTTGCTCCGCTCCACCGGGCACGCCGCCCTCGCCGAGTCCGCTCGCCTCTGCACCAGCGAGGTCGTCACGAACGTCTACCAGCACACCCGAACGCCCCTCATCCACATGGAAGTCACCGTCTCCGACGCCTCCGTCACCGTCGCGGTGCGGGACGATCTGCCGGGGGTGCTGCCGCTGCACCCCGTCGGCGGGGACGCCGAACGCGGGCGGGGGCTTCTGCTGGTCGACGCCTGTGCCGATCGTTGGGGGACGACGACCGTCCACGGGGGCCTCACCCCCGCCTCCAAAACGGTCTTCTTCCGGATGGAAACCGGCGGCCGAGGGAGCGCATGAAAGCGGGGCTGCCCCGCCGACCAGGGGCAGCCCCGCTGCGTGCCGCCGAGGGGAGGTGTGGTGCGGGGGCCTTGCCATGACAGCCGTGGGGGTTGACCAACTGCCGGCGACCCGCACGCCCGTCCCCCGGGCGGCTCACACCAGACTGCCGTGCCCGGGAGGGCGGAATGACCGGGAGCGGCGAAGATCGGTACACGTACCGCTCGGGCGGCCCATACGTACGTACCCCGGTCGGCTACGTCGTCGCCGGGATCTCCGGGATCTCCGTGCGGGACGCGATCCCCAGCTTGGCCAGGATGTGTTCCACATGGGCGTCCACCGTCCGTTTGGAGATGACCAGGCGTTCGGCGATCTCCCGGTTGGACAGGCCCTGCGCGACCAGCGCGGCGACCTCGCGTTCGCGGCGGGTGAGGGAGTCGGGGGAGCGGGCCGGGAGACGGGCTCCCGGCGGAGCCGTCGGCTGTGGGGGGATCGGGACATCGATGTCCGCGCGGACCGCCTCCAGCACCTCCTGCCCCGACATCCGGCCCCCCGCCTCCCGCCAGCGTTCGTGGTCGACGGGGCCGAGCGCCGCGCGGACCGCCTTGTCCACCGACTCCAGTTCCTCCAGCAGCCTCGGCAGCAGGGACACCGGGTCGCCGCCCAGGCGCCGGGCGTGCTGGGCGTAGCCGAGGAGCCAGCAGGCCCGCACCGGGCGGCCCCGTTCCGCGGCGCACCAGGCCAGGCCCAGACAGGCCAGCGCGGCGACCAGGACCTCGCCGATCTCCCCGGCCGCCTCCAGGCTGTCCCGGAAGCAGCGTTCGGCCTCCTCGTGGTCGCCGCTGAGCCAGAGGATCATGCCCTGGGTGCTCTGGGTGGAGGCGTAGAGCTGGCGCTCGCCGACCCCGGAGAGGTACGCGAGGCCGGTGCGGCACAGGTCGAGCGCGCCTTCCGTGTCGCCGAGGACCGCCCGCAGCAAAGCCCCCTCGTAGTGGACTACGCCGATGGCGAGGCCGTCTCCCGAATCGACGATGCGGACGCGGTTGCGTTCGAGTTCGGCGAGGCCCCTCTCGATGTCGCCGCCCAGCGCGGTCATCGCGCCCAGATAGGCGGCGGCCGAGCGTTCCACCCGGTCCTCGCCGATGCGGACGGCGAGTTCATGGGCGCGGGGGAAGCGGTCGAGCGCGGTGGCGAGGTCGGCCGTCCAGACGCCGAAGATGCCGGTCATCTGGAGGCCCCAGGCCCGTTCGGGGCAGTCCTGGGGGACGCGGTTCAGGCCCTTGTCGATCCAGTGGTGGCCCTCGGAGAGGGTCCCGGCCGCCCGCCAGTAGGGGCCGAGCCGGGTCGCCAGCCACAGCGCGTCCTTGGCCCGGCCGTCGTCGCCCGCGCAGGCCCACTCCAGGGCGGCCCGGATATCGGTGATCTCCTCGCGCACCGCCCGGTGCAGCGCCACCTGCGCCGGGCTCAGGAACTCGTCCCAGAACCGGGACACCAGGCGCTCGTAGTGGGTGAAGTGGTGGTGGCGGACACCCCGGCCCGCGTCCGGGAGGCGTTCCAGGCGGCCCGCCCCGTACTCGCGGATGGTGTCCAGCAGGCGGTAGCGCCCGCCGTCCTCGCCGATCCGCTGGACGACCGACTTGTCCACCAGGCCGATCAGGGCCTCCACCACCTGCTCGGCGCCCAGTTCGGCGTCCGCGCAGACCCGCTCGGCCGCCGACAGCTCGAAGGAGCCCGCGAAGACCGAGAGCCGGGCCCACAGGAGGCGTTCCTCGGGGGTGCACAGGTCGTACGACCAGTCGATGGCGGTCCGCAGGGTCTGGTGGCGGGTCAGGCGGGTGCGGCGGCCACCCGTCAGTACCTCGAAGCGGCGGTCCAGGCGGGCGATCAGTTCGGCAAGCGGGACCGCGCGCAGCCGTACGGCCGCCAGTTCCAGGGCCAGCGGGATGCCGTCCAAGCGGTCCACCAGGGCGAGGGTGCGCTCCCGGTCGGCGCCGGTACCGGCGAACCCGGCCGTCACCGCCGCCGCCCGCTGCACGAACAGATCCGCCGCGTCCTCCCGGGCCAGCGGGGCGAGGGGGATGCAGTGCTCGCCGGGGACGTCCAGCGGCTGGCGGCTGGTGGCGAGAACGGTCAGCCCGACGGCCTCGCGCAGCAGGATGTCCGCGAGCATCGCGCAGGCGTCGACCAGGTGTTCGCAGGTGTCGAGGACCAGGAGGAGGCGGCGTCCGCGCAGATGCTCCACCACCGCGTCCAGCGGGGTCATCCCGGGCTGCTCGGGCAGTTCCAGCACCCCGGCGAGGGTGGCCGGGATCAGCTCCGGGTCGCGCAGGGCGGAGAGTTCCACGAGGCGGACCCCGTCCGGGTAGCGGGGCGCCGCCGCCCCGGCCGCGCGGAGCGCCGTACGGCTCTTGCCGACCCCTCCGGGGCCGACCAGCGTCACCAGTCTCGACTGCTCCAGCGCGGCCCGGAGCTGGGCGAGTTCCGCGCCCCGGCCGACAAAACTGGTCAACTCCACCGGCAGCTGGCCACCACGCCGCTGCCCGAACCCGAACCCCATACGACCCCCGATGCAGTCCATACAGACCATCACAGCGTAGGCATACGGATGCCGAGCGTGAATGCCATCGGGAATCCCGGGGCGGGTGAACGGACCGGAGAGCGGGAGGGAGAACGGGAGGGAGAACGGGAGGGAGGGGGCGGAGCACCTGTTTCGACCAGCGGCGGGGCGGTTCCCGGGTTGACCGGGGGTCCCCCGGAAGGGGTCCCGCTACCCGCATGGTCTCCCCTTCGTACGGTCTTCATCGCCCCGGTCGTACGGTTTCGTCGCCCCCTTCGTACGGTTTCACCGCCCCGACGGACTGGACAGACTCCCGGGCGTGACCGAACACCCCGAACACCCCGAGCACCCCGAGGGCCGCGAACACCCTGAGGGCCCCGGCCCCGCCCCCGACCTCTCCCCCCGCGACCCCGACTGGTGGCGGCAGGCCGTCGTCTACCAGGTCTATCCGCGCAGTTTCGCCGACGCCGACGGGGACGGGCTGGGGGATCTGCGGGGGATCACCTCGCGGCTCGGGTATCTCGCGGGGCTCGGCGCGGACGCGCTCTGGCTGAGCCCGTTCTACCCGTCCGAGCTGGCCGACGGCGGCTATGACGTCATCGACCACCGGGGCGTCGACCCGCGCCTCGGCACGCTCGACGACTTCGACGCGCTCACCGCCGAGGCGCACCGGCTCGGCCTGAAGGTGATCGTGGACCTGGTGCCGAACCACACCTCGCACCGGCATACCTGGTTCCAGGAGGCGCTGGCCGCACCGCCCGGCTCCCCGGCCCGCGCGCGGTACGTCTTCCGGGACGGGCGCGGGGCGGACGGGGAACTGCCGCCCACCGACTGGCTGTCGGTGTTCGGCGGCAGCGCCTGGCGGCGGGTGCCGGACGACGGCCAGTGGTATCTGCATCTGTTCGCCCCCGAGCAGCCCGATCTGAACTGGGACCACGAGGAGGTCCGCGAGGACTTCCGCACCACCCTGCGGTTCTGGTCGGACCGGGGCGTCGACGGCTTCCGGGTCGATGTCGCGCACGCCCTGGCCAAGGATCTCCGGGACCCCCTGCGCGATCTGGGCGATCCGGCGCTCAGCGGCGAGGACTCCCTGGCCCGGCTGCCGCCCGGCACCCATCCGTTCTACGACCGGGACGAGGTGCACGAGATCTACCGCGACTGGCGGCGGATCCTCGACGGCTACCGGCCGCCCCGGATGGCCGTCGCCGAGGCATGGGTGCCGGGCGACCGCCGGGTGCGGTACGCCCGCCCGGACGAGCTGGGGCAGGCGTTCAACTTCGAGTACCTCCAGGCCCCCTGGGACGCCGGGGCGCTGCGGCGGGTCGTCACCGAGTCGCTGGCCGCCGCCCGCGCCGCCGGGGCGTCGGCGACCTGGGTGCTGTCCAACCACGATGTGATCCGGCACGCCTCCCGGCTGACGCTGCCGCCGGGCACGGACACGGACGCCTGGCTGCTGTCCGGCGGGCAGGAACCGCCCCTCGACCCGGCGGCCGGGCTGCGCCGGGCCCGCGCGGCGACGCTGCTGATGCTGGCCCTGCCCGGCTCGGCCTACCTCTACCAGGGCGAGGAACTGGGCCTGCCCGAGGTCGCCGACCTGCCCCCCGAGGCCCTCCAGGACCCGGTGTGGGAGCAGACCGGACACGTCCAGAAGGGGCGCGACGGCTGCCGGGTGCCGCTGCCCTGGACGGTGGACGGGCCGTCGTACGGGTTCGGGGCGGGGGGTGCGTGGCTGCCGCAGCCGGCGGGCTTCGCGGCCTTCGCGGTCCAGGCGCAGGAGGGCGTGGCGGGCTCGACGCTGGAGCTGTACCGCGCGGCCCTGCGGCTGCGCCGCAAACTGACCGAGGGGGAGTCCCTCGTCTGGGCGGCGGAGACGGAGGCGGAGACGGAGACCGGGCCGGGCGTCCTCGCCTTCGCCCGCACCGAGGGCTGGCGCTGTCTCACCAACCTCTCCGCCGCGCCCGTCCCCCTCCCGCCCGGCGAGGTCCTGCTGGCCAGCGGTCCGCTGACCGGCGACGGACGGGTGGGGCCGGACACCACGGTCTGGCTGGGGTAGCACCCGGGCCCGCCCTCGCCACGGGCGGGAGAACCGCCACGCCGAACCCCCGCGCCCCACCCGGAATCGCATCCTCATCTCGTACCCTCCCCCTCGTCGGCTGGGGGAGGGTGGCCCTCATGGATCGGGCGAGGGGAACGAGTCCATGTTCAGCGTCATCGTCGTACCACCGGCCTGCGCGCGGCCGGAGGAGCAGATCAGGCTCGGCGTCGGGGAGCGTCTGGAGTTCGGGCGGCGGGAGACACCCGGCGGACTGGCCATCGCGCACGCGGGGGTCCCCCGGGCCGCCGGGGAGATCTCCGCGGAGGGCACCTTCTGGCTGCTGAGCAACCGCAGCGAGGACCAGACCTATGTGGTGGAGAACCCGGAGGGCGCGGGCGAGCACATCAAGGTGGCGCCGGGGCGGGTGGACGCGCCGGTGCCGTTCGAGTTCTCCCGGGTGGTGCTGCCCGCCGCGGGCGAACTGCTCGCCTTCGACGTCTGGGCGCCGCGGCAGATCTTCCGCAGCACCGCCCGCCACGGTCTGCCGGGCCCGCTGACCGCGCCCGCCTTCACCCTGGACCGCACCAAGCGCTACTTCGCGGTCCTGGCCGCCCTGTGCGAACCCCGGCTGCGGGGCGCCCCGCACGCCCCGCTGCCGGCGGTGGAGGAACTGGTGGAGCGGCTGCGCCCGGTGTGGCCGGGGGCGACCCGGTCGGCGGTCTACTGGAACATCGACTATCTGGCCGTCAAGCTGCGGCTGCGCCCCGGCCCGGACGCCGTCCCGCTCGCACCCGGCCGCCGCACCCATGGCAAGAAGGAGACCCTGGTCTCGCTGGCCCTCCGCTTCGACCTGGTCCGCGAGGACGATCTGCTGGTGCTGCGAGCGCCGGAGCCGGAATCGGAGCCCGAGTCGGAGCAGGCGCCGCAGTCGGCGCCGGAGGTCCGCGCATGAGTGGCGTGGCCGGGCAGCCGGTGTCGGTGTCCGTCCCCGCCGGGTACCGGGTGGGGCCGTGGGAGGTACGGGAACGGCTGGCGTCGGGCGCGTTCGCGACGGTGTACGCGGGGCGGCTGGCCGGGGACGACGACGGTACGGAGCCCGCCGGCGGCGCCGCCGGCACGGAGCTGCCCGGCCGGGCGGCGCTGAAGTTCCTGCCGACCGGCACCCGCACCCCCCGCCAGCTGGGCCATCTGCGGGAACTGGCCTCCCGGGAGGTGGAGTTCCTCAACCGCCTGCGCGCCCCGCGCCTGATCCGGATGTACGACGCCCTCACCGTGGACGACCCCGGCCGCCCCGAACTCGACGGCGCCACCGTCCTCGTACTGGAGCTGGCCGAGCGGTCGCTGGACGCCGTACCGGAACCGGCGCGGCCCGGGGAGCTGCTGGCGCAGATCTGTTCGGGGCTGGCGCAACTGCATCACGCCGGATGGGTGCACGGGGATCTGAAACCGGCCAATGTGCTGCTGATGAAGGACGGTTCGGTACGGCTGGCGGACTTCGCGATGGCGGCCGAGCTGGAGGGCACCCACGCCTACGCGCCCGCCTTCGCGACCCCCGACTACACCCCGCCCGAGCTGCTCTGGCCGGAGGTCGACGAGCGGGGCACGCGGGTACGGCCCTCGGCGGACGTCTGGGCGTTCGGGGTCCTGGCGCATGTGGTGCTGACCGGGACGTTCCCGCTGCCGGGCGGCAGTACCCAGGCGCGCTGCGACGCGGCGACCCGGTACGCGCGCGGCGACGAGGAGTTACGGCTCGCGCCCTCGCTGCCCGACGGCTGGCGGGACATCGTCACCGCGTGCCTGGCCCGCGACCAGGCCGACCGCGTCACCACCGGGGCGCTGCTGCGCCGGGCGGAGTCGGCGGCCGGGGTCGCCCGCTCCCCCCGTCTGCCGCGCCTGCCGCGCCGCCCGTCGTGGCGCCGCCACCCGGTGCTGGCCGGGGCGCTGGCGACGGTCCTGCTGGTGCTGACGGCCCTGGGCACGGCGTCCTTCGTGGCCCACCGCTCGGCGACGGCGGACGACGGTACGCCGGTGTACCGGGCGATCCCGGTGGAGTCGGCGCCCGCGGAGTACGGGTACGGCCGCTGCCCCGCCGACAGCGTCTGCTTCTTCAGCGAGTTCAACGGCAACGGCGAGATGTGCCACTGGCGCACCAGCGACCGCGACTGGCGGACGGGGGGCAGGACCTGCGGGTGGGCGACGACCGCCCCCGTCCGCTCGGTCTTCAACAACATCGCCGACAGCCGCCGCCTGAGCGGGGTGGCCTACTACCGGGGCCCCGACTACACCTCCGCCGGTTTCGACCGCGAGCGCATGGCCCAGCGCACCGGGTGCAGCGGCGTGAACAGCATGGGCAACCTCGCGGGTACGTACGCCCCGCTCTCGCACGAGCTGGTGAGCAGCTGCTCGTATCAGCCGTCGCTGTGGGGGGTGCTGCGCTCGCTGTGGTCGTCGGAGTGAGCGACCGAGGCCGACCGGAGCAGGGCGGCGCCGGTCGGGGTGAGGGTGTGCAGGACGGCCGCCCCGTGCCGGACGCTGGTGATCAGCCCGGCGTCGCGCAGCACGGTGGCGTGCCGGCTGGCCGCGGACAGCGACACCCCGGCGGCACGGGCGATCTCCCCGGTGGTGGCGCCGTGCCGGACGGCGTGCAGGACACCGGCCCGAGCGGTCCCGACCAGCGCGGCGAGCGGCGCGGCGCTCCGGGACCGGGCCGGCGCCTCATGCACCAGCGGATACACCAGCACGGGCGGCAGCCCGGGATCGGCGAAGGAGAGAGGCCGCTGAAGCAGAAAATAGGACGGCACGAGCAGTAACCCCCGCCCCCCGAGCCACAGATCCCGATCGACGGAGGGCTGGTACTCCACATGCAGCACGGGCCGCTCCCACCGGGCCCAGGGCCCGAGCCCGGCGAGCATCCCCTCGGCCCCACCGTCCAGCAGCGCCCTGGCCCGCAGACTCCGCTCGGCCTCGACCCGGGCATGCACCCGATCGGCATAGGGCGCGACGGCCACCTCATGGTAGGCCCGCAGCAGCCGTACGAGATCCTCCCGGGCGGCGCGCTCCCCCAGGCGACCGGCCCAGTCGGGCGCCCCGACGACATCGTCCAGCCGCCCGATCTCCTCCCGCACCCGGCCCTCCGGCGCGGCGAGCACCGCCTCCAGTCCGGCGTCGAGCCCTTCGGTGGCGGCGAAGGGGGTGAGGAAGTCGGGGAAGTAGGCGGCGCGCGGGTACAGCGGCAGCAGCACCCGCCGCACGGCCCGCTCCAGCCCCTTCTCCCTGAGCTGCTCCCGGGTGGTCCGGTGCCAGTCGGCGTGCGCCCAGCGGCCCTGGCGGGTCTGGAGCCGGTGCAGGCTGATCGCGATGTCCCAGAGCGGATCGGAGGTGCGGCACATCCGGGTCCGGGCGAGATCGGCGGCGGTGAAGTGGACGCGGAGCATGTCGCTCTCCCCGGTGAACTGAGCGTTTGCGGTCAGCCGCAACAGCATGGCCGGGGTGGGCCGTTCACGGCAACAGTGGGGCCCGGCGGGCGTGGGAGCGCCCGCCCAGGTGATCCGCACTCCCCGCCACCCGCTCCGCCCCCGCCCATCGGGCCGGAGGCACCACCCGGAGCGGGGGCAGTGCCCCGCGGATCCGGGGGAACAGGGGGAACGGGGAGAACGGGGGAAGAACGGGGGACACGGGGAGGGCAGGGAGTCGTCCGGACCCAGGGTCGGTGATCCCACCCGGGCCCGGCCCCGCCCCGCCCATCGGCGCGGCGCCCTGGTCCGGCGCCGCGCTCCTCGGGCGAGGGGCCTCGGCCTCGGGGGCTCTGGTAAGGCACGTCAACTGCACCTGAGGGACCAGGAACTCACCAGGAGCACACCAGGAACTCACGGGAACCCACCTGGAACTCACCCATCGAAAACCGGCCCGGCGCTACCGCCCCCGCACCGGCAACCCATACACATGATCCGGCGTCACCACCTGCGTCACCGCCCTCGCCACCAGTGACGACGGCTCCTGGCCCTGGTAGGTGATGTCCGTGTTCAGCATCACCACCAGCGTCGCCCGCTCGGCGGGGAGATAGACCGTCACCGTCTCGTAGCCGGGGATGGAGCCGTTGTGGCCGATCCAGCCGCCGCTGTTGAAGATGCCCAGGCCGTAGCCCGTGCCCGGCACTCCCGTGGGGAGGGTGGTGAGGCGTTGCGCCTGGGTGGCCGGGGTCAGCAGGGTGCCCGTGGCGACCGTCCTCGCCCAGCTCCGCAGATCGTCCAGGGTCGAGATCATCGCGCCCGCCGACCACGCCCAGGTCGGGTCCCAGTCCGTGGCGTCGGTGGTCCCGCCGTTGAGGGTCTGGTCGGTGTAGCCCTGGGGATGGGGGGTGGGGATCTCGGCGTTGTCGGGGAAGAGGGTGTGCCGCAGGCCCGCCGGGGCGGCCACCCGCCGCTCGATGATCTCGCCGACCGGCCTCCCGGTCACCTTCTCCACCACCAGACCCAGCAGGATCAGATTCGTGTTGGAGTACTGGAACCGCGCCCCCGGCGCGAAGGTGTTCGGATGCCTGAAGCCGTACGCCAGCAGCTCCCGCGGCGTGAAACGCCGGTTCGGGTCGCTGAGCAGGGCGTGGTCGAACCCGGGGTCGGAGGTGTACGGGTACAGACCGCTGCGCATCCCGGCGAGTTGCCGCAGGGTGATCCGGTCACCGTCCGGGACGCCGGGGACGTAGTCGGAGATCGGGTCGTCCAGGCCCACCCGGCCCTGGTCCACGAGCTGGAGCAGCGCCGTCACCGTGAAGGTCTTCGTCTCGCTGCCGATCCGTACGTACATGTCGTCGGCCATCGGCTGCCCCGTCGCCTTGTCGGCGACCCCGGTGGCCCGGACGTAGTCCCCCTTGCCCGGCATCCACAGGCCCACCACGACCCCGGGGATCCTCGCCTCCCGCTGGACATCCGCGATGGCCTTGTCCAGGCGCGCGGTGAGGTCCTCGTCCAACCTGCCGGACGGGGATGGGGACGGGGACGATGACGACGAGGACGCCGCCGGGACCAGCAGCGCTGCTGCCAGGAGCAGTACGACCACACACAGCAGCCCGCGAGAGCGCCTCCCACCGGTCATGTCGACGCACCTCTTCCGGTATCAGGGGACCGCCCACGCACACCCACGCGTCCCCGACCGCGCCGGACCGACCCCACCAGCATCACCCCCGGGTCCGCGCCCCGCACCTCGGTGTCGCGACTCGTGGGGGCCGGGGTGGGAAAGGATGTCGTCGTCCGCCCCATGGCCCGCCCGGGGCCCGAGTCGAGGAGTGCGCGTGACCGGTCAGCCCATCCCGGTGATCATCGACTGCGACACCGGCGTCGACGACGCCCTCGCTCTGCTCCTCGCGGTCCGCCATCCGGGCCTGGATCTGCGCGCGGTGACCTGCGTCGCCGGGAACACCGATGTCGACGGCGTCGTACGCAACACCCTCACCGTGCTGGAGCAGGCCGGTGCCCCCGACATCCCCGTGGCCCGTGGAGCGGCGCGCCCGCTGATCGAGCAGCCGCGCTCGGCGAAGCATGTGCACGGCGAGGACGGCATGGGCGACCTCGGGCTCCCCGCCCCCACCCGCACCCCCTCCGACCTGGACGCCGTCTCCCTCCTGCGGCGCGAGATCCTCGCCTCGCCCCGCCCGGTCACCCTCGTCCCCACCGCCCCCCTCACCAATATCGCCCTCCTGCTGCGCACCCACCCCGAGGTGAGCGCCCACATCGAGCGGATCGTCTGGATGGGCGGAGCGGTCGCCGCCGGGAACGCCACCCCCGTCGCCGAGTTCAACGTCTGGCACGACCCCGAGGCCGCCGCGATCCTCCTGACCGCCGGGGTGCCGATCACGATGTACGGACTGGATGTGTTCATGCGGGTGAAGGTGCCGGGGCGGGTGGTACGGCGGTTGCGGGAGAGCGACGAGCCGGGCGCACGGCTGGCGGGCGAACTGCTCGCCCACCGCCCCTCCGCCCCCGACCCCGACGACCCGGCCGGTGACGACCAGGACGGTGACGATCCGGCCGGGGGGCTCGGTGACGCGGGCGCGGTGTGCGCGGTCGCCGACCCCGGCGGGATCACCGCCCGGCGGCTCCCCGTCGAGGTCTCCCTCGGCCCCGGCCCGACCCGCGGTCAGACGATCGTCGATCTGCGCCCCCGGCACGGCGAGTCCGAGATCCACGACGACGCCTCCCGCACCCGCCCGCAGGCGCTGGTGGAGGTGGCCCTGGAGGTGGATGTGGAGCGGTACGTCGATCTCTACGTCGCCGCCGTCACCGGGGAGGACGCCGGGCCCGTACGGGCGGCACGGGCGTAGTGGTCGGCGATCTCGTCACTCGTCGTCAGCCACACGTCCGGGTGCCCTGCGATGTACTCCAGGGCCTCGTCCAGATACCGGTGCCGGAACGGCTGGCCGATCACGAACGGATGCAGGGCCAGCGCCATCACCCGGCCACCGCCCTTCTCCTCCGCCGCGTAGGCGAGCAGCTGGTCGAACTGGTCCTTGACCGCCCGCACGAACTCCGGCCCGGTGAAGCCCTTGCCCAGGAACAGACTGATGTCGTTCAGCTCGACGGTGTACGGGACGCTCAGCATGCCGGGGACCCGGAGGGGGTACGGCTGGTCGTCGTTGGTCCAGTCGAGGACGTAGGTGAGGCCGAGTTCGGCGAGGAGTTCGGGGGTGTGGAGGGTCTCGGTGAGGGCCGGGCCCATCCAGCCCCGGGGGCGTGCGCCCGTCGTCCGCTCGATGCTGTCGACCACCCCGGTCAGATACTCCCGCTCGGCCTCGCGGGTCATACCGGTCTGGAAGGTGGAGTTGTTCCGGCCGTGGGCGAGCCAGGCCCAGTCCCGGCTCCGGCCCGCCGCCACGATCTGCGGATAGCGCTCCCCGGCGTCGGAGTTGAGCAGCGCGCTCGCCCGGACGCCGTGCCGGTCGAGGCTCTCGATCAGCCGCCAGATCCCGACGCGGGGGCCGTAGTCGCGCCATCCGTAGTTCAGCGGGTCCGGGACGAAGGCGGCGGTGTCGGGGAAGGTGCTGGTCGCGGGGCGGTCGAGGAGGTAGTGCTCGATATTGAGGCCCAGGTAGAAGGCGACCCGGGCGCCGCCGGGCCAGTGGAGCGGGGGGCGGTCGGTGATCGGGCTGTAGTCGTAGAGCTGCTGTTCCACGGGGTTCACCTCGGGGCATGGCTGCGGGTTCGGTGGTCGGGATCTAGGCTCGAACCCTCACATTCATGTGAAGGTCAAGAAGGGAAGGTGAGGAAATCCGCATGCCCAGCCCCAGCCCCAGCCCCGGGCCCGACTCCAGCAGCATCCCCAGCGGCATCCCTATCCGCATCCGCATCGGAGAGCTGTCGCAGCGCACCGGCAGCTCCCGGCGGCTGCTGCGCTACTACGAGGAGCAGGGTCTGATCGCCGCCGACCGGGCCGCGAACGGCTACCGGGAGTACGACGAGCGGCATGTCGACCGGGTGCTCCAGATCCGGGGGCTGCTGGACGCCGGGCTGCCGACCCGGATCATCAGGCAGATCCTGCCCTGTCTGGACAAGCCCCGGACCATCTACTTCTCCGACGCCACCCCCGAGATGCTGGCCACCCTGGAGCAGGAGCTGACCCGGATGAGCGCCCGTATCGACTTCCTCTCCCGCAACCGGGACGCCATCGCCGAGTATCTGGAGGCGGTGCGCGGGGAGGGAGACGGGGACCGGCCGTAGGGAGCGCCGGTCACCCGGACGGACCGGCGCGCTGGTGGGCGGGCGGGGGTGGTGGTGCCGTGGAGACCCCGGCCCCGCCCCCTGGAGGCACCCGATGGCACCCCCGATCCCCAGCCCCCCGGCCGTCCGTGCCCTGGTCATCGCCGCGGCGTTCGGGACGACCCTGCTGCTGGTGGCGAGCGGCTGCGCCTACCAGGAGACCGCGCCGCCCCGGCCGTATCTCAAGGAGAGCCCGGCGGCGAAGGCGTCGAAGCCCGCCAGAAAGGCACCGGTGCCGGACGGCGTGCACGCCCTGACCGACGCGCAGGCGCGCTCCGCGCTGATCAGCGAGGCCGACCTCGGGGAGCCGTGGATGCCGACGCAGGGCGTGGCGACCTGGCGGGACGGCTTCCTGAAGGCGTCCACCGGCACCCCGGACTGCCGCCGCCTCCTCGACGCGCTGTACGCCGACGATCTGCTCGGCGCCCCGGCGCGGGCCGCGATCGGACTGGACGACAACTACGCCGACGGGCAGTTGCGCTACCAGGTCACCAGCCGCGCCCCGGCCGAGGTCGACCGGGCGCTGGCGTGGCTGCGGAAGCTGCCGCGCGGTGAGTGCGCGAAGTTCGTGGCGACGGGGCCGGGCGGCGAGCGGCGCACGGTGACGGTGAGCGACGTACCGCTGCCGGAGGCGGGCGACGCCCGGCAGGGACTGCGGGTCGAGGTGACCCGGGAACTGGACGGCGAGCCGGTCACCCTCACCCTGGAGGTGGCCGCCGTCCGCGTCGGCGACGACGCCCTGACCATCACCAACGGCGGCCTCGGCGAGATCCTGACCGAGTCCACCCAGGCGGCGGCGGAACTGGGCGCGGAGCGGCTGGCACAGGTACGGAAGCAGGGGCGGGCGCAGATCTGAAGGGGCGGGAGGGGAGGGGGCGCGTTCGGGGCCGGGTGGCCGGCCTCACACCGGCGGCTGGGCCGGGGCCGGGCCCAGTGTCGTCGTCCCCGGTGCCGTGCGATGGCCGAGGCCCGTGCGGTAGGCGTCGAGCGCGGCCTCGACCCGGCCGGTGCGGCGCAGCAGATCGCCCAGGAGCCGGCACAGATCGGCCAGGTCACCGGCCGCGCCCGCGCGCTCCAGCAGGCTGAGCGCGCGGACGTAGTGCTCCTCGGCGGCCTCGGTGTCGCGGGCGTCCTCGGCGATGATGCCGAGCAGCCGGTGGGCCGCCGCCGCGTGGACCGCGCCGCGCTCGGGGGAGAGATCGCCGAGCACCTCCCGCAGCAGCGCCGCCGCCTCGTCGGACTTGCCGCGCCGGTGCAGGACGTCCGCCAGCTCCACCGCCGCCTGGCTGCGGTAGAGCGCGGCGCGGGTCGCCGACAGCATGGTCAGCGCCTCGCGCAACTCGCCCTCCGCGCGCTCCAGTTCGCCGTTCTGGGCGCAGACATAGCCGCGCATCCAGTGGCAGTTGGCGAGTTCGGTGCGGAGCTGGAGCTGGCGGTACATCTCCGCGGCCTTGGCGAGCGAGGCGTCCGCCTCGGCTGTCCGGCCCTCGGCGAGCAGGGTACGGGCCACCTGGCGGTGCATCCGGGCCACCAGCGCCGGGTCCCCCGACTGCGGGGCGACCGCGAGCGCGAACTCCGCCGCCTTGGCCGCCCGAGCGTGCGCCCCCATGTCCATATAGGGGCCGATGACGCTGGCGTAGAGCAGCAGCAGGGCGTCCGGGTCGTGGAGTCCGCCCCGGTTCAGCTCGTCGAGCGTGGACTCCAGCAGATAGACCGCGTAGCGCAGCTCGCCCGCGAGATAGTGGGAGATGGCCCGGCCGCGCACCGCCGGGACCCGGGCGGGCAGCGGCAGATCGGCCTCACCGAGCACCTGCTCGGCCCGTTCGAAGGAGCGCCGGGCGGCCACTATGTCGCCGGTGTCCAGACCGCACTCGCCGAGCCCGAGCAGCGCGGTGGCCTGTTCGGCGGGGAGCGCGTGGGCGGTGGCCTCGGTGAGCAGCGCGGTGTACTGCTCGGCGGCGTCCTCGGCGGCGCCGGTGGCCAGGGTGCGCTGGGCCTCGGTGAGCCGCAGCCGCAGATCGGTGGCGAGGCGGGCGGGGCGGCCGGTGGCGAGTTCGTCGAATCCGACGCCGAGACGGTCGGCCAGATGCCGCAGCGCCTCATCGGAGGGGCGCACCCGGCCGGCCTCCAGGGTCGAGATGTAGGCGGGGGTGTACGCGGGCTCGGCCAGCTGCCGCTGGGTCAGCCCGCGTTCGTGCCGCAGCCGCTGCACCCTGCGCCCGATGATCTCGGGGTCGTCCCGGTTCGCCATGCGTTTAATCATGCCAGTAAGTCCAGTTACCCATAGGCGACTTGGGCTCCGCCCGGACCGGCGCGGGACGATCGGCCGGGACAGGGGAGGGACCCTCCGCCGGACCATCGGCGAAATGGCGTAACTCCCCCTGGCCCCCTTCCGATCCACCGCCCCGAACCTCTACGTTAGGGGCTGGATTAAGGGCGCTTAACACGCCGCTGTCACCCCCCTGCGAGGTTCCCGTGTCCGGACGTACCCCCGCCCGCAACGGACGCCCTCCCGCCCCCTACGCCAGGGCCCTCGCCGCGGCCCTGATCGCCACGACGGCCCTGATCGCGGCGGCGAACGCGGGCCCGGCGAAGGCGACACCGGGGGAGGCGTCACCGGGCCAGGGTGACCGGGTGACGCACTCGGCCCGGCCGTAGCCCTCCCCCCCCCCAGCGGTCAGCGCCCCCCACTTGACCTTCAACCCGCTCGAAACCCCACCATGGCCAGGTGCCGAACACCGACCCCCTGATGCCCATCGGGCACTTCGCCCGCCGGAGCGGGCTCACCCCCAGCGCCCTGCGCTTCTACGCCGACTCCGGGCTGCTGCCGCCCGCCGAGGTGGACCCGGTCACCGGCTACCGCCACTACGCCCCGGACCAGCTGCCCCGGGCCGTCACCCTGCGCGGGCTGCGCGAGATCGGGCTGCCGCTGCCCGCCGTCGCCGTCATCCTGGACGCCGGGCCCGAGGACGCCGCACGGCTCATCGACGCCCATGTCGTCCAGGTGCTCGGCGACGCGGCCGACGTGCGCCGCAGGGCGGCCCGGCTGAAATCCGCGCTCACCGGTCCGGCCGGCACCGCCGCCCGCCCCGTCGCCGCCCTGAAGGGCCCCGTCCTCGCCGACGCGATCGAGCAGGTGCTGACCGCGACCGCCCGCGACCCGCACCTCCCCGTCCTGGGCGCCCTGCGGCTGGAGGCCACCCCCGAGGCGGTCACCCTCACGGCCACCGACCGCTACCGCCTCGCCATCCGCACCCTGGTCCCGGCCGGACCGGCGACGGGTGCACGGTCGCCGGTCCCCTGGGCCGCCACCCTGGACGGCGACGAACTGCGGGCCGCCGTCCCGGAGATCCGCCGCAGCCCGATGGTCCGCATCGAGACGGCCGCCCCGGACGGGGTACGGCTGCGGCTGGGCCGGACCGGCCGGGAGGACCCGTACTGCCGTACCCTCCCCGACGCCTTCCCCGACCACCACCGGATGGTGGCGGCACTGCCCGAGGTCACCACGCGGGCGACCCTCGCCAAGGATCCCTTCCTGCACGCCCTGGAGACCCACCCGGAGGACGTCATCACCTTGCGTCTGACGCCGGGAGCGCCCGTTCCGCCGCTCTCCGCCGTCACCGGTGCCCGCCTGGACATCTCCTTCGCCGTGACCACCCTCTACCCGGCGATCAGCACCGCCCTCGGCCCCGATGTCCTGCTCGACCTGCGCGGCCCCGGCGCCCCCGCCACCGTCCGCTCCGCCGACCGGGGCGACCTCACGACCTGGGCGATGCCCGTACGGCACCCGGACCTCCCCGGCGCCGACGAGCACCCGACAGCCTCCACAGAAGGTACTTGAAAGGTAGGACCACCACCCCATGACCGCTGCGGACCCCACCCCCGACCCCACCATGACCGCCATCGGCACGGCCCTCGCCGCCGCCCCCGCCGACCCCGGCGCCGCCCGCGCCGCCCTCCACACCCTGTGGACGGAGATCGGCGTCACCGGCGACGCCCTCCACCGCTGCACCCTCGCCCACCATCTCGCCGACCTCCACGACGACCCCGCCGAGGCCCTCGCCTGGGACATACGCGCCCTGGACGCGGCCGACGCGCTCACCCAGGAGCGGCTGGACCGGCATCACCCCGGGCTGGCCCGCGACGCCTTCCGCCCCTCCCTGCACCTCAACCTCGCCGACAACTACCGCCGCCTCGGCGCGTTCGAGGCCGCCACCGCGCAACTCACCGAGGCCCGCCGGTACGCCCCCTCTCTCCCGGCGGGCGCCTACGGAAATATCGTGCGCACGGCGATCGACGAGGTGACTCAGGCGGTCACCCGCAGGGACACCGCGCGACGGGCCTCCGCCCCAACCTCTTCCGCCCCGAACTCTTCCGCGCCAACCTCTCCCGCACCGGACCCCTCCGCCCCGGACCCCTCCCCCTGACCTCCGACAGCCGCCCTCCCCCTCCCCTTCCCCCTGGGACGAGCAAGCCCGGAGCCGGCGGCGCGTAGAAGCAAGCGCAGTGCGCTGCCCTCACGCCCCCTGCAATTCCTCCAACTGCCGCCGCACATGGTCCAGTGCGCCCGCCCGGCGCCCCGGCACCCGGCCGCGCAACTCCGCGAGCGCGGGCCCGAGTTCCCGGGCCCGTGCCGTGTCCCGGATGCACCCCCACTGATGGTGCGCCCGGTCCACGGCCGCCTCCACCGTCGGCGCGTCCACCGCCTCACCCGCGCCCAGCCGGGCCGCCGCCACCGTCAGCCAGGTCCGGCAACTGCGCACCGGGTCCCCCGCCAGCATCGCCAGATCCGCCCGCACCTCCGCCCAGTGCAGCGCCTCGCCCGACCCCGCCCCGTGCGCCCGTACCGCCGCCTGCTCCCACTGCGCGGCCAGCGTGTCCGCGTCCTGGTGCCGCCCGGCGCGCACCGCTTCCGCCAGCGCCGAGTGCGGGTCAGCGCCGGGCGCCCCGGCCCCCGTACCGAGCACGATCCCCGGTTCCCGGGCGCCCTCGCCCTCCTCGGCGATCCGGGCGAGGGCCTGCTGATGGAGCTGCTCCAGCGGCGGCCGGTACCCGCTGCGCAGCAGCGTGGCGACGGCCCTCATGTACGACGGCTGCCCCACGCTTCGGCGGCCCGGGGGCGGCGCGATCCTCCCGTAGACCGCGTGTCCGGGGCCGAGACCGAGGTCGAGGGGCGGCTGTCCGCGCAGTTGCCGCCAGCACTCGGGGTCGGCGTGGAGATCGAGCAGCAGGGCGGTGCTGCCGGGGGTGCGCAGGCGCAACTCCTCCCGGAACCAGTGCCAGGGGAACGCGGTGTAGCGCACCGTCGCCGGGGTGGTGCGGGCCAGCGCCAGATGCGGCAGCCGCTGCCGCCGGTCGAGCTGGAGCTGCCCGGCGACGAACACGGTGAGCGGATCGGGCGCGGCAGCCGCCGCCCGCAGCCGGGTCAGCACCGCCTGCGGCTCCAGCGGATCCGCCAGCTCGACGACATGGGCCGACTCCGCCCCGGCCAGCACCCCGGGCGCCACGGCGGACAGCACCGGCAGCACCCCGGCCGCCTCCACCAGCCGCCCACGCCCCACCGGCGCCCCTGCGATCAGCAGCACGGTTCCACCCATGAGGCCCCTCCTCCACGATCACGTACCACCCCAGCAAGGTAACGCGCTTGCCTTCCGCGAACCCTCAAGTCGCCCTGAACCTGCCGCCGCTGCGCGCCGACTGTCCGGGTGTACGACGTGTACGACGACCTGTACGACGACATGTACGACGACATCCGGAGCCCCGAATGGGAGGTGCGCGCGTGGCTGATGACGAGGCGCTGACCCGGGTGGTGGTGCGCTGCCAGCTCGGCGAGCGGACGGCGTTCCGCGAACTGGTCGACGCCTGGCACACCCCGGTACGGCGGTACGTCCGGGGCATGACCGGGGATCCGCAGCTCGCGGACGATCTGGCGCAGGAGGTGTGGATCGCGGTGGTCCGGGGTCTGCCCCGGCTGCGCCGCCCGGACCGTTTCGCGCCCTGGCTGTTCACCATCGCCCGCCGCACGGTGACGGACGCGCTCCGCCACAAGTACCGCTCGGCCCCCGAGACCCCCCTGACACCGGAGACCCACGACACCACCGACGGCCCCGCGGCCGACCGGGACGACCCCGCCCTGACCGACGTACTGACCGCGCTGGAGCTGGAGTCCGCCCTCGCCGCGCTGCCGCCGGTGGAGCGTGAGGTGCTGCTGCTCTTCCACCTCCAGGATCTGCCGCTGGCGGTCTGCGCGGAGGTGCTCGGCGTACCGCCCGGAACGGTCAAGAGCAGACTGCACCGCGCCCGCCGGCTGCTGCGCGGCGCCCTGGAGGAGAAGGGACACCACCGCGCATGACCCGGCACCCGCACCCGAACCCGAACCCGGCCCCCGACCCGAGTCCGATGACACCGGAGAACATCCCCGAGGCGCTGGAGCGCGCCCTCGCCGCCGAGGTCTCCCTCGCCGCCCGGGTCCGCCGGCTCGCCGTGGGCCTGGCGGGCGCGACCGGCGCCGCGCTCCTGGCGGTCCTGTGGGCGACCGAGCCCGAGCCGCTCCCGGCGGCCACCGCCACCGTCTTCGCCCTGCTCATCGCCGTCGGCCTGGCCTGGACGGCGTTCGCCGCCCGGGTCCTGACCCGCCGCCGCCCCCTCTACGCCCGCGACCGCGTCTTGGCGGCCCGCCTCGCCCTCACCACGAGCACGGCGGTGACGGCGACGGCCACCACGATCACCGCCGTACGGTCCGCCCCGGCCGCGACGATCCTGACGACGGGGCTGGCGGGCGCGACGCTGATGGCCCTGGCGGCGACGGCGCTGATCCGGGCGGAGGCGAGGAGGAGGGGGCTGGAGAGGCTGCTGGCTGGAGCAGAGGTGGATCCTCCGGGTGCCTAAAAGTCGTCACCGGGGACCTGGAAACCGTCACCGGGGACCTGGAAACCGTCGCCGGGGACCTGGAAACCGTCGCCGAGGCGGTCCGCGCCCCCATCCGCCCGCCGCCGTCCCCGCCGTACCGCGAACACCGTCGTGTCGTCCGCGAGCCGACCCGCGCAGTGCCGCAGCACTCCCTCCCGTACCGCCGCCACCAGCCGGGTCGGCGCCACGCAGCGGACGTCGGCGCGGACCGCCTCGGCGACGGCGTCGGCCAGCGGGAAGAAGACGCCGTCGGCGTCGCGGGCCTCGGTGACACCGTCGGTGGTGAGCAGAACGGTCTCGCCGGGGGCGAGGGCGACCCGGTGGGCGGTGAGGGGGCGGGCGGTGGCGGGGGGTTCGAGTTCGGCGAGGCCGAGGGGGAGGGAGTCGCCGGGTTCCAGGGGGCGGACGCCGCCGGGGCCGACGATCAGCGGCGGCTCATGACCGAAGTTGATCAGGCGCAGGGCGTCCGGGTCGTCGTCCGGGAACTCGATCAGTACGGCGGTGGCGAACCGGTCCTCGTCGTCGCGGCCGAGTTCGCGGACCCGGCCCCGGTGCCGGGTCATGCGGATGCCGAGCCGTTCGCCCACCGTGGTCAGATCGGGTTCGTGGTAGCCGGCCTCGCGGAAGGTGCCGAGCAGCGCGGCGGCGGCCTCGACCGCGCCGAGCCCCTTGCCCTGGACGTCGCCGAGCAGCACCCGGGTGCCGTGCAGGCCGGGCTGGATGTCGTAGAAGTCGCCCCCGACCCGGGCCTCGGTGTCCGCGGCGAGATACATCTCGGCGTGCTCCAGCCCGCCCCAGCCGGGCGGCAGCGGGCGCAGCACGGTGCGGCGGACGGTCTCGGTGACGTCCCGCATCCGCAGCACGTGTTCCTCGCCGCGCACCCGGACCGCGCAGGCCAGGGTCGCCAGGACCCCGCCGATGGCGATCAGGGTGAAGTCGGACAGCCGGGGTGTGAAGCGGTCGGGCCAGAACGCCTCGACGAACAGATAGGTGGCCAGCACCAGCGCGGTGAAGGCGGCGGTCGTCCACACCTGGCACAGGGCCGCCGCGATGCCGGGGACCAGCACCACCCAGGAGATGATCCGGAACTCGGTGCCGGTCCAGTAGTCGACGGTGACGATGCCGATGAGGAGCAGCAGCGGCGGCACCCAGGTCACGCTGCGGCCACGGATGCGCAGGGTGCGGTACTGGTGCCACAGCCCCGACCGGCCCGTCCACGGCAGCCGGTCCAGCGGGCGCCGACCGCCCCCGTCATTGCTCACGGGTCTCAGCGCCCGGTCGCCACCGGACCTCATAGAGCCAGCGAAACACGCCGGGGGCGCCCGCGCATCCGGCCATTGGTCCCTTGTCGCGGCCCTACCGGATCCCCCGTCGCCGCCGCCCCACCGGCTCCCCGCCCGCGCCTGGACTTGCCAGGCACGGCCCGCAGGTGTGCTCTGGAAGGCGGGGGCGAGAGAGAGGAGTGCGCTCATGGCTCACGCCGCATCCGCACCCATACCGGCGTCCGCGTCCTCATCCGCGTCCGGCACGGCCCCGGGCACCCGGCTGCCCGATGTGCTCAGCGCCCGCGCCCACCGGATCGCCACCTGGGCGGTCCCCGTCGGCACCGGACTGATCTACGGCTACTGGGTCGCCGCCAACAACCGGTCCGGCGGACCCATCACCGGCTGGAACGTCCTGCTCGGCTTTGTCGCGGCCCTCGCCTTCGCCGCGCTGTCCTACGCCCTGCTCCGCGCGGCCCCGGGAATGCGGCGCGAGGTGCACGCGGTGCTGTGGGCGGCGTTCGGCGGCTGCGCGTTCGGGTTCCTCTACAGCGAGGCCGGGGCGAGCATCCTGCGGTCGGTGTTCATGTCCCTGGCGGTGGCGGCGGTGGTGTTCATGGTCCTCTTCTACCGCTACTACACCCACGAGGACGCGGAGGGCCACCGCATCTCCTGACCGACCTGCGCACGGCCCGCCCGCACACCACCGGTACTCGCCCGTACGGCGGTACAGCGCTCGCGCCCCGCACCGGCACCGCGTTGCCTGGAGCCATGCCCCCGCCGCGACCGCCGAGCAGCCCCCGCCCCCGAGCCGCGCGCCTGCGGGGCCGGACGGCAGCGGCACTCCTGCTCCTGGCCTGTCTGCTGGTGCCCCCCGCCGTCCTGGCGTCCTGGGTGACGTACGGGCTGGTGAACGGTGACCGCTATGTCCGTACGGTGGCGCCGCTGGCGGCGGATCCGGCGGTGGAGGACGTGGTCGCGGACACCCTCGGTACGGGGCTGGCGGAGCGGGCGGGCCACGGTGAGCTGGCCCCGTTCCTGCGCAGCGCGGTGCGGTCGTTCACGCGGACGGAGGCGTTCCAGGCGGGGTGGGACGAGGCGAACCGGGCGACCCATGACGCGGTGCTGGAGGCGGTGAACCGGGGCGAGCGGGGCCCGGTGACGGTGGATCTGGCGCCGGTGGCGGACGCGGTGGAACGGCAACTGGCCGAGGACAACGTACTGGTGGGACGCCCGAGGATGCCGGTGGAGCACGCCGAGGTGGCGGTGCTCCCGGCGGCGGATCTGGACCCGCTGCGGAAGGGGCTTCAGGTGATGGAGGTCGCCGCGGTGTGGCTGCCGCTGACGGCGGTGGCACTGGCCGTCACCGGGATCGCGCTGGCCGCCCGCCGCAGACGGGCGCTCACGGCGATGTCGCTGGGGGTCGCGGCAGGGGGCGCGGTGCTGGGGGTGGCGGTGGCCCTGGGCCGCAGTCTGACGCTGGCGGACCTGCCGGCGGGCATGCCGGAACCGGCGGCGGGGGCGGTGTACGACGCCCTGACGGCGACGCTCAGGACGGTGTCGTGGCTGCTGCTGGCGCTGGGCGGGGTGCTGGCGCTGGCCTGCCGGTTCGCTCCGCGGAGAGGGGCGCTCCCCCCGAAACCCCAGTACGCACCCCAGTACGCACCCCATGCCTCTCCCCCTCCGCCGCCCGCTCCCCTCTCCGAAAACTCCCACTGTCTTGACAATTTTATTTGTCGGCCCGATCCTGGAGGAGAACCGACCACGGAACCGACCACGGAACCAGCGCGGCAGCAGCCGTAGCCGTAGCCGTAGAGCCCTGAGGAGCCCCCATGCGCACCCTGATCAGCACCGCGTTCATCTCTCTCGACGGTGTGGTGGAGGGGCCCGGCGGAGAGCCCGGCTACCGCAACAGCGGCTGGACCTTCAAGGACTTCGAGTTCCTCCCGGAGGCGTACGAGATCAAGGGCCGGGAGCAGCAGGAGGCGGCGGCGATGCTGCTGGGCCGGTCGAGCTACGAGGCGTTCAGCCCGGTGTGGCCGGACATGGAGGAGTTCGGCGAGTACCGGACGATGCCGAAGTACGTCGTCTCGACCACCCTCAAGGACACCGACCTGGTGGCGAACTGGGGCGAGACCACGATCCTGCGGTCGCTGGACGAGGTGGCGGCGCTGAAGGAGACGGAGGGCGGCCCGATCATCGTCCACGGCAGCGCGTCGCTGAACCACGCCCTGTCGGACGCGGGCCTGATCGACCGCTACCACCTGCTGGTCTTCCCGGTGCTGCTGGGCGCGGGCAAGCGGCTGTTCAGCGGGACGGACAAGGACACGCAGAGGCTGCGGCTGGTGGAGGCGGAGGCGTACGGGAACGGGATCCAGAAGCAGGTGTTCGACGTGGTGCGGTGACGGGGGCTTTCGGGGCGGGCACGCGGCGCGGACATTGCGGTCGCGGACATTGCGGTCGCAGACAGCCGTTGGACAGCGAGATCGACGGACGATCGTCCAAATCCCCGGCCGGTCCGGTGTCCATATGTGCAGAGGGAAACGCACAAGAGGCAGACCGAGGCTGATCCACTGGGCACGGGGTGGTACGGCGGGAGAGCGTGAAGGGCTCCGGGAAGCCCTGCGACGACGAGTGACGTCAGTCCGGCTTCCCCTCCCCCCGAACGGAGAACACTCCCGTGCACGTCTCTCGCCCGCGGACCCGGGTCGCCGCGCTCGCCCTGGCCGTCACCGCGGCCCTGGTCGGAGGCGCGGTCCCCGCCGCGTCCGCCGCCCCCGCCCCCGCCCACGCGTCCACCGCGAAGTCCACGCCGTCGTCGTACGACACCGAGTACAACAAGGCCGTCGCCCTGCGCGTCCTGACGGGCGTGATCCCGAACGGCGACTACGGCCTCATCGACCAGTACATCCGCGACGACTACATCCAGCACAACCCGCAGATCGCGGACGGTGCGGCGGCGTTCAAGGGCTTCGCCGCGTGGATGCGGTCGCAGTACCCGGACTTCGCGTACAACGTGAAGCGGATCGTGGCCGAGGGCGACCTCGTGATCGTGCACGGCAACCCGGTCCAGGTCCCGGGGACGCGGGGGGTGGCCCTGTTCGACATCTACCGCTTCCAGGACGGCAAGATCGCGGAACACTGGGACGTGATCCAGCCGGTACCGGCGACGACGGTGAGCGGCAACGACATGTTCTCGACGCTCAGTTCCCCGCAGCCCGGGAGCCCGGTCTCCAAGCGGGAGACGGCGCGCAACGAGAAGCTGGTGAAGAAGTACGTCAACCGGCTGTACAACGGCCGGGACCTCTCGGCGATCGACGCCTATGTCGCGCCCGGCGTCCGCGAGCACGCCCCCGAACTCGGCGACGGCGCGGCTGCGGTGAAGCAGGGCGTGGGCACGTATCTCGCCGAGAACCCGGAACTGACGTACGACACCAAGCGGGTCATCGCCGAGGGCGACCTGGTCGCCGTCCACAGCCATGTCACGGCGGTGCCGGGGACGCGGGGCCAGGCGGTCATCGACATGTACCGGGTGCGGGGCGGGAAGATCGTCGAACACTGGAAGAGCGTGCAGGCGGTACCGGAGGGGTCGGCTAACGGGAACACGATGTTCTGAGGTCTGTCGCCGGGTCGCCGGGTCGCCGGGTGTCACCCTTCACCCCGCCGGGAGCACGAGTACGCGCCACGGCAGCAGGTGGACCTGGGCACCCGGCGACCGATTACGAGCGACAGGGTGACGACCCCGCCCCACACCCCGGCGAAGAGCAGCCCGGCGAGGGCGCACACCCCGGAACCGCCGCCGTTCACGCGGCCTCACCGTCACCCGGCGTGCGATCCCCGCAGGTCACCGGCACCGCTCCTCGTCCAGCCAGAACCGGCAGAGCTTGCCGCCGCCGTCGCCGTCGTCCGGGGTGACCTCGAAGCGGGCGGCGAGCGCGGAGACGAGGAGCAGCCCGCGCCCGTGTTCGTCGTCGGGGCGAGGCGCGCGTAACTCCGGCGCGTAGGGCGACGCGTCCCAGACCCCGACGCTGAGTGGCGAGGTCCACAGGGTGACGGCGAAGGTGTCGCCGTGGGCGTACTCGACGGCGTTGGTGGTGAGTTCGCTGACGAGAAGCGCGCAGGTGTCGGCCTCACCGGCGGTGTCGTTCCCGCCGGTGAGGGCGTACATCCACCGGATCCACTCGCGGGCCAGCCGGACGGATTCCCGGCGGCGGGGGAAGTGGGTGGTGGCGATGAGGGTCCCTCGGTGGTGGTGCTGGTGCTGGTGTGTGCGCATGGCAGCCTCCGGGGCGTGGCCGTGTGGGGGTGCGCAGGGCGGATCACGCACCGCGACTGATCGTGTCCGGTGCGTGATTCACGAGTGTGGCGCGATGCAATCTGCGATTGCAAGCCGATCGCAGAAAGTAGCCTCGGAAGTGCGTCTGGACGTACCTGCGCGCTACTCTCGGCCCTGTCCACAAGGCGGAGAGAAGGAGCGGCCGTGGCGGCCAGCACCGCAGGCATGGTTGCGCGCCAGAGGTTCGGCGCCGCGCTGAAACAGGCACGGCTTCAGGCACCCACCCCGATCAAGCAGATCGAAGCCGCCCGGAAGATCGGCCGCAAGACGGTCGACCGAGTATCAAGATTCGAACGCGGCGAAGCCTGGCCGGAGCCCAAGGAACTGAAGGCGCTGTGCGCGCTCTACGGGGCGGACGACGCGACGCGAGCCCGCCTGGAGATGATGCTCACCGAGGGCCGGGCCATCGCCCACGCCTGGTGGGCCGAGTTCGAAGGTGAATTCCCTGAATCACTCACGGAGTTCATCGCCTACGAGGACAGCGCGTCGGCGATCACCACATGCGTGAGCAATGTGGTCCCGGGCATCCTGCAATCCGAGGACTACGGCCGAGCGTTGACGTCGTACAACGCCAGGTCCACCATGGCGCCGAACCTGGTGGAGCGCTCGGTTCAGCTCCGTCGGCTACGACGTGGCGTGTTCGACAAGCCGAACCCACTGACTGTGGAAGCAATCGTGGGAGAGGCCGCGATCCGCCAGCGGATCGGGGGATCCGAGGTCATGCTTCGCCAGCTCGATGCCTTGGTCGAGGATGTCACCCAGAGAGACGTGACAGTCCGTGTCATTCCGTTCGAAGCGCAGAGCACGCTGACCTACACGTTCCACATCCTGGATTTCGATGGTGCCGGAGACAGGCCGATCGCAGCCTTCGACGCCATGACCGGTATGTCCTTCAAGAAGGACAAGAAGGAAGTCCTCGGCCTCAAAGAGTTCGTGAAGAGCCTGCGTGAACTGGCACTCTCCCCCGAGGACTCCCTCACGCGGATCAAGTCGGCGAGAAAGGACTTCGCGTGACCGACACAACCCGACGCAACGAAAAACTGGCCGTGCTGGAAGCACTCTTGACGCACGACCTGTCGCACGCCAAGTGGACCAAGTCGGCTTCCTCGGTGGGTGGTTCGGGCGACTGCCTGGAAGCCACCCACATCCCCGAAAAGGGCGGCTGGATCCTCCGGCACTCCATCCTGACCCACCACATCATCCCGCTCACCGAATCCGAGTACGCCGCCTACGTCGCAGGCGTCCAGGCCGGACAGCCGGGCCTCATACCCGACGCCTGACGACAAGGAACCAGGCCCACCCGAGGACACCACAAGGGTGGGCCTTCGCCAACCGCCGTCTCCGCGTCACCCCAGTCCATCCCGCGCCCCCGACAGCAGCGCCCGAACCGCGTCGCCGTGGACCGCCATGTCCGCGAGCCGCGCGAGGATCGAGCCGCCGGCCAGCGCCGCAATCACACGCAATCACACGCAATCACCTGGAGAACGAGGCCCGGAGCTGTCTAGCGTCGACCGCACGCCCGTCCCCTCCCGGCCAGAAGGAGCGCCAGGCATGAGCCCCGTCATGCTGTTGTCCGGCGAGAGCTGGAGTCGCCGATTCGAGGAGATCAAACACGAAGCATGGCGTCTCGAAACCCTCCCGCAGTACCTCGTACCCCAGGAAGCCGAGGAGTTCTCGGCCTTCCGAGCAGGGCAACCGCTGGTTCCGTACACCACGTCCGCGTACACCGAACGCGTCTCGCGCCAGCGAAGCGAGGGAAAACACTACGGCCGCGTGCACATCGTGACCCGACCGCTCTCCGCCTACCTGCGCTTCGAGTTCAGCCGCTACTACCAGGTGCACGCCCGGGTGGGCGACCACATTCGCATCCTCGATGTGACCGACCGGCCGAACCCCCTGGAGGGCGTTCAGGACTTCTGGATGTTCGACCGGTCGGAGGTGGTCCTCATGAACTATGAGGCGGACGGGACGCAGATCAACCGCGAGGTGTTCGAGGGGGATGTCTCCCCCTTCATCGAGTACCAGAGCACCGCCATCGCGGAGTCCGTGCCCTTCGAGGAGTACGTGAACGGTGGCCGTCCAGCCTGATCAGTGACGCTGCCGTCAATCGGCGGTGCGGACGGCCCTCTCGCGGAGTTCCTCGGCTTCCGGGACGCCGTCGTAGCGGCGCAGGCGGACGCGCATGTCCTGGAGGGCAGCCCGGACTTTGACGGAGCGGATCCCGTCGGCGCAGTCGAGGAAGTCGCGCCAGGTGGCCATGGCGCCGTCGACGTCGCCTTGGCGGAGGCGGACGCCACCAAGGTCGGCGAGGACGATGGCGCGGGTGCGGCGGCGGTCGAGGCCGTGGATGTCCAGGGCTAGGTGGAGGTGTTCCTCGGCGGCGTCGAGGTCTCCGAGGCGGGAGAGGATCATGCCGGACTCGTGGGCCCAGCGGCCGGGGGAGTAGTGGGCTGCCCAGGAGTCTCCGACCGCAGCGACCGGCTTGCCGATGGCCGCCTCGGACAGAGCGAGGTGCTTGGTGGCCATGCGGCGGTCGTCGTCCTGGGCGGCGGCGTTGGCGAGGGTCGCCTCGTAGTAGGCGACGGCGCGCGGGTTGTCGAGGTTGCGGCCGTAGTCCACGCAGGCTTCGCCGAGCTGGACGGCCTCGGCCCGGTAGCCGAGGTCGACGCACTGCACGGCGAGGCCCCGCAGGGCCGTGGCGGACAGCTCGGGGTCGCCGGCTTCGGCGGCGAGACGGAAGGAGTGGGCGTAGTAGCGCTGGGCGAGGCCGCGGAGTTCGGGGGTGTCGCCTTCGTCCTGGGCCATCCAGCCGGCGAGGTGGACGAGCTGGGAGGCCGCGGCGAACAGGTCGCGGCCGGTGGCCTCGGTGAAACGGCCTTCCAGCCAGGGGGCGACGTCCTGGGTGAGGTAGCGGACGGCCAGGTGGCGGGCGTGGCCGCCGCCGAGTTCGGAGGCGGAGTCGCCGAGTGCCCTGACCATGTGACGTACGGCGGCGACCTCGCCTTGTCCGACTCGGACGGCTCCGGCGGAAGCGGACCTGGTCCGGCGGGCGACGCTGTCCATGTCGGGCAGGCCGAGTGCGGACAGCGCGTATCCGCTGGAGGCGAGCACGAACTCCCGACGTTCCACGTCACTCCTTCCCAGGTGCAGGACTGAGGCAACGGTATCGGCGGGAAGTACCGACGGCATGGGCTCCGCAAGGTTGATCGCCTCGGGGTTCAGCCCCAGCACCTGCGCGATGTAGGGCCACCAGTGGTCGGGAGTGCGCTCTCCCTCGATCCAGCGCCGGGCGTGCTGGCGCTGGAGGCGCCTCGGATCGCCGCTTTCGGCCCGGCCGAGTGCGCGCGCCAACTCCGAGGGCCCCCACCCTCGTTCCTGGCACGCCTGCTTGATCAGATCCGCGACGGCCGGGTTCCTCGGCACCCTGTCACCCTCCCCACCTGGATTACGCGGGATGACGCAGGACTACATCCTCAGCCCTGTCCCGCGAGGGCGGACCGCCGTTGACTGAACATCACCCCGCAGATCTCCGGATGACTCGAACCGGCACCGTTCAGGGCCTGTTGGCACCTGCCCGGACCGGAGAGAGAGGAACCGATGGTGGCGATGACCGCGGACAGCGCACGGACCCGTACGATCCCGCCCTCCCGAGTTCTCGGTGCGGTCCGGCACCCCGCCGTCCGAGAGGTGGGGCGGTGCGCCGAGTCAGTTGTCCGACCCGCCGACGGTCCTGGGCCGGGTGTGGGCGCTCGGCACGGCTGCCGGACTCACGGTGGTCGCCGTCATGGCCTGGCCGGGGCCGAGTACGCGACCGCGCAGGCACCGCCCGCGCATCCGGTGCTCAGCGCCGATGACGTCCCTCCGGCTGACCGGCCGCATGGATCTTCCGGCTCCGGCCTGTCCTCTCGAGCCGGGGCCGGGGTCGGGGCCGAGGTCGGGGCCATGGCCTCGGCCGGGGCCAGGGCCGGGGTCGGGGCCGAGGTCGGGGCCATGGCCTCGGCCGGGGCCAGGGTCGGGGCCGGGGTCGGGGTCGGAGCCCAGCCGCCTCCCGCCGGAGCCCAGTCGCCCTCCCACCGGCGCGCAGGCCCTGCGGACTGCCTCGTCGGCGTACCTGCTCCGCACGACCAGTGAAGGGAAGCCGATGCCCAGCAAGCACGGCAGCGACACGCACCCGCTCCCCGTGTCGGTCGCGTTCAACGGTCCCGACAACACGGGGAAGACCAAGCAGATCGGAATACTCGCCCGGCGCATGGGCCCGGCCGCAACGTCCGCGGGCCCGCTCGACCACCACGACCCGCGCTGGGCGGCGATCAAGGCCGGGGGAATGGCCCGCTGGTGGTTCGAGACCGCCGCGGTCCAGGAGGTCGCCGACGTCCTTGCCACCTCCTACCTGGAGCGCGCCCGGCGCCCGTGCTCCGCGCCGGTACGCCTGCTGGACCGGGGCATCCCCATGCTGGAAGCATCCGTCGCCGCGACGGTCGCCGTACGGGAGGACCTCGGCCCCGCCCAGGCCGCCGACCGCGCCCGGCTGCTGCTGGCCCGGTACGAGGCCGATCTGCGGGCCGCCGAGGAGAGCGAGTACGCCCTTGTCCTCCTGCACTGCGACGACCCCGAGGAAGGCACCCGACGGAGCCTCGCCCACGAGGTGACCGTCACCGACACCTACGCGGCCTACCAGCGCCACCTGCACGAGCAGCTCGGCCGACTCGTCGCCGAAGGGCGCTTCCCGATGTCGATCCGCATCGGTGACCGGCCGACCATCGCCATCCAGGACGAAATCCGCCGGCTCCTGGCACCCCTGCATCCGAACGTCCCCGGCCGGGCCCTTCCCGGAGTACACCTCACCGCGCTGGGTGGCATGTCGGAGAGCGGCAAGAGCACGGCCGGCGAGTACCTGCGTACGCACCACGGGCATGCCCGCCTCAAGATCGGTCACCTCATCGAGGACGCGGCCGGCCGGGCGGGCATCCCCGACCCCTACAGGCTGGGCTCCGTCGTACAGGCCGAGCTGATCGTGGACGCGCTGGACCGCTACTGCCAGGCTCACCACTTCCTCGACTCCGTCACCATCGAGTCGCTGCACGACTTCGACTCGACCGCCGAACTCGCCCGGATGCTCGGCTCCCAGCTCACCATCGCCTACCTGGACGCCTCCGAGACCACCCGCACCCGGCGAGGCCCCGCCGGGGCCCAGGACGTCATCGACCGCGACATCGTCAAGAGCGCACGCGGTGCCGACAAGATCGCCTCCATCGCCCACGAGGTCATCGCCAACGACGGGCCGCGGCTGGAGCTGGAACGCCGACTGGACCGCATCGCGCTCGACCGCCGCTGGCCGGAGCACCGGCCCAGCACCATGCCGGTCAACGCGCTCGGACTGCCCGTTCACCTGGAGTCGTACCTGGCTGCGTTCCTCGACCGCACCACAGGAGCGCCGCATCCGCTGATCGACCTGCTGGCCGTCACCGGCAGCGGCGCCCGGGGCAAGTACCGGCACGGCTGGAGCGACCTCGACGTGTTCGTCGTAGCCGATGCTGCCTCCCTGCACGGGATGCGCCGCATCCTCGCGGAGCTGGAGGCCGAACTCGGCGGGGTCGAGCTCGGCCTGACCGTGCTGACCCGGGCCGAGTGCAGGGCCGGCGCCGTGACCTCCCGGCTCCTCCATGTCCTCGCGCTCATCGGCAGCGGAGCTCTGCTCCCGCTGTGGTCCGCCCCTGACCTGACCCTGCCCGCTCCGGACACCGCCACCGATGTCGACGTGAGCCTGCGCGACGGCATCCAGGCAGCCATCGAGATCCGACGCCAGCTCCTCAAGGGGGCGTCCGACCTCCGCGATCTCTACAAGGTCACCGCACTGCTCGCGAAGATCCAGCTCCGTTTCAGCGGGATCGAGTGCCCCTCCGACGGCGACGCCCTCACGGTGTTCCTCGACGCCGAGCGGCAGGACACGGGCATGGTCACCACAGCCCGTACCGAGCGCTCCGCTGCCGAAACGCTCGCGGGCATGGTCCTCCAAACCTGGTTGGACACCCTGCCGGGGACCGCCCGGTGACCGGGGGCGACCGGCCGCCGCCGGCCTCAGCGGCCACCTTCCACAAGCCTGCGGCGAGCCGAGAGCAGGGCGCCAACGAGGCGAGGGGCTGGGCCCGGCTCGCGCCCCGCATCGCCGTTCCGGCCCTTCACGGGCAGATCCTTCTACCGGACAGGCGGTTCCTTGCCTACGAGGACGTCTTCGCCACCGGCCGCTGCGACCTGCTGATGGGCGATGTCATCGCCCTGGCCGACCGAGACCCGGCCGAGTTGCCCCGCCTGGACCGTTTGGTGGACGGTGTCTGCACCGACCTGCGGGCGGCGGCCGAGGAAACCGGCACACGCGTGCCGCTGGCCGACTGCGTCCCGGACCTCTACCTCGACCGGATCCGCCCCGGTGGCCGACTGGACCGCTGGTACCTGGGCCGCGATCTGCCGATCGCCCTGCCCCACACCGATACGGTCCTCACGCTCCGGGAGCTGGCTGACTTCACCCTCACCGCCAACGGCAGGCACCTGACGCTGAACGTCGTCGGCATCATCGACAGCCTCCGCCACGCCTTGACCCCTGACCGCCGCTGGCTGGCAGGTCTGACCCAGGGCGACCCCACCGAGCCCAACATCGGCGATCCGCTGTGCTGGCTCGACTTCGAGTTCGCCGGTCGCAACACCGCCGTGGGCGAAGCCGCCAACCTGCTCTGGTACTTGATGGCCTTGGGCGGCTGGCTCGTCCCCGACTACCGACCCGACGTCTACGCCCGCACCCTCCGTCTCGCCCTCCCGCCGCAGACCCGCCCCCGCATCGAACACCTGGAGCTCCACGAGAACCGCCGGCACATCGACGTCCGGTACTCCTGGAACACCGGCCCCGGCCGCGGCGCGGCCATCACCCGGGCCCTGCACGGTCTCCGGGGCGAGGGTGGCACCGCACCGGATGAGATCCGCGCCTTCCTCGCCCTGCGCATCCTCGGCGTCATTCCGGCAGCCCGGCTGACCGGACACGACCTCCTGCTCGTGCTGATCAAGCTCGCCGAAAGCCAGGACCGGCTCACGACCCTCGACAGGTTCCTCACCACCACGCAGGTACCTCACCCCAACCCCGGTGAACGGAGCAGCCATGTCCCTGCCCCTGCTTGAGATCCCCCTCCGGGCCCGGCCCCTCCAGGGCCGCAACGCCCTCGTCACCGGTGGAGCCACCGGCATCGGCGCCGAGATCGGACGCGCCCTCGCCGCCGCCGGGGCCACCGTCGCCGTCAACCACCTCGGCCAGGACCCCGACACCCGCGCCCTCCTCGCCGCCTTCGAGCGCGACGGCAGCCCCGGCATCGCGGTGAACACCGACCTGACCGACCCCACCGCCGTTCAGACCATGGCCGACCTCGTCCGCGCCGAGATCGGCCCTGTCGACATCCTCGTCAACAACGCCGGCGCCTATCCCCGTGTCCCCTGGCAGGACACCGACGCAGCCGCCTGGAACCACTCCCTCGACGTGAACCTCACCGCCCACTACCGCACCTGCTACGCCCTGACCCCCGGCATGACCGAACGCCGCTGGGGCCGGATCGTGAACATCGGCAGCGTCAACGCCCGCGCCGGCCGCACCGACCTCGTCGCCTACAGCACCGCGAAGGCGGGCCTCCTGGGTCTGACCCGCTCCCTGGCCCGCGAGCTCGGCCCGTACGGCATCTGCGTCAACACCGTCCTGCCGGGCGCCATCGAGGTGGAAGCCGAAACGGCTATCCCCGCCCACCATCGCACCCGCCCGGAAGACCAGATCAACCGCCAGTGCGTCCCTCGACGCGGACGACCCGAAGACGTGGCGGCCCTGGTGGCGTTCCTCGTCGGCCCGTCCGCGTCGTTCATCACCGGGCAATCCGTCCACGTCGACGGTGGCTGGCTGCTGCACTGAGACGTCAACGAACCAGGAGACAGAGCGAAATGATCGAACGAGTCCGAGCCGTCCTCGTCACCGCGGACGACACGATGCTGGTCATCCGCCGCACCAAGCCCGGAATCCCCGTGTACTGGGTGCTGCCCGGCGGCGGGGTCGAGGAGAGCGACACGTCCCGGGAGGCCGCCCTCCACCGGGAGATCCACGAGGAGATCGCGGGGAGGGCCGACATCGTCCGTCTCCTGCACACGATGGAGTCGGACGAGGAGCGTCAGTTCTTCTATCTCGCCTCCATCGCGACCTGGTCCTTCGAGGACCGCACCGGCCCCGAGTTCAGTGCCGAGGGCCGCGGCGAGTACGCGCTGGAGGAGATCCCGCTGACCTCGGAGGGGCTGGCCCGCATCGACCTCAAGCCCGAGGAGATCGCCCACATCCTGCGGGGCGCCCTCGGCGCCGGCACGCTCGGCACCGGGGCCGTGGTCTAGCCGGGTCCAGCCGTACGACATGCCGAGATGCCACCGGGGCCAACGCCGAGTTGCGTCGGCCCCGGTGGCGTTCAGGAAACTCCGGGCCCAGCGCGACCCATTGCCCGACCACGCGCGTCATCTCCCCGCCGGGCCGGTCACGGACACCGAACGGAGCCTGCGTCCTGTTCCGCGACGACGGCCATCACCCCCTCAGCACCCCAAAGCAACCCCACCCCCCACCCCCACGTCCTCCCCCCGAGAAGAACCCCACGAGCACGAAAGGGGCCCCCGCCGTGGACACCGCCACCACCGCGCCCCCGCCGCACAGCGGCCACGCGCCCGGCGGGCCGCGCCGGGGTCCCCGTCTCGCCCTCGCCGCCCTCCTCCTCGCCCCCGTCACCGTCCTCCTCGGCTTCCGCCTCGCCGATGCCGACGGCGTCACCCCGGTCCCCCAGCTCCTCGCCTTCCTGCCCTGGCTGCTCGCCCCGACCGGTCTCGCGCTGCTGCTCGCGGGGCTCGCCCGGTGGTGGACCGGGGTGGTGTGGGGCGTCGCCCTGCTGGGGCTGCTCGCCTGGTACATCGAGCCGTACGGGAAGGTCGAACGGCCCGGCGGGACGCCCCTCGCCACCTTCCGGGTGCTCACCTCCAACGTCGAGTTCGGCGGCGGCACCGGCGCGCTGATCCGTCTCGTCCGGGACGAGCGGCCGGACCTGGTCTTCGTCCAGGAGTGCGACCGGCACTGCGATGGGCGGCTGCGGGAGGCGCTGCGCGGCAGCCACCCCCACCGCACCGCCGTCGACGGCGAGGGGTCCGCCGGGTCCGTCATCCTCAGCCGGTTCCCCCTCACCCCGGCCGAGCCCCTGCCCGGCACCATGGGCATGCCCGGCGCCGTCGCCGACATCGGCGGGCACGCCGTACGGGTCCAGCTCGCCCACCCCATGCCCCCGCTGCCCGCCGGGCTCGATGTCTGGCGGGAGGAGTTGGACCGTCTCCGGGACTGGGCCCGCGATCACGCCGACGCGCCCGCCATCCTCGCCGGGGACTTCAACGCCTCCCAGGACCACGCCGCCTTCCGGCGCATCCTGGACGCCGGGATGACCGACGCCGCCCGGCTCACCGGCCACGACCGCACCCCCACCTGGCCCGCCCGCACCGCGCCCCCGCTCGGCGCGCAGATCGACCACGTCCTGGTCTCCCGCGACTTCTCCGCCCGCACCACCCGCTTCCTGGACCCGCCAGGAACGGACCACCGGGCGATCCTGACCGAGCTGACCCTCCACGGGAGGGAGTAACGCCCCTCCCACCGGCCCCGACCGCAGCAAGGCCATCGCGGCCATCGCCTACCCCAGGGTCATGGCAGAGCCCAGGGCCACCGGCCACCCCAGAGCCATCGCCGCACCCAGAACCACCGCCGCCCGAGAACCACCGGCCACCCCAAAGTCACCGCCGCCCCCCAGGTCCACCGACCGCCCCAAAGCCCCCTCCGCCCCCAGCCGCCATAGCCCGCCCCCCTCCCCCCTCCCCCCTACGAACGGAAACCGCTCCCCCCACCCCCCACCCACCCCATGCCCATAATGACCCATGCCTCCCCAACCCCCCATCAGCCGCGGCAGCCTCACCCCTCCCGACTGGCTGGTCCGGAATCTGACGCCGCAGCAGGCGCCGGTCAACCGGCCCGCCGTCGCCCGTGCCGCCGTCGCCATGACGCTGCCGCTGGCCGTCGGGCTGGCGGTGGGGCAGCCCGCCTATGGGGCGCTCGCCTCCATGGGCGCGCTGTCGGGGGTCATCGGCGACACCGCCGACGCCTACCGGATGCGGATCCTGAACATCGCCATCCCGCAGCTCTTCGGCGCGATCGGCGTCACCCTCGGATCGCTGGTCTACGGGCACGGCTGGTTCACCGTCGCCGCCCTCACCGCCATCGCCCTCGTCTCCGGGATGATCTCCTCCATCGGCGCCGTCGCCTCCGTCTCCGGGCTGCTTCTGCTGCTCAACGCCGTCATCGGGGCGGGGCTGCCGATGCCGGGGCCCTGGTGGGCCGCGCCGCTGCTCATGACCGGCGGCGGACTGCTCGTCCTGCTGCTCGCGCTGATCGCCTGGCCGCTGCGCTCCGGCGTCCCCGAACGCACCGCCGTCGCCGACACCTACCGCTCGGTCGCCGCACTCCTCGCCACCAGCGGCGCCGACGGCTACGAGGACGCCCGCCACACCGCCACCCAGTCCCTCAACCAGGCGTACGACCTGGTCCTCGGCCACCGCACCCGGCACCACGGCCGCAGCGCCGACCTCACCCGGCTGATCGCCCAGCTCAACGCCATCACCCCGGTCATCGAGGCCGCCCCCGCCGCCCATCTCTCCGGCACCCCGCTGCCGCCCGAGATCCCGTCCGCCGCCCGGCATCTCGCCGACGCCGTCGAGACCGGCTACCGCGGCCCGATAGGGCTGGTGCTGCCCGAACCCCGCACCGAGACCGCCCGCGCCCTCGACCACGCCCTGCGGCACGCCGCCGAGGTCGTCACCTCCCCCGATGTCGACCCCTACGGGAACGGCGGCATGGGCGACGGACTCGGCCGCCCCGCCGGGCCACGGGTACGGGCCGCCCGCGCCGCCCGCGCCGTCGTCCTCTCCGCCGGCTCCTGGCGCTACGGGCTGCGCCTCGCCCTGTGCATCGGCATCGCCCAGGCCCTGGTCTCGCTCGTCCCCGTGCCCCGCTCCTACTGGGTCGCCCTGACCATCACCTTCGTCCTCAAGCCCGACTTCGGCTCGGTGTTCTCCCGGGCGCTGCTGCGCGCGCTCGGCACGGTCGCCGGGCTGGTCGTCGCGGCGGCGGTGCTCTCCGAGGTGCCGCGCGGCTGGTGGGACGTACCGGTGATGCTGGTGCTGGCCCCGCTGATCCCCGCCCTCACTCCCCGGGGGTACGGGTATCAGACCGCCGCCATCACCCCGGTGATCCTGCTGCTGTCCGACGCCCTCAACCGCGAGGGCACCGGCCTGCTGCTGCCCCGGCTGCTGGACTCCCTCATGGGCTGCGCCATCGCGCTGATCGCCGGGTATCTGCTCTGGCCGGAGAGCTGGCACACCCGCGTCGGCGCCCGGGTCGCGGACGCCGTCGCCGACAGCGCGGGCTATGTCGAGGCCGCCTTCGGCAGCCACACCGACCCCGCCGCCCGCGCCCGGATGCGCCGCCGCCTCTACCGCGATCTGTCCGTCGTCCGTACGGAGTTCCAGCGCGCGCTGACCGAACCGCCGCCCACCGGACGCCGGGCCGCCGCCTGGTGGCCGCTGGTCGTCGCCGTGGAGCGGATCGTGGACGCCACGACCGCCGCCCGGGTCCGCGTCAAGCACGGCGCCGACCCGCCCGCCCCGGCGGAGGTCGAGCAGATCGCCCGGCAACTGCGCGAACTGTCCGAGGGACTGCGGGAGGTGGAGGTGCTGTTCCCGGTCCGGACGGATCTCACCGGACCGGCGGGCAGTGTGCTGGAGCCGCTGCGCCAGGAGGTCGCCGCCGCCCGCGCGATCACCTCCCCCCGCTAGCCGCCGCACCGCAACCGGATACGGCCCGCCCCGTGCAGGGGGCGGGCCGTATCGGGTGGGGGGCTGCCGGGGAAGAAGTCGGTCGTACTGCGACGGAACGTCGTATCGCGGCGGATCGGAGGGCCGGCCGTCGGCCCCCGGCCTCCTAGCGGCTCTTCTCCAGCACCTTGTCCATGGCCGCGGCCAGGCCGTTGGCCCACAGCCGCTCCACGCGGGCCCGCTCATTGGCGTTGGGGAGGGCGTTGGTGCAGGAGGTGCCGGGGCCGCCGCCCGACATCAGCTCGCTGCACGGGCCCGAGTAGTTGTCGGGCAGACCGAGGACGTGACCCGTCTCGTGGGAGGTCACCCGGGTCGAGTTGTACTGCTGATTCTGGCGGTAGTCGAGGAATATGTAGCCTCTGCCGTGCCCGTCGGTGGAGGCGTAGGAGCCGCGCGGGTCATTGCCCTCGCGGTAGCTGAAGTTGGCCGGCGAGCCCTGCCGCAGCTGGACATTGGCGACGGAGCTGTTCCAGATCTGGGTGGAGCGGGCGATCTGCGCGGCGAAGGTGGGGGCGCGCGAGGCGTCGTAGGTGACGGTGACCGCCGCGGCCGACTTCGGGTTGGCGGCCCGCTGCTCGGCGACGGACTTCAGCACCGCCTCGAAGAAGGCGCGGCTGGCGTCCGACTCGGCGGACTTGGCGAGGAAGTGGGCGGTGGCCGCGGTGCTCCCGGTGTCCAGCGGGGCGGGGGCCGCCGCCGCGGGAGCCGTCAGACCGAACCCGGCGGTCGCGATCCCGAGAGCGAGGACCACCACGGTACGGGAGAGAGAGGACGAACGAGGGGACTGGATACGCATCGAAGACTCCTTGGTGGGGGTGAGTCGTTCAACACGAGAGTTTCCGGGCCTGTGGGGCCGCTGTGATGATGTCAGCAGGTGATAGGACCGCCCTATCAGGCGGGCACCGGCCTATCGGGCGGGCACTGGCCTATCGGGCGGGCACCGGCCTATCGGGCGCGCACCGGCCTGGCCCTGGATCCCAATTGACCGCCGTTGCGGGGGATTTGTACGTCTGGTGCAACCCCGGCTTCCGCCTTAGCCTCCACGGGCATGGAGCTTGAGGTGAGACACCTCCGCGCGCTGTGTGCCATAGCCGACACGGGCAGTCTGCACCGGGCCGCCCGCCAGCTGGGCGTCGCCCAGCCGTCGCTGAGCACCCAGTTGCGGCGGATCGAGCAGGAGCTGGGCGGTGCCCTGTTCGTGCGGGCGAGATCCGGCTGCCGCCCCACCCCGCTGGGTCGGCTGGTGCTGAGCCGGGCCCGGCCGCTGGTGGCCGAGATGCGCTCCCTGGTCGCCGAGACGCGGGCCGCCGCGGCGGGCGGTGCCGAACTGCGGATCGGCTCGACCGCCAGCAAGGCCCTGAGCGGCTGGCTGCGCCGACTGCGCGGCCAGGGCCAGGACCCCACCCTCCAGATGAACGTCTCGCCGAACGCCCTGCTGCGGATGGTCGCCGACGGCCAGCTCGGCATCGCGTTCGTGCACGAGGTGGAGGGCTGCCCGCTGCGGATCCCGCCGGAGCTGCGACTGCGGGTGCTGGTGGAGCGCGAACCGCAGTTCGTGTCGCTGCCCGCCGATCATCCGGCGGCGGCGAAGACCGCGGTCGACCCGCGTGACCTGGCCGGGGACCGCTGGATGATCGACTCGTCGGTGGACGGCGAGTGGGACGCCGTGCAGCGGATGTTCCGGGCCGCCGGGGTCAGCCCGCTGGTCCAGCACGGCGATTACCACACCGCCGGCGCGCTGGTCGCCACCGGCGAGGTGGTCACCGTCTGCCAACCGACCGCGTCCAGCCCCGATATGGCCGTACGGAGGCTGCACGGCGACCCGATCGGGGTGCGGCTGCTGATCGCGGCCCGTACGGAGACGGAGCTGGACGGGGTCTTCCCCGCGCTGGAGGAGGCGTACTGGGAGGTCGCCCGGCTGGCCCCGGCGTACCGGGAGTGGCTGGAACACGACGACGCCGTACCACGGATGGCGGCGACGACGGTCCCAGCCCTGCCCCCGGATGTACTGCGGCTGGCTCAGACGCCGATGTCCTTGCCGTCGGTGCGGTAGACCGCGACGACCGCCGGGCGGTTGAGCCTGCCGGGTCCGTCGGGCCAGGCGCTCAGCGGGTTCTCCGCGGAGGCTCCGTCCAGCTCGCCCGGGTGCTGTACGGCGACCAGCACCCGCCGGTCCTGGATGATCGGACCGCAGGTCTCGGCGCCCTTGGGCACGGTGAGGAACTGCTTCAGCTCGCCCTTGCGGTCACCGCGGGTGGCGACGCCGAAGAGGCCGTCGTGGGAGCCGAGCTGGGCGCCGTCGGTGGAGATCCACAGATTGCCGTGGTCGTCGAAGGCCACGTTGTCCGGGCAGGAGATCGGCGACACCTTCTCCTTCGGGAACCCGGCGAAGTAGGTCGCGGGGTCCTTGGGGTCACCGGCGACCAGGAACAGCGTCCAGGCGAAGCGGGTGGAGTCGGCCCGGTTCCAGCGCTCGGTCAGCTCCAGGATGTGCCCGTGCTTGTTGGCGTTGCGCGGGTTGGCCTCGTCCGCCTTGGCGTTGGTGCCGATGCCGCGGTTGCTGTTGTTGGTGAGGGCGACGTAGACCTTGCCGGAGTGCGGGTTGGGCTCGACGTCCTCGGGGCGGTCCATCTTCGTGGCGCCGACCTTGTCGCCCGCGAGCCGGGTGAAGACGAACACCTCGTCGGCGGTCATGCCCTCGACGTGCGAGACGGCGCCCTTGCCGGTGGCGGTGGCCAGCGGCACCCACTCCCCCGACCCGTCGAACTCACCGTCGGCCGGCAGCTTGCCGGTGCCGTCGATCTCGATGGCCGGCGAGTCACCGGTGAGCTTGGCGACATAGAGCGTGCCCTCGTCCAGCAGCGAGAGATTGTGCTCGCGCACGCTCCGCCCGCCGCCCTTCTTCATCCGCTTGCTGCCGACGAACTTGTAGAAGTAGTCGAAGCGCTCGTCGTCACCGGAGTAGACGACCGGACGGCCGTCGTCCGTCAGCCGGACGGTGGCGCCCTCATGCTTGAAGCGGCCCAGTGCGGTGTGCTTGCGGGGGGTGGAGTCCGGGTCGCTCGGGTCCAGCTCGACCACATAGCCGAAGCGGTGCGGCTCGTTGGGCTCCTGGGCGACGTCGAAGCGCCGGTCGAAACGCTCCCACTTGCGCTCGCTGGCGGCGGTGCCGAGGCCGTAGCGCCTGTCGTTGGGGCGGGTGGCGTTGGCGAAGTACTGGTTGAAGTTCTCCTCGCCGTGCAGCGTGGTGCCCCAGGGGGTGACCCCGCCCGCGCAGTTGTTCAGGGTGCCGAGGACCTTGGTGCCGGTGGGGTCGGCGGAGGTGCGCAGCAGCGGCGACCCGGCGGCGGGCCCGGTCACCCGGAACTCGCTGGTGGCGGTGATCCGCCGGTTCAGCGGATGCCGCGGAACGACGCTGAGTTTCCCGCTCCTCCCCTCCTCCTCCACCACGACGGCCGTCAGCCCGTGCGCGGCCCAGGCGATCTCCACCTGCTCGCGGGTCGGGTTGGCGGAGTCGTAGCCACGGAACATGAGCACCTCGTCGGTGTACTCATGGTTGGCGACGAGAATCTGCCGGCCGCGCTCGCCCGGCACGGGCAGCAGGGCGAGGAAGTCGTTGTTGTACCCGAACTGCCCGGCCTGCGCCTTGGCGGTCTGCTTGTCCGGGTCGAAGGCGGGAGCGCCACGCAGAATGGGCTCACCCCAGCGGATGACGACATTCTGCCGGTACCCGTCCGGGATGGTCACGGCGTCATGGGTGTTCGGCGCGACGGGGGTGAACCGCAGCCCCTTGGCCGCCTTGTCCTTCCCCCAGCCCCACCCGTCGGCGGGCGCGGCCTGCGCCTGAGGCGCGACCGCCGTCGACACGGCCGTCCCGGCGGCAGCGGCTGCGGTGACGACCGCGGCGGCCCGCATCACGGTACGGCGGCTCAGCGCGGTGGCGATGACATCGCCGACGTACGGATTGGCGGTGGTATTGGGCACCTCGTGGAAACAGGCGTCCCCACAGCGGAAGCGGCACGTGAGTGCGGCGCGACCACCGGGGTGCGAGTCGTTGGAGGTTTTGATGATGGGCAACTGCATACGCACGTGGTTCTCCCCTTGCTTCCCCTTTTATCCAGCGTGACGGACGGTAGGAGCACGTTTGTGCGGGAGCGGAGCCGACGCATGAACGGCGAGTGAAGTAAAGGTATCCGAGCGACGGGTGACGCTAGGCGCGTAGATCAGTCACATATATGGCCGACATTTCCATGTCGATATGGGGGTGGTGGGGGGTGGCGCGGGGGGTGCGGGGGGGGTGTGCGGGGGGGTGTGCGGGGGGGTGTGCGGGGGGGTGCGGGTGGATGCGGCATGGGTGCGCTACGGGTGCGGGCGCGGGCACGGGCGGCGGACGCGAGCGCAGGGGTGGGCACGAGCATGGGCACGGGGGCACGGGCACCGGCACCGGCACCGGCACCGGCACCGGCACCGGCATGGATACCCGGCGCCGGGCAGCGGTCCGGGTGGGGCGGCCCACCCGATCCCTCCCCAAGATCACCCCATCGGGCCGCTAACCTTACGTGTCCGTCCTGGCCAGGGATCTACGGGCATCAACTCACGCGAAGGGTTGCGCACATGGGCATTCTCACTCTCCTGCGGAACGCATTCGGCCGCTCACGCAGAGCGCGATCCGCCGAGCCGGAGGGTGCGGGTACGCCCGCGACGAGCACCCTGGCGCCTCCGGCGGAGGAGCCGGACGCGACGGCGACTGCGGGCGCCGCGACGACGGCGGCGGCGGGCGGCGCCGGGGCGGAGACCTCGGCGGAAGCGGGCGGGGAGGGGAGCGCGGGAGCGGAGTCGCGGACCCGGACGCAGACTCAGGCCCCGGCGCAGACACCGACGATCCCGTCCCCGTCCCCGGAACCGACGCCGGTCCAGGTCCCGGAACCCCGGTCGTCCTCCCCGCAGGCGCACGACCTGGTGTCGGCGGCGTTCGACAACATCACGGTCCCAAGGCCGGCGGAGCCGGTGGGGGGAGAGGGCGCGGGGGAGCCGCGGGGGGCTGAGGCCGCGGGGGCCGCGGCGACGCTGGTCGCGGGTGAGGCGGAGGGGTCGACGCCGGTCGCGGACGGGCCGGAGGGCTCAACGCCGGTCACGGCTGAGCCGGAGGATTCGGCGCCGGTCGCGGACGGGCCGGAGGGGTCGACGCCGGTCGCGGACGGGCCGGAGTCGGTCTCCGACAAGGCGGAGGAGTCCGCACCGGAGGCTGCCGAGGCGGAGGAATCCGCACCGATCACGGCTGAGGCGGAGGAATCGACGCCCGTCGCCGACGAGGCGGAGGGGTCCGCCCCGGAGGCTGCCGAGGCGGAGGAGTCCACGCCGGTCACGGCTGAGCCGGAGGAATCGACGCCCGTCGCCGCCGGGCCGGAGGGGTCGACGCCGGTCACGGCTGAGCCGGAGTCGGTCTCCGACAAGGCGGAGGAGTCCGCACCGGAGGCTACTGAGCCGGAGGAATCCGCACCGGTCGCGGCTGAGCCGGAGGAATCGACGCCCGTCGCCGCCGGGCCGGAAGGCTCGGAGTCGATCGCCGACGAGGCAGAGGAATCCGCACCGGAGGCTGCCGAGCCGGAGGAGTCCACCCCGGTCACAGCTGAGGCGGAGGAATCGGCACCGGTCACCACCGAGCCTGAGCAGCCCGAGGCTGAGCCCGAGCCGTCGGAGGCAAAGGCTGATGCAGCCGAGCCACTCACCGAGCCCGAGCCCGAGCCCGAACCCACCGAGGCAAAGACTGACGCCGAGAAGGTGGACGAGCCAGTAGCCGAGCCCGTCGAGCCGACGGCCGAGGCGGAGCCCGCCCCGGTCGAACCGAAGCCCCAGACCGAACCGGAGACGGCCACCACCGAGCCCCAGCCCGAGCCCCAGCCCGAACCCGAGCCCGAACCCGAGCCCGTCGCCACAGTGGCCGCCGAGCCGGAGCCCCCCGCCACCGAGGCAACCCCCGAGGTCAAGGAGCCGGAAGCCGCCGAAGAGCCGCTGCCCCCGGCCATCGAGCCCGTCGCCGAAGAGCCGCTGCCCCCGGCAACCGAAGAGCCCGTCGCCGAAGACCCGCCGCCCTCGGCAACCGAAGTGCCCGAAGCCGAGGAGCCGGTCGCCAAGGAGCCCACCCCCGAAGCCGCACAGCCGACCCCCACCCCCGAAGCAACCGCCCCGGCGGAGCCGACCCCCACCCCCGAGGCCACGCCTACGCACCCGACCCCCGAAGCCGCGCAGCCAACCCCCACCCCCGAAGCAACCCCCCCGGCGCAGCCGACCCCCACCCCCGAAGCCACGCCCACGCCCCCCACCCCCGAAGCGGCGCAGCCAACCCCCACCCCCGACCCCGCAGCCGCCCACCGCGCCCCCGCCCCCCAGGGCCCACCCGCACCTGACAACGAAACCCGCACGGGTGGTGCGGGTGGGAAAACATCCGGCGACGGCGGAGCCGAGCCGCTCACCCCCACCACCATCTACCTCGCCCTCGACCGCTCCGCGAGCATGCGCCCGTACTACAAGGACGGCTCCGCCCAAGCCCTCGCCACCCAGACCTACGCCCTCGCCGCCACCCTCACCCTCACCACCCACCCCCACCTCCCCCCGGCGGAGCCGACCCCCACCGTCCACGTCGTCTTCTACTCCACCGAACTCGACGGCACCACCGACCTCACCCCCACCGACCACCACACCAAGATCGACGAGGTCCACCCCACCCTCGGCCGCATGGGCCGCACCAGTTACCACGTGGCCGTGGAAGAAATCCTGACCCACTACGACAAGTCCGGCACCACCCACCCCGCCCTCGTCGTCTTCCAGACCGACGGCGCCCCGGACGCCAAGACCCCCGCGACCCAGGCCCTGACCGCCGCCGCGAAGTCGCACCCCCAGATCCATTTCTCCTTCGTCGCGTTCGGCGACCCGGAGAACAAGGCGTTCGACTACCTCCGCAAGCTGAAGACCCCGAACACCTCCTATTTCCTGGCCGGCGAGACCCCCCTGGAACTCACCGACAAGGAAGTCCACGAGGGCATCCTCAAGGACTGGCGTCCCTGACCCCCGCACCCGCGCACCCACACCCCAGGCCGCCCCTTCTCCCTCCCTTCTCCCCCCGAAAACGAGAAGCGGGCGGCCCACCCCTGTCGGCTACGATTTGAAGGTTGATTGATTCACCAGCACAGAACCCAACCCACCTGGAGCAGCCGCGATGGCTCGACACCTCATCACCAGCGCCCTTCCGTACATCAACGGGATCAAGCACCTGGGCAACATGGTGGGGTCCATGCTCCCGGCCGACGTCTACGCCCGCTACCTCCGCCAGCGCGGCCACGACGTCCTCTACATCTGCGCGACCGACGAGCACGGCACGCCCGCCGAACTCGCGGCGAAGGAGCAGGGCCTCCCCGTCGACGAGTTCTGCGCGCAGGCGCATGACGCCCAGAAGGCGGTCTACGACGGCTTCGCCCTCGCCTTCGACTACTTCGGCCGCAGCTCGTCCCCCCAGAACCGCGAGATCACCCAGCACTTCGCCCGCCGGCTGAACGAGAACGGCTTCATCGAGGAGCGGGCGATCCGCCAGGTGTACTCCCCGACCGACGGCCGCTTCCTCCCGGACCGCTATGTCGTCGGCACCTGCCCCCACTGCGGCTACGACAAGGCCCGCGGCGACCAGTGCGAGAACTGCACCCGCGTGCTGGACCCGACCGATCTGATCGACCCGCGCTCGGCGATCTCCGGCTCCACGGACCTGGAGGTCCGCGAGACCAAGCATCTCTTCCTCCTCCAGTCGAAGCTCCAGCACGAGGTGGAGGAGTGGGTGGCCGCGCACGAGGCGGACTGGCCGCAGCTCGCCTCCTCCATCGCCCGCAAGTGGCTGACCGAGGGCCTGCACGACCGCGCGATCACCCGCGACCTGGACTGGGGCGTCCCCGTCCCGGCGGACACCTGGCCGGAGCTGGCGGCCGAGGGCAAGGTCTTCTACGTCTGGTTCGACGCCCCGATCGAGTACATCGGCGCGACGAAGGAATGGTCGGACCAGGCCCCCGAGGACGAGACCCGTGACTGGAAGTCCTGGTGGTACGAGGCCGACACCGGCCCCGACCCGGTCCGCTACACGGAGTTCATGGCGAAGGACAACGTCCCCTTCCACACGGTGATGTTCCCGGCGACGGAGCTGGGCGTCCGTGAGCCCTGGAAGAAGGTCGACTACGTCAAGGCGTTCAACTGGCTGACGTACTACGGCGGCAAGTTCTCCACGTCCCAGAAGCGGGGCGTCTTCACGGACCAGGCCCTCGCCATCCTCCCGGCCGACTACTGGCGCTACTTCCTGATCGCCAACGCCCCGGAGTCGGACGACTCGTCCTTCACCTGGGAGCACTTCACGGCGACGGTGAACAAGGACCTGGCGGACACCCTCGGCAACTTCGTGAACCGGGTGCTGTCCTTCTCCAGGAAGCGCTTCGGCGAGGAGGTCCCGGCGGGCGGCGAGCCCGGCGAGGCGGAGACGAAGCTCGGCGAGGAGATCGCCCGGCTCCTGGCGGACTACGAGACCCAGCTCGAAGCCCTCCAGTTCCGCAAGGCGGCGGCGGCGCTGCGCGCGCTGTGGTCGGCGGGCAACTCCTATCTGGAGGAGAAGGCCCCCTGGCTGGAGATCAAGACCGACCAGCCGGGCGCGGCCCTCACCCTGCGTACCGCGATGAATCTGATCCACCTCTACGCGGTGGTCTCGGAGCCGGTCATCCCGTCGGTGGCGGCGGAGATGCGCGCGGCGTTCACCCTGCCCGGTGACGACGCGACCTGGGTGACGCCCGCCGAGGCGCGTTCGCTGACCACCCTCCCGCCCGGCACCCCCTTCCGGGTCCCCCCGGTCCTGTTCGCCAAGCTGACGGACGACGACCTGGAGACCTACAAGGAGCGCTTCGGCGGCGAGCCCACCGAAGCCGCCTGACAACGGGGTCCCACCGATCCACCGTCCCCCATGGCCAAACCCCCCACCGTCAAGGTATACATTCCGGACGATCATTCAAGTGGGGGGATACCACCATGGCGCTCTTCGGTAACGCGCATGCCATAGACCCGGCCCAGGCCGCCCAGGACTACACCCGGCTCCTGGGCCAGGGCGAGCAGGTGCACGCCGCGTACCAGCTGATCCGCGACACCATCCTGTTCACCGACCGCCGTCTCATCCTGGTCGACAAGCAGGGCATCACCGGCAAGAAGGTCGAGTACCACTCGATCCCGTACCGCAGCATCACCCACTTCGCGGTGGAGACGGCCGGTACGTTCGACCTCGACGCGGAGCTGAAGATCTGGGTCTCGGGTTCCCCGACCCCGGTCCAGAAGACGTTCACGAAGGGCGTCGACATCTACGAGGTCCAGGCCATCCTGACCCAGTTCGTCGCCCGCTGAGCCGGCGCAGCACACGGCACGCAGCACAACGCCCCGCACCCGGCGTGAGCCGGGGCGGGGCGTTCGCGTGCGCGCGCCCTACTTCGGCTGCGGCTTGCGCACCGAAAGGTGCAGTTCCCTCAGCCGTGTCTCGTCCAGCTCCGTCGGGGCGCCCATCAGCAGGTCCTGCGCGTTGCCGTTGAGGGGGAACGCGATGGTCTCGCGGATGTTGGGCTCGTCGGCGAGGAGCATGACGATCCGGTCGACGCCGGGGGCGATGCCGCCGTGCGGCGGGGCGCCGAAGCGGAAGGCGCGGAGCATCCCGGCGAACTTCTCCTCCACCGTGTCCCGCTCGTAGCCCGCGATCTCGAACGCCTTGAGCATGATCTCGGGCTCGTGGTTGCGGATCGCGCCGGAGGACAGTTCGACGCCGTTGCAGACGATGTCGTACTGCCAGCCGAGGATGTCCAGCGGGTCCTGGGTCTGGAGGGCCTCCAGGCCGCCCTGGGGCATGGAGAAGGGGTTGTGGGAGAAGTCGATCGCGCCGCTCTCCTCGTCCTTCTCGTACATCGGGAAGTCCACGATCCAGCAGAAGCGGAAGACGTTCTCCTCGAAGTGGCCGGCGCGCTTGGCCGCCTCCACCCGGACCGCGCCCATGATCTTGGAGACTTCCTCGAAGTCGCCCGCGCCGAAGAAGACCGCGTGCCCGGCGGCGAGGCCGAGGCGCTCGGTGAGGACCTTGACGTTCTCCTCGGTGAGGAACTTCGCGATCGGGCCGGACAGCGCGCCGTCCGCGCCGACCCGCACCCAGGCCAGGCCCTTCGCGCCCTGGGCGATGGCGTACTCGCCGAGCTGGTCGAAGAACTTGCGGGGCTGGTCCTGCACGGCGGGCACCGGCAGCGCCCGGACATGCTTGCCCGCGAACGCCTTGAACTCCGAGCCCTCGAAGACATCGGTGATGTCGACCAGCTCCAGCTGCGCCCGAAGGTCCGGCTTGTCGGAGCCGTACTTCAGCATCGCCTCGCGGAACGGGATGCGGGGGAAGGGGGAGGTGACAGGGCGACCGCCGCCGAACTCCTCGAAGAGTTCCGTCATCAGCCGCTCGATGGGCTGGAAGACATCCTCCTGCTCCACGAAGGACATCTCGACGTCGAGCTGGTAGAACTCGCCCGGCGAGCGGTCCGCGCGGGCGTCCTCGTCGCGGAAGCAGGGCGCGATCTGGAAGTAGCGGTCGAAGCCGGAGATCATCAGCAGCTGCTTGAACTGCTGCGGCGCCTGCGGGAGGGCGTAGAACCGGCCCGGGTTCAGCCGGGACGGGACGACGAAGTCGCGGGCGCCCTCGGGGGAGGTCGCCGACAGGATCGGCGTCGCCATCTCGTTGAAGCCCAGCGCGGTCATCTTGTGCCGGATGGCCGAGATGACCGCCGTCCGCAGCATGATGTTGCGGTGCATCCGCTCGCGGCGCAGGTCGAGGAAGCGGTACTCCAGACGCCGCTCCTCGTTCACCCCGTCCTCGGCGTTGATGGTGAAGGGCAGCGGCTGGGCGGCGCCGAGCAGCTCGACCTCGCCGACCTCGACCTCGACCTCACCGGTCGGCAGGTCCGGGTTCACGTTCTCGGCGCCCCGGGAGACGACCTGGCCGTCGATCCGGACCGTGGATTCCTTGGAGACCCCGTCGAGGGCCTCGTAGGCGGGGGTGCCGGGGCGGGCCACCAGCTGCGTGATGCCGTAGTGATCGCGCAGATCGATGAAGAGGATGCCGCCCAGGTCGCGCCGATTGTGCAGCCAGCCACTGAGTCGGACGTCGGTGCCGACGTCAGAGGATCGCAGCTCGCCGCAGGTGTGGGACCTGTACCGATGCATCGTCGTTCATCCAGCCTTCGCTGATCGGGTGTATTCGGATGGAGAGTGAGGTGAGGGTGGTGGAGGGCTTTGTTTCACTGTGTTTCACGTGAAACGTCGCCCCAGGGTGCCCCCAGGGTACCGGCCGCCCGCACCGCCCTTCCCCTGCATTACGGCCCCGGGACCCGGCCGGCGGGACGCCCCCGTACGACCGTGCCGTACGACACTGCCGTACGGCATCGGTGGCACTGTTCGATCGGCTGTTCTTACAGTGGGGCAATGCGCACTGGTGAGCCCCTGCCGGCAGTGGGGCAGGTTCTCGCCGCCCTCGCGACCGGGTTGTGGCACTGGGACACCTCGATCGGGCAGGTCACGGTGGATGCCGAGGCCGCCCGGCTGCTCGGGCTGCCCGCGGAGCCGACCGTCCTCACCGAGGCCCAGGTCAGAGCCCGGCTGCACCCCGTGGACTGGAACGAGATCACCGGGGTGGTGCAGCTCGCGGTCGCCGAGAACACCCTCGCCGAGGTCCGGATCCGGGTGATGGACGAGCGGGGCCGGATCATCCGGATCGTCCGCAGCCGCTCCAAGCCGTCCTTCGACCCGGAGAAGCGGGCGTACGAGCTGATCGGGACGCTTCAGGAGGTCGCGGAGCCCACCCCGGGCACCCCGGCCGGGCGGCGGGCCGTCACCGGGGACTGGCGGCGTTCGCGGGAGGCGTTTCTGCTGGACGCGGGGCGGGCGCTGGCCGAGGCCCGGTCCACGGCCGAGGTGCTGCGGGTGGCCGCCGGGCTGTCGATGCCGGGGTTCACCCCGGACGGGCTCGCGGTGTTCGGGGTGGAGGCCGACCGGCTGACGATCGTCGGCCATCATGGCCAGCAGCCCGGCGACGAGGATCCCTTCTCGCACATGTCCCTGGCCACCGACTATCCGGCCGCCGAGGTCTGCCGCACCGGCCGGGCGGTCTATCTCTCCTCGCCCGAGCAGTACAAGTCCCGCTACCCGGTCACCTGGCCCCTCGCGGCGGGCTTCGGCCGCCAGTCCTGGGCGTTTCTCCCGCTGACGGTCGCCGGACGGACCATGGGCGCCTGGATGGCGGCCTTCGCCTACCCGGTCGCCTTCAACCCGGACGAGCGGTCGGTGCTGACGACGGTCGCCCGGATGCTGGCCCAGGCGCTGGCCCGGGCCGGGGTCGCCGAGTCCGAGCGGGAACTGACCGACGGCCTCCAGCGCTCCATGCTGCCGACGCTCGGCCCGAAGATCCCCGGGATGACGGTCGCCGCCCGCTATGTCCCCACCGGCGGCGGCCTCCAGGTCGGCGGCGACTGGTACGACGTGATCCCGCTGCCCGGCGAGGGACGCCGGTTCGCCCTGGTCATCGGGGACGTCCAGGGCCATGACGTACGCGCCGCCGGGCTGATGGGCCAGCTCCGCACCGCGCTGCGCGCCTACGCCTCCGAGGGCCACCGCCCGGACGCGGTCCTCTCCCGCGCCTCCCGTTTCCTGCACGGCATCGGCTCCCACCACGACGAGTCCGGCGACGACCCGCGCTTCGCGACCTGTCTGTATGTCGAGACCGACCCGGCGACCGGCGTCCTGGACGTCGCCCGCGCGGGCCATCCCGACCCGGCGATCCGGATGGCGGACGGAACCGTGCTGCGGCGGGCCACCTCGGGCGGGCTGCCGCTGGGCATCGACCCCGACGCCGACTATCCGACGACCACCTTCGCGCTCCAGCCCGGCGAGACGCTGGCGCTGTGCACGGACGGGCTGATCGAGACCGGCGGCCATGACCTGGACACCGGCTGGCAGCGGATCCGGGCGACCCTGGAGGCGCACACCGGCGATCTGGAGACCCTGGCGGACGCCCTGGTCCAGGCGGTGCACGGGCCGTCCTCGCACCACAGCACCGGCCCGCTGGCCGACCGCCGCGAGGACGACATCGCCGTCCTGCTGCTGCACCGGCTGGGCGACGCCCCCGGGCACGGCGGCCCGACGGCCGTCCTCACCCCGGTCCGGCGGACCATGCTGACGGTCGCGCAGGCCGAGCCGGAGCGGATCGCGGTGGCCCGGCAGCAGCTGCGGGAACTGCTGCACGACTGGGCGTCGGCGGACCAGATCGACTCCACCGTCCTGCTGGTCTCCGAGCTGCTGACCAATGTCCTGGTGCACACCGACACCGATGCCCTGCTGGTCGCCGAGATCAGCGGGGAGCCCGGTGAGCGGCGGCTGCGGGTGGAGGTCACGGACGCGGGCGACGACCTCCCGCACAAGCGCCGCCCCGGGGAGCTGGCCTCCTCCGGCCGGGGCCTGGTGCTGATCGAGCTGCTGGCGCACGCCTGGGGCGTCGATCCGCGGGGCGAGGGCAAGAGCATCTGGTTCGAGCTGCGCGAGGCCGAGGGGGCGACCGGCATCGAGGTCGGCGCCTCCCCCGTCGACGCCGACCTCCTCGCCCTGGCGGTGGACGACTACGACCTCCCGGACGAGGTCGGCTGACGGGGGCGGGTTCCCGGGCGGGGTCGGCTGACGGGGGGCGGGTTCCCGGACGAGGTCGGCTGACGGGGCGCGACTTCCCGGACAGGGTCGGCTGACGGGGCGCGGGATCCCGGACGAGGTCGGCTGACGGGGCGCGGGATCCCGGACGAGGTCGGCTGACGGGGCGCGACTTCCCGGACAGGGTCGGCTGACGGGGCGCGGGATCCCGGACGAGGTCGGCTGACGGGGCGCGGGA